>NZ_JBSFDB010000040.1:0-28119 GCF_053593695.1 Streptomyces sp. NPDC002144
TACATCGAATTCTGGTACAATCGCAAACGCCTCCACTCGGCGGTGGGTTACCGCCCTCCGCGCGAAGTCCACGCCGAGTACGAGAAGTTGCGAATCGCCGCGTGAAATAAACGGTCAGAAGCCTGTCCGGAAAACGCGAGGCCCCTCATAGTCGTGGCTCATCCTGGCCGTGGTGGTGGGCAGGGCGGGGAGGATCGGCGCGGGGCGGTCGATGGCCTGCATCTTGCTCTTCTCGTCCACGCACGGCCCCAGCGCGCGTTCATCCGGCCTGTGGATGCTCGGATGGTAGCGGCACCTGCCCCGGGAGGGCTGCCGCGACCCTCGCTGCCGTATCACGTAGCCAGATGTGCGCGGCATCGCGGGCGTGGACCGGGTGCCACCACAGGGCCTCCCGGAGGGGGACGGCCTCATAGGGCGGCTCGATGATCCGCACCGGGGCGACGCTTCGAAAGCGCTCGGCGAGGAGCTTCTGGACGAGGGCGATGCGGTGGGTGCCCGCGACCAGGAAGGGCAGTGCCTGGAAGCTGTCCACGGACACCTCGACCCTCGGTTCGATGCCGAGCATGCCGAGCTGGCGGACGGCCGGGGCGTCGTAGTGACCCAGGGCAGCCGGGTCAGGTCCTTCCGGGTGAGATGTTCGCCGACCTCGGTGTTGTCCTCGGCGACGAGGAAGACCCACTAGTCCTCGTAGAGCTCGGTGGCCGGGAAGTCGCTGATGATGCCGTGCGGCATGAGCAGGCCGTCGGTGGTACTCAGGATCGTGGCGGCGTTCTCGACCATGCCGGGCGGGGTCTGGGTGAAGCGCAGCCGGATGCCGGGAGTCCTGTGGTGAAGGGCGCGGGCGAGCGCGGCCCCGAAGACGGCGACCGCGTAGTCGGAGGCCGCCAGGGTGAAATCGTGCTCCTCGCGTCGGGACTTGCGAGCGCACGAGCCCGGAGACGGCCGACTGCTCGACGTACTTGGAGGCGTCCTCGCCGTAGTAGACCGTGAGCTTGAAATTGGGCTCCGCGGTCTGCGGATCGTAGATCCCCGAGAGCAGGACCGCGCCGGCCAGGTTCTCCGCGTCGGCCCCACCGTCACCGGCCAAGTACGACGCCGCGTTCGTGGCGCCGGCCGAATGGCCCATCAGCACGATCCGGTCCGGGTCTCCCCATCACGGACGGGACATGACCTGGCCGCCAGCGACCGTCGGACTCACGCGATCATTCCCACCGATCGCGAGAACGGCGCAGCCTTGGACGCCGGTCTGTAGTGGACATTCAGGTGTCGGATGCATTCGGAAGTACATGTACGGCGTGTCTTCTTGTCGACCCGCTCTGGCTGAACTCGATAACCGATGGTGCGCCCACCGCGAGCGCTCGGCGGGCCGCAGCCACAGGGACGACCGTGCTGGCGGCCTTGCTGGACAGGCCGGCTGCTTGCGGCCTGCGCCGTCCTCACTCAGCCGGTGGCCGGGGACTCCACGCGGATCACGCTCCAGTCGACTTCCGGGGTGGGCACGGCCGCCTGCTCCAATGCGGCTCCATGGCCCAGCAATTCGCGAGCGATCTCCCCGACGGCCCACGTGGGCGTGTTCGCGGCGAGGACCCGGCCCTCGCTGGTGATCACCACCGCTTCACCGCCCAGGTGCTTGAGTGAGGGGGCGACGAGCTGCTCGAAGGCGGCCACCGGGACATCGGCCCCGACGACCCCCGCGAACTCACCGTCCACTGTCAGGGGCCGTGTGAAGGTCAGGATGTAGAGGCCGGCGCAGTGCAGATCGACGTACGGACCCATGACCGTGCCGTGGCCTTCGTCGCGGGGGATCACGAACCAGGGCTTGAGGGTGTAGTCGTAGAAGCTCTCACTTCGCGGATCCAGGTTCAGCCGCAGGGGCCGGGAGCCCTGGTCTCCGGTGCGCTGCCACCACTCGAGGTGGAAGGCGACATCGACGAGCGCGTCGGGTGTCATGACCACACCGGTGCCGTTGAACAGCTCGCCCTGCTCGCGCAGCAGGTCCTGGATCGTCGGCCGCACGGCGGCGAGGTCGCTCGTCCCGGGATGCCTGCCCTTCCGGCCGGCCGTGCTCAGGTGTTCACGTGCCTCGGCCTCCAGGACGGCCAGCGCCGAGAAGACGGATTCCACCGCGTCCCGGATGGATTCGCTGCACCGGACGATGCCGGTGGCTGGGGTGCTGGTCATCACTGTGCTCCGTCAAGGAGGGCGGCGCGGGGGGCGCCAACGGGTCAGGCATCGGTCAACCGTAGGTGTGTGCGTACCAGATGGCGAGCGCCGGTGATGGTGTGTTCCTCGGCGAGGCGGCGCGCCTCCGCGGCGTCTCCGGCCATGACGGCCACCAGGATCTCGTGATGCTGGTCGGCGAAGGCGGACGCGTCGGGCCCGTCGCCGTCCGGCAGCCACAGCAGCGGCCCGAGTTCCGCCTGCAGGCGGACCTCCAGCCGTGTCAGCCGGACGGACTGCGTGGCCACGGCCAACTCGATGTGGAAACGGGCGTCGGCCTTGCGCCGTTCGGCGGGGGACTCGGCCTTGCGCAGGGCCGTGACCAGGCGGTCCAGGCTCATCGCCAGGTCCGAGGGGGCCCGTTCGGCGGCGAAACGGGCCACGGTCCCCGAAACGGCGAACTGCTCGTCGCCGAGATCGCGCAGCTCCGAGATGCCCAGTTCCCTCAGACGGGCCTGGTGGATCCTGGTGAGTCCCTCCTCCGGGCTGCGGATGAAACTCCCGCCGTTACGGCCGCGCCGCGTCTCGACGAGTCCCTGCTCGCGCAGCATGGCCAGGGCCTCGCGGACGGTGCCGTTGGCGACACCGAGCTGGCAGGCGAGGTCACTTTCGCTGGGAAGCTGTTCCCCCTCGGCCATCAGCCCGATGGTGACCGCCTCGGCGATCCGGCGGATCACCATGTCCGCCCGTCCGGAGTCGCTCAGGGGCGCGAAGACGGCGCTCATCACCGGCGAGCGGCCCTCCACTGCCGCCACGGCCCCCTCCTCAAAGGTCAAAGTCCGTAACGAGAGATCGTTTCCAGCCTAACAGTCAAACCGTTGTCCTTTGAACTCCAATGTAGTAGGTTTTCGCGCATTCGACATGCCGGACCCCTCCCGGTCCTCGTCGGCCTCCCCCACGGCCCCGGTCCTGCCGACACCCCGCTCAGCAGCGTGTTTCCCTCAAGGAGCCCGTCGATGAACGACGCCACGCAGTCTCCGCCGTCCCCTGCAGACGCCGACGCCCAGCGACTTGCCGCTCTCGGTTACGAGTCCGAGTTCAAGCGGGACATGAGCCTGTGGGCGAACTTCTCGCTGGGGTTCACCTATCTCTCGCCGGTCGTCGGCGTGTACACCCTGTTCGCGGCCTCCCTGATGGCGGGCGGCCCGCCGATGATCTGGGCCTTCGTCATCGCGGGCGTCGGCCAGCTGCTGGTGGCCCTGGTCTTCAGCGAGGTCGTCGCCGAATTCCCGGTGGCCGGCGGGGTGTACCCGTGGGCCCGGCGGCTGTGGGGCCGCAAATGGGGCTGGATGACCGGCTGGATCTACCTCCTCGCCCTGCTCTCCACCATCTCGGCGGTCGCATACGGCGCCGGACCGTACGTGGCCGCGGTGTTCGGCTTCGCCTCCAGCACCACCACGACGATCCTCTGCGCACTGGGACTGCTCCTGCTCGCCACGGTCATCAACTTCGGCGGCACCAAGGTGCTCTCCGCCGTCGCCGTGTTCGGCTTCGTGGCCGAGATCGTCGGGGCCGTCGTGGTGGGTGCCTGGCTGCTGATCGCCAACCGTCACCACGGACTGGGCGTGCTGTTCGACAGCTTCGGTTCCCAGGGCAGCCACTCGTACCTCTACGCCTTCGCGGCCGCCTCGCTCATCGGCGTCTTCCAGTACTACGGCTTCGAGGCGTGCGGCGACGTGGCCGAGGAGGTCCCGAACCCCGGCAGGCGGATCCCGACCTCGATGCGGCGCACCATCTACATCGGCGGTGCCGCCGCGACCGCGGTGTGCCTTGCCCTCATCCTCTCCGTCAGCGACTTCGGCGCGGTGATCTCGGGCAAGGACGCCGACCCGGTGACCACCGTGCTCACCGACGCCTTCGGCAGCGGCGGTGCCCGCGCCGTCCTGGTCGTCGTCCTGCTCTCCTTCATCTCCTGCGCGATGAGTCTGCAGGCGGCGGCCAGCCGGCTGACCTACTCCTTCGCCCGGGACCGGATGATCGTCGGCAGCCGAGTGCTGGCGGCGTTCTCCGAGCGGCTGCGGGTGCCGCCATACGCCCTGCTGCTCGCGGCGCTCCTTCCCGGGCTGATCATCGTGGGGTCCGCGTACTCCGCCGACGCCCTGGTGAAGATCATCTCCTTCTCCACCCTCGGCATCTACCTCGCCTTCCAGATGGTTGTTCTCGCCTCCCTGCGGGCGCGGCTGCGCGGCTGGCGGCCTTCCGGCGAGTACCGGCTGGAGCGGTGGGGACTTCCGGTCACCATCGGCGCCCTGGTCTACGGCGTCGTCGCGCTCGTCAACATGAGCTGGCCGC
Organism: Streptomyces sp. NPDC002144; assembly: GCF_053593695.1. NCBI lineage: Bacteria > Bacillati > Actinomycetota > Actinomycetes > Kitasatosporales > Streptomycetaceae > Streptomyces > Streptomyces sp. NPDC002144. The sequence continues at coordinate 4,513 of NZ_JBSFDB010000040.1, forward strand.
GCACGCCCGGCACGCCCTGGTACGACAACTACATCGTGCTGGTCAGCGGCGCCGTCGTAGTGGGCGTGGGCGCCCTGTACATGGCCGTCGCCAAGCCGCACGAGCGGGGAGACGCCCCGGCGGGGGACGCGCTGGCCGCTCCGGACGCGCACGAGCCGTCCTCGTCGCCCGCCTCCGTCTGAGCACGCAGACCCGGCTTTCCCTTCCCACCGTCGCGCGCGACGCGACGCCGAGATTCGAAGGTGGAACGAACATGTCCCCAACCCTGCCCACGAAGGCGCTTGTCGACGGCTCGTGGCTGGACGGCGCCGCGGGCAGCTTCCCGGTGCACTCCCCGCAGTCCGGTGAGCTGATCGCCGAGGTGACCCGCTGCGACGCCCAGGACATCGCCCGCGCCGTGTCCGCCGCCCGCCGGGCCCAGCCCGGATGGGCCGCCACGCCCCTCATCGAACGGGTCAAGATCCTGCGCCGGGTCCATGCGCTCTTCGCCGAGCGCGCGGAGGACGTCGCCCGAGTGCTGACGCTGGAGATCGGCAAGACCGTCGCGGAGGCCCGCGAGGAGGTCATCGAGTACGCGGCCCCCGCCTGGCAGAAGGCCGGTGAGGAGGTCCTGCGCCACCGGGGCCTGTCGTTCCCCTCCACCCAGGAGCAGACCAACAACAAGCGGCTGGTCATGAACTACCGCCCGCTCGGCGTCGTCGGCGTCGTGACCCCGTACAACTTCCCCACCGACATCTCCTCGATCGCGCTGGCGCACATCGTCGCGGCCGGCAACACGGCCGTCTGGAAGCCCTCGGAGTACGCCCCGATCAGCTGCAACCTCGTAGCGGAGATCTTCACCGAGGCCGGCCTGCCCGACGGCGTGATCAACGTCGTGCACGGGCTCGGCGACGTCGGAGCCGCCCTCGTCGACCACCCGGGCGTCGACGGCCTGTTCTTCACCGGGTCGACCGCCACCGGCGAACGCATCGCCCGCGCCGCCGCCCTCCGCCCGCACCTGCTCGAACTCGGCGGCGACGGCCCCTTCATGATCCTCCCCGACGCGGACATCGACGCCGCCGTCGATGCCGCTGTCAACGGCTGCTTCTACTTCGCCGGACAGGTCTGCACCTCGGCGGAACGGCTCCTCGTCCATGAGGACGTCCACGACGAGTTCGTCACCAAGCTGACCGCCCGCGCCGCCCAACTCCGCGTCGGCGACCCGGCGTTGGAAGACACCGACATGGGCCCCGTCCGCAACGAGGCCACCCTCCGGCGCATCGCCGAACATGTGGCGGACGCCCGCGACAGGGGAGCGGACGTCGTCCAGTTCGGCAAGGAGGAAGGCCTGTTCTTCCCGGCCACGATCCTCACCGGCGTCACGCCCGAGATGCGCATCGCCCAGGAGGAGACCTTCGGCCCGGTCGCCCCCGTCATCAAGGTCTCCTCGGTGCAGGAGGCCGTGGAGATCGCCAACTCCAGCGACCTCGGCCTGATCGCATCCCTGTGGACCCGGGACCTGGCCACCGCCTGGCGGGTGGGGGAGGCCCTGCAGCACGGCACGGTCAACATCAATGAGACCAGCAACTACTGGGACCAGCTCGCCCCGTTCGGCGGCACCGGCAAGAGCGGCGTCGGCCGTGAACTCTCCGGCTGGTTCCTCGACACTTTCACCGAGTCCAAGCTGCTCGTCTTCGACCTGGGCGACGGCGAACTGCGCTACGACCGGCGTGCCGAAGGGGGCTGGTGACCATGAGGAAGCCCCGTCTCGCCACTGTTCTCGCGGCCACTGCCTGCGCGGTCCTCGTCGCCGGTGTCTCCGTGGCGCAGGCCGGCGACAGAACAGCGGGTCACCGTGGCGGCCCCGCCGTCTTCACACTGATCGAGCACGCCGACACAGACACGGTCGTCGACCTCGGACCGCACGGAGACAGCCTGGGCGACACCCTGGCCTTCGGAAACCCCGTGTTCGACACGGCTGGACACCGGGTCGGCAGCGACCAGGGCTCCTGCGTCCGCACCAAGGTCGGCACGGCATGGGAGTGCAACTGGACGACGACGCTGAACGGCGGATCGATCGTCGTCCAAGGGCCGTTCTACGACGCGGCCGACTCCACGCTCGCGATCACCGGCGGAACGGGCATGTGGCGCACGGCGCGCGGGCAGATGCACCTGCACGCCCGTGACGCCAAGGGCAGCGCGTACGACTTCACGTTCGCGGTGGAGCGCTGACCGGCCCATGGCGGCAACGCTTTACCTCTCTTTCTGAATGTCATGGACGGTGAGGGCGGTGGGTGTACCGCTTGCCTGGCTGATACGGCGTCAGGATCTGCGTCTGCGGGTGCTGGCCGGACGCGGCGGCCCGGACCGGGACGTGGTCTGGGCGCACAGCATCGAACTCGTCGACCCGGCACCGTGGTTGGCCGGTGGTGAGCTGCTGCTCACCACCGGGCTCAGGCTGACGGCGGACTCGGCCGCCTGCGAGAACTATGTCGGCCGCCTGGTGAAGGCCGGGGTGGCCGCCGTCGGCTTCGGGGTCGGACTGTCGCACGAGCAGGTGCCCGAGGCGCTCGTCGGCGCGGCCGAGGAGGCAGGGCTGCCACTCCTGGAAGTGCCGCTTCCCACCCCGTTCGTGGCCGTCACCAAGGCGGTCATGGAACGCCTGGCCGAGCAGCAGTACGAGGGCGTCGTACGGGCCTCACGCATCCAGCCGCAGATGACCCGCGCCGCGCTGCACGGCGGGGCCCAGGCGGTGGTGCGGGAGCTGGCCGTCTCCACCGGCACGTCCGTTGTCCTCCTGGACCATGACGGCAAGGTGCGCGCGACCCATCCGCCCGACGCCGCGGCGCCCGAGGCCGCACTCCGTTCCCCGGAGCAGGCGGTGGCGTCGGTCAGCAGCGGCCAGGACGGAGTGGTCGCCGTGCAGCAGGTCCGCGTCGGACCGCGTGCCCACGGCCGGCTGGTCCTGGCCGCTGACCGGGCCCTCACACCGGTCGACCACCTCCTGCTCGGGCACGCCGCCTCACTGGCAGCCCTGGAGGCGGAGAAGCCCCAGCGGCTGCGCGAGGAGCAGAACCGCGTCAACGCGCTGTTCCTGCGGTTGCTGCTGGACGGCTCGGTCACCGCATCGGCCGCCCTGGACCACCTCACCGAGGCGGGTTTCCCCGTGCGCGACGGCATCCGCGTCCTCGTCCTGCGCGGCGGCAGCCCCCGTCGGGCCCTTCAGGCCGTGGGGACGGAACTGGCCGAGCGCGGTCTGCCTCTGTTCGGCCGCGGGCACGGCGGGTGCGCGGCGGTGCTGCTGCCGGCCGGCCACGCGGTCACGGCGCAGACAGTTACGGACGGCGCACGGGCCTGGCTCAGGTCGCGCACCTGGGCCGGGCTGAGCGCCGTCCACGACCTGGCCGACGGACCCGCGGCGCTGTCCGAAGCCCTGAACGCCGCGTCGGTCGCCGAGGCCCGCGACAGCCTGGCCGTCGTGTCCTTCGAGTCCCTGGCGGGTCGGCTGCTCGCCGCCACCCCGGAGACGAGAAGAATCCTCGCGACGCTGGCCAAGGCGCAGCTGGCTCCCCTCGCCGCGTACGACACCGCACACGGCACCGACCTGCTCGTCTCGCTGCGTACCTTCCTGGAGCACAACGGCGGCTGGGAGGCGGCCTCGGCGGCCCTCGGCGTGCACCGGCACACCCTGCGCAGCCGCATGGAGCGGGTGCGGAGCCTGCTCGGCGCGGACCTGGACTCGGCGCACGTGCGCGCCGAACTCCTGCTGGCGTTGTCCGCCTGGCAGGCGTCCGCCGGCAGCGACCGAACCGGCTGACGGAAGGTCACCCGGCCGAGGACACCTCCTTGGCGATGGCCTCTCCCAGGATGGCCAACCCCTCCTGCAGCAGGGCGTCGGAGATCGACAGGGGTGGCAGGAACCGCAGCACGTTGCCGTAGCTGCCGGCGGTCAGGACCAGCAGCCCGTCCGCGTGGCAGCGCCGGGCCACCCGGGCGGCGAGGTCGGGAGCGGGCACCCGGTCGCCCTCGGGTTCGACCAACTCGATCGCGATCATGGCACCCCGGCCCCGTACGTCACCGATCACGTCGTGCGCGTCGGCGAGCTCGCCCAGATGCTCCAGCATGGTGTCGCCGATCTCCCGGGCCCGCTCCAGCAGATCGTGCGCCTCGATCTCCTCGAAGACACCCAGCGCCGCCTCGCAGGCCACCGGATTGCCGCTGAAGGTCCCGCCCAGACCGCCCGCCGCAACCGCGTCCATCAGCTCGGCCCGGCCGGTCACCGCGCCCAGCGGGAGTCCACCGGCGAGTCCCTTGGCGGTCGTGATCAGGTCGGGCTGGATGCCCTCGTGTTCGCAGGCGAACATCCGGCCGGTACGGGCGATGCCGGCCTGGATCTCGTCGACGACGAGCAGGATGCCGCGGGCCCGGCAGATATTGGCGACGCTGGTCAGGAATCCGGGAGCCGGGACGACGAAGCCGCCCTCGCCCTGGATCGGCTCGACCAGGACAGCGGCCACGTTTTCCGCTCCCACCTGGCGGTCGAGCAGGTCGGCAAGCGCATACGCCGCCTCCTCGGCGCACCGGGCGGGGCCGGTGGGCCAGCGGTACGGATATGCCATCGGGGCGCGGTGGACCTCGGGCGCGAAGGGGCCGAAGCCCTGCTTGTAGGGCTTGTTCTTGGCGGTGAGGCTCATCGTGAGCAGCGTGCGGCCGTGGAAGGCGTGGTCGAAGACGACGATGCCGGGACGGCCGGTGGCGGCACGGGCGATCTTGACGGCGTTCTCCACGGCCTCGGCACCGGAGTTGACGAGGATCGTGCGCTTCTCGCCGGGCACGGGGGTCAGTTCGTTCAGCTTCTCGCACACGTCCAGGTAGGACTCGTACGGATTGACCAGGAAGCAGGTGTGGGTGAAGCGGCGCAGCTGCGCGGCCGCGCGCTCCGCCACCGCCGGGGCGGAGTTGCCGACCGTGGTCACGGCGATGCCGCTGCCGAAGTCGATGAAGGAATTGCCGTCCGCGTCGACGATCACTCCGCCGCCGGCCGCCGCCACGAACACGGGCAGGGCGGCGCCGACACCGGCCGGCACCACCGTCCGCTGACGGGCCAGCAGTTCACGGGAGCGCGGGCCGGGGATCTCGCTGACGACCCGCCGGACCTGCGCGAGGTCGGGGCCGCCGGCCGGCTGGGATGCACGGGGCATGAAACGTCCTCCGGGTTTACGGGGTTGGGAGCGCCGAGCCAAACACGGGCGGGGGACGCAGAACATGGACGGAAGGGCGTGTTCCGGGCGCGTGCGGCGGGACATCTCGTCCAGCGCGATCCGGGTCTCACATCAACGAACTGGTTCGTTTGACCGATGCCGCAGAGCGATGCCGCCGTAAAGCGAGCCATCCAGTTCGTCTGATCGGAGTCGTGCCGGGGCCTGGGGGTGCCCCGGCAGTCCGGGGCTCACCACCGCGGGCCCCGCACCATTGACGGATCGGCGTGCCGGGACAGCCCAGGACGGGCCGTTTCGTCCAATGCGCCGGGGCCGTGGACCCCCGCACAATGACGGCCTCACCCAGCCCGCCGCGCCCTGGGGCTCCAGCGGCGTACCAGGACCTCCCGGAAGGAGTGCCGATGCGATCCACCGCAGGCAGCAGCACAGGGCGGGCCGGAGCGGTCCGGCAGGTCCGGACGCTGCGCCATCTCGTCGCGGGGGAGTGGCGGACCGGCGACGGCGAGGACGTCGTTGACCTCAACCCGGCACGCCCCCGTGAGACCGTGGCAGTCGGATGGCTGGCTCAGGACCACGAACTCGACCAGGCCGTCGAGTCCGCCCGGGACGCCTTCCTCCGCTGGGCCGCCACCCCGCCCCAGGCCCGCGGCCGCATCCTCGATCGCGCCGGCGAGGTCATCGACACTCACGCGGAGCGGTGGGGCGAGGAACTGGCATGGGAGGAGGGCAAGACCCGGGCCGAGGGTATCGGTGAGGTACGCCGGGCCGCGGAGATCTTCCGCTACTACGCCGGGGAGGGATCCCGCCCGGTCGGCGAGGTCTTCGCCTCGCCCCGCCCCGGCGAGCAGATCCATGTGATCCATCGGCCGGTCGGCGTTGTGGCGGTGGTGACACCGTTCAACTTCCCCATCGCGATCCCGGCCTGGAAGATCGCCCCCGCGCTCGCCTACGGCAACACCGTCGTGTGGAAGCCTGCGAGCCTGGTGCCGCTGCTCGCCATGCGCTTGGCCGAGGCGCTGGTCGAGGCCGGGCTGCCGGACTGTGTCCTCTCCCTGCTCATCGGAAGCGGCAGCCTCGGCGGCCGGCTGGTCCAACACCCGGGCGTCGACGCGGTCACCTTCACCGGCTCGACCTCGGTGGGACGTGGTCTGATCGCTGCCTGTGGGCGGCTGGCCCGGCCCGTCCAGACCGAGATGGGCGGCAAGAACGCGGCCGTGGTGCTCGCCGACGCCGATCTCGACCTCGCCGTACAGGAGGTGCTGGCCGGCGCCTTCCGGTCCGCGGGGCAGAAGTGCACCGCGACCTCCCGGCTCATCGTGCAGGAGCCCGTCGCCGACGAGTTCCTCGACCGGCTCACCAAGCGGGTCGCCGCCCTGCGGGTCGGCGACCCGCTGGAGGAGACCACCGAGATGGGGCCCGTCGTCTCGATCCAGGCCCGGGACGACATCCAGCAGGCCGTGGACGCCGCAGCCGAACGCCCCGGCGTCGACATCCTCACAGGCGGCCGCCGCTACGACGACGACCGCATGGGCGGAGCCTTCGTCCAGCCCACCGTGGTCGAACTGGCCGACGACGACCCGCTCTGGCGCGAGGAGCTGTTCGGCCCCGTCCTCGCCGTCCGCCGTGCCCCGGACGTCCGGGCAGCACTCGCCCTCGCCGACGACAGCGACTTCGGCCTCTCCGCGGCCCTCTTCACCGACGATCTGCGGGCCGTCACCGCCGCGATGGACCACATGGACGTAGGCGTGCTGCACATCAATTCCGAGACGGCGGGCGCCGATCCGCATGTGCCGTTCGGCGGCGTCAAGCAGAGCGCGTACGGACCGAAGGAACAGGGCCGCGCGGCACGTGAGTTCTTCACCCGCTCCAAGACGGTGTACCTGCGCAGCTCCGGAGGACCGACGCCGTGACGACGCCCTCGACGCTGCCGCTGAGCGGCGTGCTCGTCGCCGATTTCGGCCGCGTGCTCGCCGCGCCGTACGCCACCATGCTCCTCGCCGACCTCGGCGCCGATGTCATCAAGGTCGAGCACCCCGCCGCCGGGGACGACACCCGGGCCTGGGGCCCGCCCCACGCCCACGGCGAGGCCACCTACTTCCTTTCCGTCAACCGCAACAAGCGCTCCCTCGCGCTCGACCTGCGCGACGAGAGGGACCGCCGGCGCGCGAGCGAACTGGCGCGCCGCGCTGACGTGCTCTTCGAGAACTTCCGGCCCGGCACCATGCGCCGACACGGGCTCGGCTACGACCAGGTCAGCTCCGGCAACCCGGGCATCGTGTACTGCTCGATCACCGGCTTCGGTGCCGGACCGGGGGCCGCCCTGCCCGGCTACGACCTGCTGATCCAGGCCGTCGGCGGGCTGATGAGCGTCACCGGCCCCGCCCCCGGACAGCCCGTGAAGACCGGCGTGGCCCTCGTCGACGTGCTCACCGGCCTGCACGCGGCGACAGGTGTGCTCGCCGCGCTGCGCCACCGCGACGCGACCGGCGAGGGACAGCACATCGAGATCGACCTGCTCTCCACCCTGCTGTCGAGCCTGGTCAACCAGGCCGCCGGATACACCCTGGCCGGCCGGGTACCGGGCATCCTGGGCAACCGGCACCCCTCCATCGCGCCCTACGAGGTCTACCAGGCCAAGGACCGGCCGCTGGTCGTCGCCGTCGGCAACGACCGCCAGTTCACCGCCCTGTGCCGGGGCCTCGGCGCGCCGGACCTCGCCGACGACCCGCGCTTCGCCACCAACCCCGAACGGGTCACACATGTCGACGAACTCGCCCAGAAGCTGGGCGAGTTGCTCGCTACCCGAACGGCGGCCGAATGGTTCGAGCACCTCACGCCCCTGGGCGTGCCCTGCGGCCCGGTCAACGACCTCGCCCAGGCGTTCGACCTCGCCGAACGCCTCGGCCTCGCGCCTCGGGCCGCGGTCACCGACGACGACGGATCTCCCATGGATCTCGTCGCCAACCCGATCTCCCTGTCCCGCACCCCGCCCCGCTATACCCGCCGCCCACCCCGGCTGGGCGAGCACACCGGCGAGATCGCGGACTGGCTGGACTCCTGACCGACACTCACCCCCTGGAGTACACGATGAGCGGCGCCAAGCCGATGAAGGACCCCCTCGACCTGATCGACCTCGCCTCCATCCTCACCGAGGAGGAACGCGAGATCCAGGCCACCGTCGCCAGGTTCCTCGCCGACCGGGTCCGCCCGCACATCGGCGAGTGGTTCGAGAACGCCTACTTCGCCCGCGAACTCGCCTCGGAACTCGGCAAGTTGGGCGTCCTCGGCATGCACCTCGAAGGCTACGGCTGCGCCGGCACCAACGCGGTCAGCTATGGCCTCGCCTGCCTGGAGCTGGAGGCGGCGGACTCCGGCTTCCGCAGCTTCGTCTCCGTGCAGGGCTCGCTGTCGATGTACTCGATCTGGAAGTGGGGCTCCGAAGAGCAGAAGCAGGAGTGGCTGCCCCGGCTCGCGGCCGGTGAGGCGATCGGCTGCTTCGGCCTGACCGAGCCCGACTTCGGCAGCAACCCCGCCGGGATGCGCACCCGGGCCGTGCGCGACGGCGGCGACTGGATCCTCAACGGTTCCAAGATGTGGATCACCAACGGTGGCATCGCCGACGTGGCCACCGTCTGGGCGCAGACCGAGGACGGCATCCGCGGCTTCCTCGTGCCGCGCGGCGCGCCCGGCTTCACCACCCAGGACATCAAGCAGAAGATGTCACTGCGCGCCTCCGTCACCTCGGAGTTGTACTTCGACAACGTACGGCTGCCCGCCGCGGCGCGGCTGCCGCACGCGGAGGGCCTGCGCGGACCGCTGTCCTGCCTGAACGAGGCCCGCTTCGGCATCCTGTTCGGCGCGGTCGGCGCGGCCCGCGACTCGCTCCAGGCGGCCATCGAGTACGCCGACTCGCGCGTCCAGTTCGGCCGCCTGATCAGCGCCTTCCAGCTCACCCAGAAGAAGCTCGCCGACATGAGCGTCTCGCTGGGCAGCGCCGCCCTGCTCGCCGTCCACCTGGGCCGGCTGAAGGACCAGGGCCGCATCCGCCCCGAACAGATCAGCTTCGGCAAGCTCAACAACGTCCGCGAGGCGCTCGCGATCGCGCGGGAATGCCGTACGGTCCTTGGCGCGAACGGCATCTCCGTGGAGTACGCGCCGCTCCGCCATGCCAACAACCTGGAGTCCGTCCTGACCTACGAGGGCACCAGTGAGATGCACACCCTGGTCATCGGGCAGGCCCTCACCGGCCACGCGGCGTTCCGCTGATGCCCCCACCCCGTCAGGAAGGTGTGTCCCGGCTTCCCGTGCCCGTCGAGCTTCATGGCGAGCGCCTGCCGGACTGGCTCGACGCCGTCCGGCGGGACGACCTGCCCCAGCCTTCGCACCCCCCGTCGCGGGCGCTGAGCGGACAGCCCACGTCACGGCGTGAGCGGGACTCGTGGGCAGGGTTGTCGCGCCGAGCGAGGGGCCTTGTCCGGCGCCGCCGACCGTCTCAGAACATCGCCTGGATGATTCCCACGGTACGGGCCAGGTGCGGCTCGGAGCGGTCGGTGCGGTGGGCGACGGCCAGTTCCACGAGGGCGTCGGCCCCGGTCAGTGGCACGTAGGTGACACCGTCGAGCGTCAGCGCGGTCACCGGTTCGGGCACGACGGCTACGCCGAGGCCGCCGGCCACGAGCGTGACGAGCGTAGAGGTCTCGCCGACCTCGTGGCGAATGTGCGGCTCGACACCGGCGTCCCGCAGGAGGCCCAGTACGACGTCGTACATCACGGAGCGGCGGTCGGCGGAGTGCACGATCAGGTCGGCGCCGGCGAGGTCCGTGACGCGCAGGCGTTTCCGGCGCGCGAGGGAGTGCTCGACCGGTACGGCCACCACCAGCCGGTCCCTGCGCAAGTTCTTCGCCGAACTCGGCCGCCCCGTCAGGCGGTTGAAGAAGGGCGAGGGCACGGTCGGCGTCGGGGACGCCGTACGCGTCGTCGACCCGCTCGGCTTCCCGGTCGAGTTCTTCCACGAGATCGAGCGTGGTGAGCGCCTCATCCAGCGTTACGACCTCCACCGCGGCGCCCAGATCGCCCGCCTCGACCACTTCAACATCTGCACCCCCGACATCCCCGCCGCCTACGCCCACTACAAGTCCCTCGGCTTCGGCTGCTCGGAGACCATCGAGGGCGACGAGCACGAGCTGTACGCCGCCTGGATGTACCGCAAGCAGACCGTCCACGACGTGGCCTTCACCGGTGGCGCGGGCCCCCGCCTGCACCACCTCGGGGTGGCCACCCACGAGTCCCACCAGGTGCTGCGCACCGCCGACATCTTCGGCGCGCTGCACGAGGAGAAGCACATCGAGCGCGGGCCCGGCCGGCACGGTGTCTCCAACGCCTTCTACGTCTACCTGCGAGATCCCGACGGCCACCGGGTGGAGATCTACACCTCCGACTACTACACCGGTGACCCCGACCACGAGACGTACCGGTGGAACGTCCACGACGACCGCCGCCGTGACTTCTGGGGCAACGCGGTCATCGAGTCCTGGTACAAGGAGGCGACGCCGGTCCTCGACCTCGACGGTCGGCAGCAGCCGGTGAGCAGCTCCGTGCTGGACGAGTCCGCCGTACAGGTGGGGGCCGACGGACTCGGCTGACCTCCCGGCAATGCGGCTGTTCCCGGCCGACCGTGCCATATCCTCGCCACTTCGCCGGAGATGCCGGTAGTGCCACGTGGAAACGCGGAGCGAGATCACAGTGTGGTCGGCGGGAACAAGCTGAATAGTTCGAACGAATTACAGTGCCGAAAAGTCGGCTACGGAGCCGTCCGGTACACACGGATCTTCGTTTATAATACAGCTATGACGATGAATGGGGACGGCAGGCAGAGCAAGGCGCAGTCGATGAGCGACAAGGCCTATGAGACGCTCCGCGAGGCCATCGTCAGCTGCGAACTGGCGCCGGGGACATGGATCAAGGCGTCCGAGCTGTCGGAGTCGCTCGGCCTGGGTCGGACGCCGACGATGCAGGCGCTGCAGCGCCTGGAGGCGGACGGGTTCGCCCGCCCGGTGAAGCGCAAGGGCTGGCAGGTCACGCCGATGACGCTGCAGAGCGTCCAGGACATCCTCGAAGCCTTCGAGTTGACCGCCCCGTCGCTGGTGGTGCTGATCATCCGCAACGCCACTGACGAGCAGATCGCCACGGCCGCCGAATTGGTGACGACGACGGCACCGGGCGGCCGTCCCGCGTCCGCACTCAATCCTGACATGATGAAGGCAGCGCCGATCCGTTACCTCGTCCAGATTTGCGGAAATCCGGTAATGACGGAAATGACGCTTCCCTTGGCGACGCATGTGGAACGAGTTTTCAGGTTCGGACTGCTGCATGACAATTTCTTGGACCGCACTCACGTCCGCTGGCGCAGCGCCTTCTTCGACGCTTTGGCGGCCCGCGATGAGAAACGTGCACGGGAGGCGGTCCTCAAAGTGATTCACGTTGGTGCGACGGAGATCTACCGGATTCTTCAGGGCGCGGAGTCCATCCGGTCGGTGCCCCTGCACATCGAACGCGCCTCCTGATCAGATCGAGATCCCGCCGTCGACAGGCAGTACGACGCCGGTGACGTATCCCGCTTCGCGGGAGGCGAGGAAGCCCACCGCGGCGCACATCTCGGAAGCCTCGCCGAATCTGCCCAGCGGGATGCCGGCCGCGAGTTCGGCCTTCTTGTCCTCCGGGATGGAGGCGACCATCCGGGTCTCCGCGTTGGGGGAGATCGCGTTGACGGTGACTCCGAAGCGGGCCAGTTCCTTGGCCGCGGTCCTGGTGAATCCGATGATGCCCGCCTTGGCGGTGGCGTAGTTCGCCTGACCGGTGTTGCCGTGCAGCCCGGTGTAGGAGGTGACGTTGATGACGCGGCCGTATCCGCGGGCGCGGAAGTGCGGAACGCAGGCGCGGGTCAGCCGGAAGGTGCCGCCGGCGTGGATGGCCAGGACGCTCTCCCAGTCGTCGTCCGTGAGCTTCCACAGGACCTTGTCGCGCAGGATTCCGGCGTTGTTGACGACGACGTCGATCCGGCCGGTCTCGGCGATGACCTGCTCGACGGCCCGGTCGATGTCCTCGGTATTGCTGACGTCACCGGAGATGGCCCGTGCTCCGACCTCGGCCGCGGCCTTGCGGACCTCCTCGCCGTCGTAGTCGATGAGGAAGACGTCGGCACCGGAGTTGGCGAAGAACCGGCCGAGTTCGAGACCGATACCGCGCGCACCGCCGGTCACGATCACGGACTGGCCGGTGAAGTCGAAGGACAGATTCATCGGGAGTTCTCTCCTGGAAAAGAGGGGGCTTCAGGGTTCGTGCGGTCAGAGAAGTTCGATGAGCGTCGCGTTGGCCTGTCCTCCGCCCTCGCACATCGTCTGCAGGCCGTACCGGATGTTCTCGGCGCGCATGTGGTGGAGCATGGTGGTCATCAGCCGGGCCCCCGATCCGCCCAGGGGATGGCCGAGTGCGATGGCACCGCCGCGAGGGTTGACCCGGGCCATGTCCACCTCGAACTCCGCCGCCCATGCGAGCACCACCGACGCGAAGGCCTCGTTGACCTCGAAGACGCCGATCTCGTCGAGGCCGACTCCGGACTTGGCCAGCACCTTGTGCGTCGCCGGGATCGGGCCGGTCAGCATCGGCATCGGTGCGGAACCGGTGACGACCGCTGTGTGGACGCGGGCGAGAGGTGTCAGACCCAGAGCGGCCGCCGCCTCGCTCGTCGTCATCAGCAACGCGGCCGCACCGTCCGAGATCTGCGAGGAGTTGGCGGCGGTGACGCGGCCGTCTTCGCGGAACGCCGGGCGGAGGGTGCTCAGTTTGTCGAGGGTCCCGCCGCGTCGTATGCCCTCGTCCGTCGTCACGATTGTGTCGGCCGCCGTGATGGGTTCGATCTCCGTGGTGAACAGTCCGGCATCCGTGGCGGTGGCCGCGCGCTCGTGCGAGGTCAGCGCGAACTCGTCGAGCTGGGTGCGGGACAGCCCCCACGCGTCGGCGATCATCTCGGCGCCGATCCCCTGGTTGGGGAACTCCGGGCCGTACCGCTTGACATAGCGCTCGCCCAGCGGGTTGCCGGTTGCCGCCGCGGACCCCATGGGAACCCGGGACATGTTCTCCACGCCGCCGACGACGACCACGTTGTAGTAGCCGGCTATGAGTCCTGCGGCTCCGAAGTGCACGGCCTGCTGCGAGGAGCCGCACTGACGGTCGACCGTGGTCCCCGGTACGGACTCGGGCCAGCCCGCTGACAGCACCGCGGTGCGGGCGATGTCGAAGGTCTGCTCCCCGACCTGGCTGACACATCCCCACACGACGTCGTCGACGAGCCCCGGGTGGATTCCCGTGCGTTCGGCGAGGGCCTCGAGGACATGGGCGGACAGGTCGGCCGGGTGGATGGACGACAGCGCACCGCCGCGCTTCCCGACGGGGGTGCGCACGGCGGCGACGATGACGGCGTCGTTCATGATCTGCTCATTCCTTCTCGGTCCTCACCGCAGCTCGCGCCGCAGGATCTTGCCGGCCGGGCTCCTGGGCAGGTCGCCGACGATCTCGACGACACGGGGGTACTTGTACGCCGCCAACCGCTCCTTGCAGAACGAGATGAGGGCGTCCGGACTGGTCGTCCGGCCGGGCTGGAGGGACACGAACGCCTTGACCGTCTGGCCGCGGTATTCGTGGGGGGCGCCGATCACGGCGGCCTCGCGGACGGCGGGGTGGCCGAGGAGGACGTCCTCCACCTCTCGCGGCCATACCTTGTAGCCGGAGGCGATGATCATGTCGCTCTTCCGGCCGACCAGGTAGAACCAGCCGTCTTCGTCCATCAGTCCTATGTCACCGGTGTGGAGCTCGCCGTCGACGAGCTTCTCCGCCGTCTCGGCCGGCTTGTTCCAGTAGCCGGGGGTGATCTGCGGACCGGAGACGACGAGTTCGCCGGTCTCTCCCGGCAGCAGCTCCGTGCCGTTGTCGTCGATGACACGCACGGACGTGTTGAAGACGGGCACGCCGATCGACAGGGCGCCAGTGTCGGGATCGACGGGCGCCGACATCCCCAGGGGCACGGCGTGTGTCGGCGAGGTGGTCTCGGTCATCCCGTAGATGTTGTGGATGTCCATCCCGGTGCGGGCCCGGATCTTGTCGCGCAGCTGAGGTGCGATCGGTGCGCCGCCGGAGTAGACCGCCCGCAGCGACGCGAAGTCTTCCTTGGCCGCCCCGGGGAGTCCGGAGAGATGGTTGAAGGCGGTGATGGCGCCGACGGTGAACGTCGGCCGGTGTTCGCGGATCGCGTCCAGGACGACCCCGCCGTCGAAACGGTGCGCGAGCACGAGTTTCGAGCCGACCACCAGCGAGACGCAGACGTGCCCGACGAGCCCGGTGATGTGGAACAGCGGAGCGATACCGAGGACGACGTCGTCCTGGCTCAGCTTCATCCACTCGCGGTAGGTGTGGGTGTTGAACGCCAGGCCGCCGTGTGTGTTGATCGCCCCCTTCGGCACACCGGTGGTGCCGGAGGTGTACGTCAGGACCGCCGCCTGCCCGGCGGTCACGCTGACCGGTGCCGGCTTGCGGTCACCGTGCCGGGCGAACACGTCCGTCAGCCGGACGGCCCCGGAGACCGCCGGCTGCTCCGCGACGGGGATGACGCGCTCGTCGTCGCGCTTCTGGTCGTCGCGTGCGGAGGCCACGAAGACCTGCCGAACTTCGGTCTGTTCGCCGTCGAGCACCTCACGGGCAACCGACACGTACAGATCGTCAAGGCTCAGCAGGGCCGTCGCGCCGGAGTCCCTGAGCAGGTAGGACAGTTCGCGCGCCTTGTTCATGGGGTTGATGAGAACCGCGATACCACCGGCCTTCCAGGCCGCGAGGAGTCCGACCACGAACGCCGGGTTGTTCTGGGTGTAGAGCGCGAGCCGGTCGCCGGTGGCGAAGCCCCCCTCCGTCAGGGCGACCGCCAGGGCGTCCGAGCGCTGGTCGAGGTCCCGGAAGGACACGGCGCCGTCGAAATAGGCGATCGCGGTTCTGTCGGGGAACGTGGCGACGGTGGTCGCGAACAGTTCGAGCATCGACTCGGACTCGGGGGTGATCTGCCTCGGGAGATCACCCGGGTACGTGTTCAACCAGGGACGCGCGTTCACCGCACGCCCTCCGGTGCCGCCACGATGTCGTTCCGGAGGACCCCGACGCCCGACACCTCGATCTCGGTCACGTCACCGGGGACGAGGAAACGCGGCGGATTCGCGGCCAGTCCGATACCGCCGGGCGTTCCGGTGGCGATCACGTCGCCGGGGGCCAGGGAGGTGAACCCGGTGATGTACCCCAGAATCGCCGTGAAATCGAAGACGAGCTGATCCAGCGTGGCGTCCTGCCGCAGCTCGCCGTTGACCCGGGTGGTGAGCCGTACCGATCCGAGGTCGTCGAACTCGTCCAGCGTGACCAGGTGGGGACCGAAGGAACCGACGCCGCGGAAGTTCTTGCCGGGCAGCCACTGGCTGTTGTGCAACTGCCAGTCCCGTACGCTCAGGTCGTTGTAGCACGCCAGTCCCGCGATCGCCGCCCGTGCGTCGGCGTCCGTCTCGATCACGGACACATGGCGGCCGATGACGATCGCGACCTCTCCCTCGTAGTCCAGCTGCCTCGTGTTCGGCGGATGGACGACGGGCTGTTCGTGACCGACCTGGGTGTCGGCGAACCGGCTGAAGACGGTGGGGTGTTCGGGCTTGTCGACGTGCCCGGTCTCCTCACGGTGGTCGACGTAGTTGACGCCGACGCACAGGATCTTCGCCGGGTCCGGGACCGGCGGGAGGTACTCGATCTCGGCCAGCGAGTGGGTGGCCTCCCGGCCCGCGCTGAGCCGCTCCAGCCGGTCCGTGAGCCCGCGTTCCAGGAGCTCTCGGACCGAGGCGGCCTCTCCGCCGAGAACCTCGACGCCGTCGATGACACCGTCGTCCGCGAGGACGCCGAACGACACCTTGTCGCCGATGCGATATGTGAGCAGCTTCATCGGTGCTTCTCCTCATGGGTTCCGGCGCGCATCCGCGCCGTGTGAATTCACGGCGTTCAGGCCGCGGTCGGCCCGGCGGCGCCCGTGTAGCGGCGGCGGTGGAACACCAGCGGTGTCTCGCCCGGGACCGCATCGAGGTCGGCGACCTCACCGAGGACGATGAAGTGGTCCCCGGCCTCGTGCAGGGTCGTGATCCGGCAGTCGATCCACGCGGCCACTCCCTCCAGCACCGGTGAGCCGGTGACCGGTGCCGGACGCCAGGTCAGGCCGGCGAACTTGTCGGCGCCGCTGGTGGCGAAGGCCTGGGAAACGTGCTGCTGGTTCACGGTCAGCACGTTCGCGCAGAAGGCGCCGGCCTGCCGTATCCGCGGGAAGCTGCTCGACGTCGCCGCGGGCAGAAACCCGACCAGGGGCGGATTCAGCGACACCGAGAGGAAGGTGCCGACGGCCAGCCCGACCGGCTCGCCGCGGTCCATGGCGGTCACCACGACAACGCTGGTGGGCACCGCGGAGAGGACGTCGCGGAAACGGGCGGCTTCCAGGGCTGCCTCACTCCCGGCGGAGCCGCTCGGTGAGGCCGGTGGTGATGTCCATGCCATTGGTGGAGTCCTTTTCCGGTCAGGCGGGGACTGTGTCGTCGCTGACGGCGCGCACGGCAGGCAGCACCTCGGCGGCGGACAGTTCCATGTCGCGGCGGCCCAAATCGAGCGGGAGCCCCAGCCCGCTGAAACTCAGGTCCAGCCGGCCGGTCTCGGCCTGGTGGAGCTCCCTGAACCGCTTGATCACAGTGGCGGGAGATCCACAGAGGTAGGGCTGTGCGTACCGGAGCCGTCGGTCTCGGCGAAGTTCTCGGTGAAGTCATCAGGGACGGCGCTGGGGGTTATTACCACGCTGTACAACCTCCTGGGATCGGCTCTCGCCGCCGGACCACGGGTACCGCGGCCATGCGCGAACCATCCGGCGACGCCCTTGGGGAGCCAAGGTGAAAGTAACACAGATATGTCTGACTTGAAAATAAACATTTCTATTGACAGTTGTGGAATGTCGTGTTGCGATCTGAAACATGGTTGCTCAGCGGTCAACCGGACGCCCGCGAGCCTGCCGGTCGGAGGACACATGACCGAGTTCGATACCGCCCGCACCGCCGTCATCAACACTCACTGGCAGTACGACATCGTGGCACCCGAGGGGGCCTTCGGGCCGTTCTTCGCCGAGGGCGTGCAGCGGCACGGCGTCATCGCCAAGAACCAGCTGCTCACCCAGGCGGCCCGAGCCGCGGGAGGCTCCGTGATCCACGTCCGGACGGCCTTCCGACCCGACTACGCCGATCTGATCGTCAACTGCCCGCTGCTGGGCCTGGTGGAAGAGCGCAAGGCCCTCGTCGACGGAACGCGCGGCGCGGAACTCATCGAGGAACTCAGCCCCGAGCCAGGCGAGTTGATCATCACCCACACCCGCCTCACCGGCTTCCACGGCACCGAACTCGACGGGATCCTGCGCGGGAAGGGCATCGACACCGTCGTCTTCTCCGGGGTCGCCACCGATCACGTCGTCCAGGGCACCGCCCGCGAGGCGGTCAACCACGGCTACCGCACCCTCATCGTCTCCGACGCGTGCTCGGCGGCCAACGACGAGGCACATCAGGCCGCCCTGGACACCTTCACGCTGCTGGGCGAGATCGTCACCACCGACGACGTCGTGGCCGCCTTCTCCCGCTGAGCCGCGCACACCACGACACCCCCACCGAGACGCAGGAGAAGGCCGATGCCGTCCATCACACCGCCGACCCGCATGCAGTACATCCGCCCCTTCGACCCGGACCGGGCCATCGACACCGGGTTCCCCGGCTACCGCGCACAGTTCCTCTCCCATCTGGAGAGCGCGATCCTGATCAACAGCCACATCGAGGAAGGCGGTTGCGGCCCCGGCCTGCACTACCACCACGTCGACCAGCTGTACTACCTGGTCGAGGGGACCATGAACGTCCAGCTGGGGCACGAGGTCCAGCACATCACCGCCGGCACCCTCGTGTTCATCCCGGCGGGCCTGGCGCACCGCAACTGGAACGACGGGCCGGGCGCCGAGACCCACTTCGAGATGCTCATCCCCGCTCCCGGGCCGATGGCCCAGCTGGCGTACATGGTGGACTCTCCCGACGACGTACCGGCCGCCGACAGCACCGACCACCCCGGTTACACCCGGCGAGTCGATCCCGACGCCCTGGACGAGCCGATGCCGGGTCTCAAGGTGGTCCCTCTGGCCGGCCCCGTGACCGGCGCGCGGCACACCGTCGTCAACTACATGGAAGTCGCTCCCGGCGGGGCCGGGCCGGGCACCCACATCCACGCCTTCGACCAGTACTACCTGGTGCTGGAGGGGGAGCTGACCGTCGAGGTCGCTCTGGAGAAGCATGTCGTCGGCCCCCGCACGCTGGTGGTGCTCCCCGCCGGCGTGCCGCACCGGCAGTACAACGCGGGCACGGTGACGGAGAAGCACATCTCGGTTCTCTCGCCCGCGCCGGAGCCGGTGAAGCCCTGGGACAGCGGTGTGGACTTCAGCGCCAACGGCGACGATGTCTCCGGTCCGCAGTCCGTCTTCGGGGAGATCGGAGCGGGGCGGCCATGACCGAACTGCACGGTGGATACCGGCCGCGCCCGGAGCGCCTGGCGCTGAAGCGGGGCGCGGTGGACTTCTCCGACGACGCCGGAGTGGCGGCGATCATGAAGCTCGTCGCGGGCGCGGAGCTGCCGCCGGTGGGGGAGACCGCCGGCGATCCCTTCGTGGGGATCACGACCGACGGGAAGCCCCTGACCGACCTCTTCACCCTGGCCGACGAGGGTGCCCCGACCGAGCAGGCGGTGCAGAAGGCGCTGGGATATCTGGGCCTGCTCACGTCGGCGCAACAGGCGCTCAGCTCGCTGCCGATCGACGCCACCGAATGGCGGCTGTGGTCCAACGCGTTTCTGACCTTCCCTGAACACGGCCTGCTGTTGCAGGAGTTGCCCGGCCCCGCGCGTGAGGCGGCGCTGTCGGTGATCGAAGCCACCGTCAGCCCCGAAGGCTACGGGCTGCTGCGCGAGGCGATGCGGCTCAACGCCGAACTGGGCAAGTTCGTCGGCAAGTATCCGGACACCCTCACCGAGTACTGCTACCGGTTCACCGTGTTCGGCGAGCCGTCGCTCCAGCAGCCGTGGGGCTGGCAGCTGGCGGGTCACCACATCGACCTTCATGCGGTCTTCATCGGTGGCCAGTTGGTGCTCACGCCGACCTTCCTCGGCGTGGAGTTCGGCGGTGAGTCCGTGTTCGCCGACCACCGTGAGCGCGCCCGGGAGTTCATGGAGTCCCTGAGCGCGGCGCAGCGCGACCGGGCCCTGCTGTACGGCTCGGTGCTGTCCGCGGACCTTCCCCCCGAACTGTCCGGCATCGTCGACGGCCGCCACCGCGCGGCAGCGGGCCGGGACAACCGTGTGCTCCCCTACGTAGGGCTGGAGGGCGACCGGCTGACACCGGGCCAGCGAGAGCTGCTGCTGTCGCTCACCGACCCCTACCTGGAGAACCTGCCCCGAGAGCCTCGCGCGCACCGCCGCAACCAGATCGAGCGCTTCCTCGACGACACCCACCTGGGGTGGATCGGGACGTGGGACGCCGGCGCGCCCTTCTACTACCGGGTGCACAGTCCGGTCGTGCTGATCGAGTACGACAACCACGCCGGCATCTTCCTCGACAACGACGAACCGGAGCCGTACCACGTGCACACCATCGTGCGCACCCCCAACGGCGGCGACTACGGCAAGGACCTGCTGCGTCAGCACTACGAGCACCAGCACCCGCACACGTGACGGAGCAACGCGTTACGGAAGGAGAACCGCCATGGACGTCGGTTTCCTGTTCAACATCCGCCGTCACCCCGAGGAACAGCGCAGCCTGCAGCAGGTCTACCAGGACCACATCGACGACGTCGTCCACGCCGAACAGCTCGGATTCACCCACGCCTGGGCCGGCGAACACCACTTCGCCTGGGACCAGGCGACGCCCGGACTGTTCCCGGTACTGGCCGCCGTCGCGCAACGGACCAGCAGGATCCGGATCGGCACACATGTGACCGTGCTGCCCTACCACCATCCGCTCCGGGTCGCCGAGGACGCCGCGGTGCTCGACATCCTCTCCGGGGGCCGGTTCGAACTCACTGTGGGCGCCGGGTCGTTCTACGAGGAGTTTCGCTCCTACGACGTCGATGCCGCCGAACGCTTCGGGCGGCTCTTCGAAGGGCTGGACGTCATCCTCAAGTGTTTCACTGAGGACGAGTTCAGCCATGACGGCAAGTACTTCACCTTCCCCGGCGTGCGGATGACCACCAAGCCGCTGCAGGAGAGGCTGCCGGTCTGGGTCGCCGCCAGCGGTCCCGTGGGAGTGAAGCGTGTCGCGCGCCGAGGGCTGAACGTCGCCGGCGCTTCCGCGTTCGGTCCGCAGCTCATGGACCTGTTCGACAGCGAGCTGCGCGCCCACGGGTACGACCCCGCCGACCACGGGTCAGGGTTCCTGTCCATGGTGCACGTCGCCGACGACGAGGACCGGGCGTGGGCCGAGGCCGCCCGCGGAGTCCACCACTGGCTCACCTTCCTCGCCGGCCATGAGTGGGTCGGGCTTGAGTTCACCGGCGGCAGACTCGACGTGCCCGAACCCGGCCAACTGCGCGACTGGGCCGCCGACTCGCCGATCCCGTACCACGTCGGCACGCCCGACCAGGTGGCCGAGTCGCTGCTCCGGCGGGTCCGGTCGGCACGTAACACGAACCTCGCCCTTTCCTTCCGCCAGGTGTTCATGGAAACGGCCGCGGTGCGCCGCTCCATGGACCTGTTCGCCGAACACGTCATGCCCGAACTCCGGGCCTGGCAGCACCCCACAGACACCGCCGCTTCTGACAAATGATCAATGAATGAGGAGACATGCCATGCGTGCTGCAGTAGTGAACAGCTTTGGTGGACCCGAGGTCGTGGAGATCGTGGACACCGAGCTGCCCGAGCCGGCGGCGGGGGAGGTGCGGATCAAGGTGGCCGCGGCCGCGCTGAACCCGTGCGATGTCGCGGCGCGGTCCGGGGCCTACGGGGGAGAGGGCAAGCAGATAGGGCTCGGCTGGGACGTCGCCGGGACGATCGACGCGGTCGGTGAGCAGAGCGACTGGAAGGTCGGCGACAGCGTAGTTGCGCTCTTCTTCGGCCTGGTCAAGACGCTGGGCACCCATGCCGAATACGTCGTCGTCCCCGCGGACGCCGTCGCCAAGGCGCCCACGACGGTGGACTCGGCGCACGCCGCGACTCTGCCGCTGAACACGCTGACCGCGCTCCAGGCCCTGGACCTCCTGGAGTTGACGGAGGGCCAGTCCCTCCTGGTGACCGGCGCCGCGGGCGCGGTCGGCGCGTACGCCGTGCAGCTCGCCGTCCGCCGCGGGCTCGTGGTGACGGGCCAGGCACGGGAAAGCGACGAGGAGTTCGTACGGTCGCTCGGGGCGGCGCATGTCACGAGCGGGGAGCCGAAGAGCGTCGACGGTGTCCTCGACGCGGCGATCCTCGGTGAGCAGGCCCTCGCCTGGGTGCGGGACGGCGGCGCCTACGTCGGCCTCCTGCCGCACCTGCTGCCGCCGGCGGAGCGTGGCGTGCGGATCCACGGCATCGAGGTGAACGCCGACGGGGCGAGCCTGACCGAGCTGGTCCGGCTCGCGGACGAGGGGGCGCTGACCCCGCGGGTGGCCGGGACCTATGCCCTGGAGGACGCGGCCAAGGCGCACGCCCGGTTCGCGGAGGGCGGGGTGCGGGGGCGGTTGGTACTGCTGCCCTCGTAACGCCTGGTCCTCCGCACGCTTGATGGCCGGGCGGATCTTCCGCCCGGCCGGGAATTCGCCCCCGGGACACCGGCCGGGCGCGTGTTTCAGATCGCATCACAGAAAGGTTCGGCCGAACCGGACACAGGAGGACCGTTCTCGCGGTCCTCGCCTTGACAGAGCCGTCTTCACAGATCGAGGTTCCCATGACCACCACTTCAGACCTGCCCGCTGCGGCAGGCGCAGACTCCGCAGCCGCCCGCGACGGGCTGCTCGCCGCCCTGGACGCGATTGCCGACGAGCTCGAAGTCGAAGGCCCGGCGTGTGACGAAGCGGGCAAGCTCACCGATCGCACGATGGAGTTGCTGCGAGACAGCGGCCTCGGCTGGATGTATGTGAGCAAGGACCTGGGGGGCTTGGCGTTGACGCCCAGCGACTCGGCCGAGGTCCTCGAACGCTTCGCCTACATCGACGGGTCGATCAGCTGGACAGGAGGAATCTTCGCGGGCGTCGGCTACCTCACGGCGTTCCTCGACAAAGCCGTCGAGAAGGCACTCCTGGCCGACGGGGTGCCGAACTTCTCCGCGACCGCCTACCCCGCCGGACGCGCCGTCCGGGTCGAGGGCGGCTACCGGCTCACCGCGTCCTACTCGTACTGCAGCGGGCTTCCGAACGCGGACTATGTGCTCTGCAACTCGCTGCTCTTCGACGGCGACCAGCCCGTCCCCGGCCCTCCGTTCATGTTCCTCGTACCGGCCTCGGAGACCACCCTTCGGGGCAACTGGGACACGATCGGGCTCCGCGGCACCGGCTCCGTCGACTTCACCGTGGACGACTACTTCGTTCCGGATCACCACGCGGTCCCGCTGCTTCCCGACACCGCCGCCGGTTTGCTGGCACTGGTTCATCTCGGGCGCCAGACGTGGGCGTCCGGCACCACCCGTCGACTCCTCGACGAGATCGCCGCCTTCGCGAGCCGTGAGCCCAAGCCCGGAGCGACCCGGCTCGCGGACAACCCGGTCTTCCGCACCGAGTACGCGGACTTCGAACTGGCCTACCGCTCCGCTCGCGCATTCGGGGCCGAAGTCTTCGCCGAGGTGGACGCCTCGGTGGCAGGTGGGGAGCCCCTCAGCCGTCGGCAGACCGGTCTGCTCGCCGGCGCCAGCGTGCACATGCACGACATCTGCCGGGATCTCGCCCTGTGGGCGTTCAACAAGGGCGGAGGCACCGCACTGCGCGCCGGAACGCTTCAGCGCGTCATCCGCAACGCCCTCGCCGGTTGCCAGCACGCGGTGATCAGCCGCAGTCAGCTGGCGGACATCGGTCATGAACTCATCGGCGCGCCGCCGGAGCTGCAGTGGATGGGACCGGCACTTGTCGTGCCTCCCGGTCGGTGACCGTGCCCGCCCGTGAAGTGGCGGCTTGATGAGTGACAGGACTGGCGACGTTCCGTACTCGACGTGCGGGCGTCGCCTTTTCTGGTGCCGCGTGACACCGAAGTGGGCGGTTGGCTCGGGCCCGCCCGCAGTGCGCGATCCAGGCGGCCATGCCCTCCGGCGTTCCGGAGACGT
>NZ_JBSFDB010000040.1:28129-71903 GCF_053593695.1 Streptomyces sp. NPDC002144
GCTTCCCCCCTTTGGGGGGGTGTGGGCGTGTTTCCGCCCCCCCCCCGCCCACTTTCATGGCGCTATGGCGTGACTCACGGGGTGACGAGGGTGGCGTCCTGGGGAAGCTG
Organism: Streptomyces sp. NPDC002144; assembly: GCF_053593695.1. Taxonomy (NCBI): domain Bacteria; kingdom Bacillati; phylum Actinomycetota; class Actinomycetes; order Kitasatosporales; family Streptomycetaceae; genus Streptomyces; species Streptomyces sp. NPDC002144. The sequence goes on from NZ_JBSFDB010000040.1 coordinate 28,240, forward strand.
GAAGTCCGGTCCGTGAGCGAGGAAGTCCGCGATGAGGGCGGCCAGATCCTCGGCGCGGTCGCCCTGCAGGTCGTGTGCGGCGTCGTGAAGGAGGACGAAGCTGCAGTCGGGCATGAGACGGGCGAAAGTGCGTCCGTTCTGGGGCGGTATCAAGCCGTCCTGCTCGCCGAACGCCACCAGCGTGCGAACGGAACTCTCCGGCAGACGTTCGGTGATCTGCTTCGCGTGGTCGGGGTTCGCTCCGTCGAGCCTGGAGATCAGCGCGAACATCCGAGCCTGGGAGTCGGGGTGGGGCGGTACGAAGACCGGCTCCCGCTCGGGGTGGACGCGAACCAAGCGCAGGGCTTCCTCGGGTGTGAGGTCCGCCTGTGCCGAAGGGTCGACACCTTCTTGGAAGGTGCTGGGTGCCTCGAGGACCAGTGAGGCCACCCGTTCCGGGTGATCGAGGGCGATGTTCAGGGCGACGTTGCCGCCGAGCGTGGTTCCGAGCAGGTGGAAGCTTTTCAGTCCGAGGTCCTGGGTCGCCTGGTAGACGGTGTCGGCCAGTTCGCCGAAGTTGCGGCCGCGGCCGCCGTCGGGCTCGTCGCCCCATCCGGGCAGTGCGAAGAGGATGACGTCGTACTGCTCGGCGAGGCGGTCCAGCAAGGGGGAGAAGCGGAGGCCGACGGCGCTGTGGATGACGACGAGAGTGTCGCCGGCGCCGGCGCGGAAGTAGCGGATGGGGTGACCGTCGGCTTGGGCGACACCTTCGGTGAAGGCGGAGCCGTACTTTGCGGATGCAGATGTCATGGGGGGCCAACTTTCGATCACAGGGGAAGCTGGGTGATCCTGCTCGTGAGGCCTCGCGGCCATTGAAACATGTTTAAATGGCCTTACGTAAATATTTCAATTTGAATCTGATGTGTCAAGACTTTATCGCGTCAGCCGCCGTCCAGTCCTCCGCGCTTGACGAGCTGGCTCGCGATGACGTTGCGCTGGATCTCGTTCGTGCCCTCGCCGACGATCATCAACGGGGCGTCGCGGAAGTACCGTTCGACGTCGAACTCGGTGGAGTAGCCGTAACCGCCGTGGATGCGGACGGCGTTGAGCGCGATCTGCATCGCGGTCTCGGAGGCGAAGAGCTTGGCCATGCCCGCCTCCATGTCCACACGGCGGCCCTCGTCCGCCTCCCGTGCCGCGTACAGGGTGAGCTGCCGCGCCGCGGTCAGTGAAGTCGCCATGTCGGCCAGGTAGTTGCCGATGGACTGGTGCTGCCAGATCGGCTTGCCGAACGACTCGCGTTCCTGGGCGTAGGCGAGGGCGTCCTCCAGCGCCGCACGGCCGACCCCGAGCGCGCGGGCGGCGACCTGAAGGCGGCCGGTCTCCAGGCCCTTCATCATCTGCGCGAAGCCCTTGCCCTCCACGCCGCCGAGCAGCGCGTCGGCCGGCGCCCGGTGGTCCTCGAAGGACAACTCGCAGCTCTCCACGCCCTTGTAGCCGAGCTTGGGCAGATCACGCGAGACGGTCAGGCCCGGGCCGTGCTCCACGAGCAGGATCGAGATGCCCCTGTGCGCCGGAGTGGCGTCCGGGTCGGTCTTGCACAGCAGGGCGATGAGCCCGGAGCGCTGCGAGTTGGTGATCCAGGTCTTCGCCCCGTCGACCACGTATCCGCCGTCGGCGTCCTTGCGGGCGACGGTGCGCAGGGCCTGCAGGTCCGAGCCGCCGCCCGGTTCGGTCAGGGCCATGGTCGCGCGGATCTCGCCGGTGGCCATCCTCGGCAGGTACCGGCGCTTCTGCTCCTCGGTGCCGAAGTGCAGCAGCAGCTTGGCGACCACGGTGTGGCCGCCCATCGCGCCGGCCAGGCTCATCCAGCCACGGGCCAGCTCTTCGGTGATCAGGACGTAACAGGGGGTGGAGACCGGGGTGCCGCCGTACTCCTCGGGGACGGCGAGGCCGAAGATCCCGAGGGTCTTCATCTGCTCGATGAGGGCCTCGGGGTAGGTGTTGGCATGCTCCAACTCCCGGACGACGGGCTTCACTTCCTTGTCGACGAAGTCGTGCACGGTACGGACGACGAGCTGTTCGTCCTCGGACAGGAGGTCCAGGGTGCCCATGCGGCGGTGCTCCTTGCTGAAGTGACGGGTGACGAAGGGCGGTTCAGATGTCGTGCTCGGCCTTCAGGCCCTCGATGTCGGCCGGGCCGTATCCCAGGCCGGCCAGGATGGCGTCGGTGTGCTGCCCGGCGGCGGGGACGGCGTCCATGCGTGGGGCCGTTCCGGCCAGATCCACCGGCGGCAGCAGCGCGGACACCGCGGCTCCGCCGGGAATCGGTACGTCCCGCCAGCGGTCCCGGCCGCTGAGCACCGGGTGTGCCAGGAAGTCGGTCATGTCGTTCACGCTGGCGTTGGCGATGCCCGCCGCGTCCAGCAGCTTCGTCACCTCGTCGCTGTCCAGTTCACCGAACCGCTCGGCCACGAGCGCGTTCAACTGCTCGCGGTGCGCCACCCGGGCCGAGCCCGTGGCGAAGCGCGGATCCGTGACGAGCCCGGGCCGGCCCAGGAACCGCTCGCACAGGGCGGCCCATTCGCGCTCGTTCTGGACGGAGAACAGCACGGCCCTGCCGTCGGCGGCGGTGAAGGCGCCGTAGGGTGCGATGGTGGCGTGCTGGGTGCCCAGGCGTGGGGGCTGGGTGCCGCCGTAACGGGTGTAGTAGGCGGGTTGGCTCACCCACTCGGCCAGCGCCTCGAACAGCGAGACCTCCACGGCCCGGGCGACACCCGTGGTGGCCCGGGTGAACAGGGCGGTGAGGATGCCCGAGTAGGCGTACATGCCGGCCGCGATGTCGGCGATCGACACCCCGACCCGGGCGCCCCCGTGTTCGTTGCCCGTGAGGGAGACCAGCCCGGTCTGGCACTGCACCAGCAGGTCGTACGCCTTGCGGTCGGACCACGGCCCGGTCGAGCCGTAGCCGGAGATCGAGCACGGGACGAGGGAGGGGAAGCGCTCGGCGAGGGCCTCGGCGCCCAGGCCCATCCGGACGGCCGCGCCCGGGGCCAGGTTCTGTACGAACACATCGGCGCCGGCGAGGAGTTGCTCCAGGATCGCGCGGCCGGCGTCCGTCTTCAGGTCGAGCGTCACCGACTCCTTGGAGCGGTTGAGCCACACGAAGTAGCTGGACTCGCCGTGCACCGTGGTGTCGTACCGACGGGCGAAGTCACCCCCGCCGGGCCGCTCCACCTTGATCACCCGTGCGCCGAGGTCGGCCAGCTGACGGGTGGCGAAGGGGGCGGCCACCGCCTGTTCGACGCTGACGACGGTGATGCCGGAGAGGGGCGGTGCTGCCGGGAGCGCGGTCATGAGGTGACCTCCAGGAGGGTGTGGATCCCGTGCCGTTAGTGCCATCATGAACACTCATGACGACGTAGGTGAAATACCAATACGGCATACCACCATGCGTACCTCGGATGGCGGGGGAAGGAAGAACGTCTTGGACCTCAAGCAGCTCAAGGCGATCGTCACGGTCGCCGAGGTGCGCAGCGTCACGCGCGCCGCGGAGTTGCTGCACCTGGTGCAGCCCGCGGTGACCCGGCAGATCCGCACCCTGGAGCAGGAACTGGGCACCCCCCTCTTCGAACGGACCAGGACGGGCATGCGGCCCACCGAGGCCGGGGCGATCATGGTCGACCGGGCCCGGCGCGCCCTGAACGAGCTGGAGCGGGCCCGCGCCGAGGTGCAGCCGACCCCGGGCGTGGTGACCGGCATCGTCACCGTCGGGCTGCTGGAGAGCACCAGCGACCTGCTGGCCGAGCCGCTCGTGACCGCGGTCGCCCGTGACCACCCCGGCGTCGAACTCCGCCTGATGACGGCCTACTCCGGTCATCTGCAGCAGTGGCTCGACGACGGGGACCTCGACCTGACCCTGCTCTACAACCTGGACAGCACACCCTCCCTCAGCGCGCATCCGCTGCTGCGGGAACGGTTGTGGGCGGTCGCGCCCCCGTCGGCCCGCCTCCGGGCCGACCAGCCCGTGCCGTTTCCGGAGGCGGCGAAGCACCGGCTCGTCATGCCCACCTCGGGGCACGCGCTGCGCCGGCTGATCGACGCGGCCGCGGTGCGGTCCGGGGCCGCCATCGACGTCGCCGCGCAGACCAACTCCATGCGGGTGCAGAAGCAGCTCGTCCAGGCGGGGCACGGCTGGACCGTCCTGCCCGGCGTGGGCATCGCCGAGGACGTCGCGCGGGGCACGCTGAGCGCCGCGCCGCTGAGTGAGCCCGACGTGTGGCGCTCCGTCGTCCTCGGCACGCCGCGGTTCCGGCGCACCCCGCCCGCCGTGGAGGTCGTCGCACGGGAGCTGGTCCGCCGGATCAACTCCGCGGTGACTCAGGGCAGATGGCCCTCGGCCCAGGTCCAGCAAGACGACGCCCCTGCCGCGGGAGAGTGACTCGCCCAGGTTCAGGGTGCCCATGCGGAGAGGCTCCGCATACATGCACGCGACGCATGCGGACATCACAGCTTTCTATTGTCCAACCCTGTCCATCAGCACTCATGATGGGGAGTGATGAGAGCCGACCTCTAGCTGACGGGATCCCCCTTCCATGCAGCGCTACGAGTTGTTCATCGACGGGGAGAGCCGCGAGGCCGCCGGCGGTGAGTGGTTTCCCACGGACAACCCCTACCTGGGCACCCCGTGGGCCGAGATCGCCAAGGGCACAGCCCTGGACGTCGACGACGCGGTCCGCGCCGCCCATCACGCCCTGTACACCGGCCCCTGGGCCGAGCTGACCGCCAGCGCCCGTGGCGCCCTGCTGAGCCGGCTCGGCGACGCCATCGCCGCGAACGCCCGGCACCTGGCCGAGCTCGAAGTCCGTGACAACGGCAAGCTGTTCACGGAGATGCACGGGCAAGTCGCCTACGTCCCCCAGTGGTTCCACTACTACGGCGGACTCGCCGACAAGGTCGAGGGCACCGTCCCGCCGCTGGACAAGAAGGGCTACTTCGCCTTCACGAAGAAGGAGCCGGTCGGGGTCGTCGCCGTCATCACGCCCTGGAACTCCCCGCTCCTGCTGCTGGCCTGGAAGGTTGCTCCGGCCCTCGCCGCGGGCTGCACGGTGGTAGTGAAACCGTCGGAGTTCACCTCCGCCTCCACTCTCGAACTGGCCCGGGTCTTCCACGAGGCGGGGCTGCCGCCGGGTGTGTTCAACGTCGTCACCGGTTTCGGCCAGGACGTGGGCGCCGCACTCGTCGAGCACCCGCTGGTCCGCAAGGTCAGCTTCACCGGCTCGGACGCCACGGGCCGTCGTATCAACGAGGCCGCGGCCCGCGACTTCAAGCACGTCAGCCTCGAACTCGGCGGCAAGTCCCCCAACATCGTCTGTGCCGACGCCGATCTCGACGCCGCGGTCAACGGCGCCGTCTCCGGCATCTTCGCCGCCACCGGACAGACCTGCATCGCCGGCTCCCGGCTGCTGGTGCAGGAGGATGTGCACGACGAAGTCGTGGGCAGGCTCGTGGAGTTGGCGCGTACCGCGCGCATGGGCGATCCCATGGACGAGGCCACCCAGGTCGGCCCCATCACCACCCCCGCCCAGTACGCCAAGGTCCTCGACTACATCGGCATCGCCCGGCAGGAGGGCGCCCGGCTCGTCCTCGGCGGCAAGGCCGCCGAGCGTGGCGGCTGGTTCGTCGAACCCACCGTCTTCACCGGCGTGAGCAACGGCATGCGCATCGCGCAGGAAGAGATCTTCGGCCCCGTCCTGTCCGTCATCCCCTTCAAGGACGAGGACGAGGCAGTGGAGATCGCCAACGACAGCCGCTACGGCCTCGGCGCCGGCGTGTGGACGAGCGACATCTCCCGCGCCTTCCGCATGGCCGACCGCATCCGCTCCGGCACCGTCTGGGTCAACACCTACCGCGCGGTCAGCTACCTGGCTCCCTTCGGCGGCTTCAAGGACTCCGGCATCGGCCGCGAGAACGGCATCGGCGCCATCACCTCCTACCTGGAGGACAAGTCCGTCTGGATCAACACCGGCGCCCCCACGGGCAACCCCTTCGTCCTGCGCTGAGAGAACCTGCGGCGGCCGACAAAGACAGAGGGACAGAAAGACAGAACGACACAAGGACCAGAGGGACAGAGGGACACAAGGCCACAAGGCCACAAGGCCACAAGGCCAGAAGGCCAGAAGGCCAGAAGGCCAGAAGGCCAGAAGGCCAGAAGGCCAGAAGGCCAGAAGGACTCAAGGCCAGCAGGACACCGGGACACAAGGACAGCAGGACGATGCAGCCCACTCCGCCCCCACTCGACTCATACGTGGAGTCCTGGACTCCCGGGCCGGTCACCGACGAGGACCCCCTGCCCACCGGGCCGGTGGCCGCCCTCTCGGCGGTCCTGGACCTGCCCGACCCGGTCGCGAAGGCCGGGGATCCGCTTCCCGCGCTGTGGCACTGGCTGTACTTCCTCAGCTGGCCCGCCGGGCGGGATCTCGGCCCCGACGGCCACCCCCGCGACGGCCACTTCCTGCCGCCCGTCCCGCAGCGGCAGCGCATGTGGGCGGGCGGCCGCTGCGAGATCGTCCGGCCGCTGCTCCTGGGGGAGCCGGCCGAGCGGACCGGCAGCCTCGGCGCGGTGACCGCCAAGCAGGGCCGCACCGGAGAGATGCTGTTCGTCACCGAACGCCGTGAGTTCCGTCAGCACGGCCTGGTCTGCCTGGTGGAGGAACAGGACATCGTCTACCGGTCCGGGCGCACGGCGGGACAGCACCCGGCCGCCCTCGACGAATCCGCCGTTCCCCACCCCGACCGCCCGTGGCAGCTTCCGCTGCGCCCGGGTCCCGCCCTGCTGTTCCGGTTCAGCGCCCTGACCGCGAACGCCCACCGCATCCACTACGACGCCCCGTACTGCCGGGACGAGGAGGGCTACCCCGGAGTCGTCGTCCACGGCCCCCTGCTCGCCCTGCTCATGCTCGAACTGCCCCGACGCCATGCCCCCGACCGGCCCGTGCGCTCGCTGTCCTACCGGCTCCGGCGGCCGGTGTTCGCCGGCGAACACCTCATCGCCTGCGGCACGCCCGCGGGCGGCGGCGCCGAACTGTACATCGCCACCCACCGGGAAGACCGGCACGCCACGGCCGAGGTGACCTTCGCATGACCGCGCCCCACGACCGGATCGCCATCGCGACCAGCCTGCTGTTCGTCCCGGGACACCGGCCCGACCGCTTCGACAAGGCGGCTTCCTCCGGTGCCGACCTGGTCATCGTCGACCTGGAGGACGCCGTCGCCCCCGAGGACAAGGTTCGCGCCCGGGACAATACCGCCGCCTGGCTCGCCCTCGGCAACCAGGCGGTCGTACGCATCAACCCGCCCGGCACCCCCTGGTCCGAGAGTGACCTCGCCGTGGCCGCCGACCACGGCTTCCCGGTGATGGTGCCCAAGGCCGAGGATCCGACGGTGCTCACCGAACTCGCCGACCGTACGGCCGGACGGTGCGCCCTCGTGCCGCTCATCGAGACGGCCCTCGGCGTCCAGCGGGCCCGCGAGGTGTGCGCCGCACCCGGTGTCGTCCGGGCGGCCTTCGGCAACGTCGACCTCGCCGCCCAGCTCGGCGTCGCCCACGATGACCACACGGCACTGGCCTACGCCCGCTCCAGCCTCGTCCTCGCCTCGGCCGCCTCGGGCATCAGCCCGCCGATCGACGGCGTCACCACCGCCGTACGGGACGGGGAAGCGCTCGGCTCGGACATCGCCCACGCCCGACGCCTGGGCTTCACGGGCAAGCTCTGCGTCCACCCGTACCAACTCTCGTACGTGACCGACGGATTCGCCCCCACCGCAGACGAACTGGACTGGGCCCGCGCCGTGGTCCAGGCCGGGGACTCCGTCACCACGGTCGGCGGCCAGATGGTCGACAGGCCCGTCCTGGAACGCGCGCGGCGCCTCCTGGCACTCGCCGCCCGCGCGTAGGGCGCGCGCTCACTCGGCGTTTTGCCTGCGCTGCTCGATGAACGCCTGCAAGGTGTTCAGCCGGTGCTGCCGCGCGTAGCGCTCGACCTCGTCCGGTTCCGCACCCCGTTCGATGAGCGCGAGCAACTCCTCGTGCTCCTCGACCGATTGGAGCGAGCGTGCCGGTACGAAGTCGAAGGGGGACCTTCTGATCCGGTCGAGGAGTTGCAGCTGCCGGTCGACCATGGTCAGCAGGTCGGTGTTCGGGCATCTGCTGCGCAGGATGGCGTGGAACTCGCCGTTCAGCCTGGCGAAGCCGACCGGGTCGAAGGATTCGCGGCTCCGGCGCATCTTCTCGTTCACCTCGCGGGCCGCCTGGAGGTCGTCCTCGGTGAGGTGCGGACCGCTGAGCCCGACGGCGGCACCGTCGACCACCGCCAGCGCTTCCGCCGCCGTCTCGTACTTCGTCTCGTCGATCGCGACCCGGGCGCCGACGTTCCGCTCGAAGGTGACGTGGCCCTCGGCTTCCAGGAGCCGTACCGCTTCGCGTACCGGGACGGCGCTGACCGAGAACTCGCGCGCCAGTTGTTCGAGGACCAGGCGGTATCCCGGGCTGTAGGTGCCGTCCATGATGCGCTCGCGAAGTGCGCGATACACCAGCTGTGACTTCGACAGCCGAGTCGTCTGTGCATCGGGGGAAGGCATCGGTTCATCCTCGCCGGTGGGTCTGGTCTGGAACGTACAAGGGGCACAGCCGGCTGGCAGGCGGGGGACCGGCGTTCCTCAGCATGTCATTCCTCTGCGGGCACGGTGGAGCGAGTCCGGCGGGACAGATGGTGATCGCTGTCCTTCCGCTGTTCGTAATGGTCGATCAGCAACGTGTGTCCCAGGTCGTTGTGGTAGTCCCGCCAGACCGAGTGGATGTGGTTGCCGCTGTCGATCGCGTTGTCGAACTCGATGAGCAACGTATCGGTCTGGATCCGGTAGTAGTGCGACGTTCCGTGCTCGGTCCCGCCCGCCCAACAGAAGAAGATCTTGTCGTCGTTCGTACCGTCGAGCGTGCGCAGATAGGTGTCGGCCAGTTCGTCGGGGACGCGGCCGACGTAGGTCCGGATGAGGTGCCTGACCAACGCGGCCCCCCGGCTGTCCAGGTCGCACGCGGCCACCCCGCGCGGCCGGTCGGCCTCGAACTTGAGCGCCTCCCGGTCCGCGTCCGAGATGCGGTAGCTCGGAATGCCCAGGTCGACGTGGTCGGGCAGCTCGACACGGCCGACGCGGGGCACCTGCCGGGTGACGTAGTCGGCGGGCGCCACGTCGTGGATCACCGCCGCCTTGCGGTGGACGTCCGACATGCCGTGCAGCAGTTCGAAGGCGAGTTCCTCGTCGTCCCTGAGCGGGTGGAAGACGCCCGAGGGAACCGGCTGCGCACCCATGTTGCACGGTGTGACCGTCAGGTAGCGCTGGCCGATGATCGTGTAGCTCAGGGAGAGGTGATGACCGAGGACTCTCCAGCCCCATGTGTCCTCGAAGCCGGGGCGGCCGAAGAACGAGAAGGAGTAGTTGTCGGGATCGCGGAAGTCACCCGCGATGACGCCGAGGCCGCGCTCATGGACCTCCTTCTCGCGCAGCATGTTCTCCATGGCCATGATCTGCAGCGCCTGGCTGTAGCCCCGTGTGCTCAGGCCCGAAGCCAACAGGTGCTGGGCCAGGGTTCGTTGGTGCCCGTGCAGCGCCGACATCGCGATCCCTGTGCGGTCGGGCTTCGGGATGAAGTCCCAGTCGAGGCGCCGGGGATCGGACATGGGGTACGAAGCGATGGCACGCTGATCGGGCGTCAGTGAGTTCAAGAGCGCCCACGTGGAGAACAGCATCCGCTTGATGGTCTCGGGGGCCTCGTATGGCGCATTCACCTGGTCAGTTCCTCAGCTTCCTGGGTTGGGACATTGTCGACCCGGCCGTCGGGCGGCGGCTACGCGCGCGGGGCGCCGTCCGTGGCCTGAGGGGCGGGGTGCCCGTACGCCGCCTCCTTCGCGGCCGCGTCGGCCTGTGGAGCCGGCAGCAGCGGTCCGACGCGGTAGTCGTCCTTGGCGATCGACGTGCGCAGGCGGCCGGTCGACGTGCGAAGTCCGTTCACTTGTGTGCCGGACACTTCGACCTCGACCACGTCCCCCGGCTGTGCGACGGAGGAGCCGGCTGGTGTGCCGGTCAGGATCACGTCACCCGGCTGGAGCGTCATGAACCGTGACAGATCCGCGATCACATAGGCGAAGTCGAAGATCATGTCGTCCGCGACTCGCGCGTCCTGCTCCAGCCGGCCGTTCACGTAGGTCCGGAGGTGCAGGCTCGAAGGGTCGAGCCGGGCCGCGTCCAGGACCGCCGGGCCGATCGGGGTGCAGCCGTCGAGGCCCTTGGAGTGGACGTTCGACCCGGGGTCGGCATAGCGCAGGTCGTACAGGCCGAAGTCGTTCGCCGCCGTCACCCCGCCGACGTGTCGCCACGCGGTCTCCCGGCTGACGCGGTGCGCCTCGGCTCCGATGACGAGGGCGATCTCTCCCTCGAAGGCGAGGAGTTCACAGTCGGCGGGTACGCCGAGCACGGAATCGGAGGGCGCCAGGGTGGAAGGCGCCTTGAGGAAGTACGACGGGAACGCGGGCGTCCTGCCGCGCTGATCGGCGCGACTTCGGTAGTTGAGGTGGACGGCCACCATCTTCGAAGGTCGATCGTGGAGTGGGTTGATCACCAGAGCGTCCTTTCGCCGTCACAGCCACCGGGAGTGGGCCGGTGGAGCCGCTCCGCGCACTATCATGCATGGTTTCATAGCTGTAATCGTATATGATTTTAGCTCACGATTGGCTGGGAGGGTACATGCTCGAACACGCACGCATCGAGGAGATCGCCGACGAGTTGGCCAAAGCGGGTCACAACCGCAAGGTGGTGCCACTGCTGGCGGCCCGCAACCCGGGAATGACGATCGAGGACGCCTACGCCGTGCAGGGGCTGTGGTCGCGGCGGCGTGAAGAGGAAGGCCACACCGTCGTCGGACACAAGATCGGCCTGACGTCCCGGGCGATGCAGGAGGCCACCGGCATCACCGAGCCCGACTACGGCGTCATCTTCGACGACATGGTGCTGGAGAGCGGTGCCGACATCCCGCACGACGCCTTCTCCAACGTGCGCATCGAAGTCGAGCTGGCCTTCGTGCTGAGTCGGCCCCTCACAGGACCGCGCTGCACGGTCTTCGACGTTCTTGCCGCAACCCAGTACGTCGTACCGGCGCTCGAGATCCTCAACTCCCACATCGAGCTCGCCGGACGAACCATTGTCGACACGATCAGCGACAACGCGGCCATGGGAGCCATGGTGATCGGTGGTCGTCCCGTGCCCGTCGGCGACATCGACCTGCGGCGTGTCGGCGCGCTCCTCTACCGCAACCAGACCATCGAGGAGACCGGTCTCGCCGCCGGGGTGCTCAACAACCCTGCCAATGGAGTCGCGTGGCTGGCGAACAAGCTGTTCCATCACGGCACCACACTCAGCGCCGGTCACATCGTCCTCTCGGGATCCTTCACCCGTCCCCTGTGGGTCGAGCGCGGTGACACGATCCACGCCGACTACGGAAACCTGGGGGCGGTCACATGCCGCTTCGTCTAGACCCGCCCTTCGCTTCGGTGCTGGCCGAGGCGGACCGGACACTGATCGGGATGTGGGTGTGCAGCGGCAGTGCCCTGGTCGCCGAGATCTGTGCCGGCAGCGGCCTGGACTGGCTGCTCATCGACACAGAGCACAGTCCAGGCGACCTCATGACGCTGCAGGGCCAGTTGCAGGCCACCCACGCCTACCCGATCACCCCGGTGGTACGGCCCCCCAGCGCCGACCCGGTCACGATCAAGCAGTATCTCGACCTCGGCGTCCAGAACCTGCTGATTCCGATGATCGACGACAGTGCGCAGGCCAGGGAAGTGGCACGAGCCGTCACCTATCCGCCGGAGGGGATCCGGGGCGTCGGCAGTGCGCTGGCCCGCGGGTCGCGCTGGAACCGGGTGCCGGACTACCTGGGACAGGCCCGGGAAACGCTCTCGGTGTATGTGCAGGTCGAGTCCGGCACCGCGGTGAAGAACATCGCGGAGATCGCCACCACGCCCGGCATCGACGGCGTCTTCGTCGGCCCGTCCGATCTGGCGGCATCCATGGGGTTGTTGGGCCAACAGGATCACCCGGATGTCATCCACGCCGTCACCACCTGCATCACGGCTGCGAGGCGTGCGGGAAGGAAGGTCGGGGTGAACGCGTTCGCCCCCGCCCTCGCCCAGCGCTATATCGAAGCGGGCGCCGACTTCATCCTCGTCGGCGCCGACGTCGACCTGCTGGCGCGGGGCAGTGAGCGGTTGATGTCCGCCTACATGGGAGGAGGCACGCCGTGAAGGGCACCGCGTTGCACGCCGAAGTGCGGGACAAGTTGCTGCACACAGCCGTCGCCACCATCAGCGCGGAACTGCGCCGGAGAGGCTACCCGGACATGTCGATCGACGGCGTTCACTCCCGCTTGCCGGGCAGCAAGCTCGTCGGCCCTGCACGAACGCTCCGCTTCGTCGCCTACCGGCCCGACCTCTCCACTGAGTACGGATCCGGTTACAACGCCCAGAAACAGGCCTTCGACGATCTCCAGGCCGACGACGTGCTGGTGATCGAGGCACGCCAGGATCCCTCCACGGGGACGTTCGGCGATGTCCTCGCCCTGCGCGCGAAGGCGCTCGGCGCTGCCGGGATCGTCACCGACGGTGGCGTTCGGGACTCGGCCGCCGTCGCTGCCGTAGGCATTCCGACCTTCACCCAGTCGGTTCACCCCGCGGTCCTCGGCCGGCGCCATGTCCCCTGGGAGAGGGACACGACGATCACGTGCGGGGGAGTGGCGGTCCAGCCCGGGGACATCGTGGTCGGAGACGACGACGGTGTCGTCGTCATCCCGGCACACCTCGTCGAAGAGGTGGCCGCCGCCGCGGCCGACCAGGAGAAGCAGGACGCCTGGGTGGCGGAGCGGATCGCGGAGGGGAATCCGGTCGAGGGACTGTTCCCTCCAACGGGGCGCTGGAAAGAGGACTTCGACAGGTGGCGCGAAAGCCACTGACGATGCCGTAGGACACACGCTTCCGGCCCGCACTCCATGGCGGGCCGGAAGATGTGTCGTACGGCGGGGTCAGCCCTCGAAGTGGCGCTGGAGGCCGTCCCAGACCGCGTCGTAGTCGTCCTGGAGCGTCGGCAGCGCCAGGGCGGCGGCGGTCGGGATGACAGGGAGTCGGGTCTCGAAGAGGAACGTGAGACCGTTGTCGATCTTGCGCGGCTTGAGCTCCGCCGTGCTGGCGGTCTCGTAGGTCTCACGGTCGGGACCGTGCGAGGCGAAGCAGTTGTGCAGGCTGGCGCCGCCGGGGAGGAAGCCCTCGGCCTTCGCGTCGTAGGTGCCGTGCACCAGCCCCACGAACTCGCTCATGACATTGCGGTGGAACCACGGCGGACGGAAGGTGTTCTCGGCGACGAGCCAGCGGTCCGGGAAGATCGCGAAGTCGGCGTTCGCCGTTCCGGGGATTCCGCTGGGTGAGGTCAGCACGGTGTAGATCGACGGGTCCGGGTGGTCGAAGGAGATCGTGCCGATGACCATGAAGTTGCTCAGGTCGTACTTGTAGGGCGCGAGGCTGCCGTGCCAGCCGACGACGTCGAGGGGGGAGTGGTCGTAGTCGGAGACCCACAGGTTGCCGAGGTACTTGTTGAAGACCTGTACCTCCTCGTCCCGTTCCTCGTAGGCCGCTGTCGGGTACAGGAAGTCCCGGTGGTTGGCCAGGCCGTTGGCACCGATCGGGCCGAGTTCGGGCAACCTGAAGATCTGGCCGTAGTTCTCCATGGTGTATCCACGGGCCACACCGTCGGGCAGCTCCACCTTGAAGCGGAGGCCGCGGGGGATGACCAGGATCTCGCCGGGGGAGACGGCGAGGACGCCGAGCTCCGTGGCGACGCGCAGACCGCCCTGCTGCGGGACGATGAGCATCTCGCCGTCGCTGTTGACGAAGTACTCGCGGTCCATCGACCTGGCCGCGGCGTACATGTGGATGGCCACACCCGTCTGCGCGCGCACATCGCCGTTGCCGCCGATGGTGAACAGCGACTCGACGAACGTCTTCGGCTCGGCGGGGAATTCGTAAGGGTCCCACCGCAGGCGGTTGGGGGCAGGGGCGGCGTTCGCGATCGGGCTCGCGGTCAGGTTGCCGGCGTCGACCTGCCGGAACGGGGAGTGCTTCGCGGACGGCCGGATGCGGTAGACCCACGTACGCAGGTTGTCCTGGCGCGGCGCGGTGAACGAAGTGCCGCTCAGCTGCTCGGAGTAGAGCCCCAGCGGTGCCTTCTGCGGGCTGTTGCGGCCCTGCGGCAGGGCCCCCGGGACGGCTTCGGTGACGTGCTGGTTGCCGAAACCCGAGAGATACGCGAGGTCGCGCGCGGAAGCCGGTCCGGTGATGTCGGTGAGTGACCTGTCAACTGTGGTCATGAGTAACTCCGTTGGGTGTTGGGGACCTGGGACGGGCTCAGGTCGCCTCCAGGACGCTGACGTAGTTGGCCACCGCGAGCCCGCCCATGTTGTGCACGGCGGCGCGACGGGCTCCCGGCAGCTGCATGTCACCGGCGGTGCCGGACAGTTGCATCGCGGCCATCACGTGCTGGGAGACCCCGGTGGCGCCGACCGGGTGGCCCTTGCTCTTCAACCCGCCCGAGAGGTTCACCGGCAGGCTGCCGCCCCGGAACACGGTGCCCTCGTCGAGCGCGACGCGCCCCTTCCCCCGGGGTGCGATGCCGAGCACCTCGTACATCACCAGCTCGGCGATCGTGAAGCAGTCGTGCAGCTCGATCAGGTCGAGGTCACCGAGTTCCACGCCGGCCATGCCTTTCGCGCGGTTCCAGGCGGCGGCGCTGCCGGCGAACTCGACCGGGTCGCGTTTGCCGACGGGCAGGAAGTCGTTCGCCTGGCCGAAGCCGATCAGCCGGACCGGGCTCTGGGCCGCGCCGCCGCTCGGCCTGGTCGTGAGGACGAGCGCCGCCGCGCCGTCGGAGACCGGGGAGCAGTCGGTGCGCCGCAACGGACCGGCGACGACAGGGTTCTTGGGCGAGGTCGTCGCGCAGAACTCGGGGGTGAGCTCCTTGTGGAGGTGAGCCCACGGATTGGCCAGCCCATTGCCGTGGTTCTTCGCCGCGATCTGCCCGAGTACGTCGCCCAGGTCGCCGTAACGCTCCTGATAGGCCTCGGCGACCCTGGCGAACAGCCCGGCGAAACCGGTGCGGGACTCCTGGCCGGCGAGCTCGTAGTCGGCCCCGAGCAGGGCGGCGCCGACCTGCTCCGCCGGGGCGTGGGACATCTTCTCGGCGCCGATCACCAGGACGGTCCGGGCGGTGCCCGCGAGCAGGGACCTGACGCCGCCGTGGACGGCCGCCGAGCCGGAGGCACAGGCGTTCTCGACCCGGGTGGCGGGTACGCCGAACAGGTCGTCGGAGATCTGGAGGGCGAGGGACGAGGCGAAGGCCAGTGGCCACAGGCCCGAGTTGAACTGGCCGAACCAGATCTCGTCGACGTCCCCGGCGTCGATTCCCGCCGAGACGATCGCGTCACGGGCGACGGCGGTGACGAGGTCTTCGAGGGACTGGTCGCGCAATGAACCGAAGCGCGTGTGCCCCCAACCGGAGATGACGATGTCGGTTCCGAAGGTCTGGGCGAGAGTCATGCCGCCGCCCCGTACGCCGAGCCGACGGTGAACTCCGCCTCGGTGACGTCACGGAGGTCGTCGACCGTCACCCCGGGCGCGGTCCGGGCCAGCAGCAGACCGCCCTCGACGACGTCGAAGACGGCGAGGTCGGTGATGACACGGTCCACGACGCCGACACCGGTCAGCGGGAGGGTGCACTTGCGGACGATCTTGGGGGAGCCGTCCTTGGCGATGTGGGTCGTCAGGGTGATCACGCGGCGCGCCCCCGCGACGAGGTCCATGGCCCCGCCCATGCCCTTGACGACGGATCCCGGGATGCTCCAGTTGGCGAGGTCTCCGGAGCCCGACACCTGCATGGCGCCGAGGATCGTGAGGTCGACGTGCCCGCCGCGGATCATCGCGAAGGAGGCCGCCGAGTCGAAGATGCTGCCGCCGGGCAGCACGGTCACGGTCTGCTTGCCCGCGTTGATCAAGTCGGCGTCCTCGTCCCCCTCATACGGGAACGGGCCCATGCCCAGAAGGCCGTTCTCGCTCTGGAGGGTGACCTTCACGCCCTCGGGGAGATGGTTGGCGACCAGGGTGGGGATGCCGATGCCGAGGTTGACGTAGGCGCCGTCTCTCAGTTCGGAGGCGGCGATGGCGGCCATCTCGTCACGCGACCATGTCATGACTGCTCCTCTTCTCCATAACGCGGCTCTTCGTACCTGCGGGGCAGACGCTCACGCGGATGTCTCGGTCCGCTGCCGCGTGGTGCGCTGCTCGATGTGCTTGACCCGGCTCGACGTCCGTACGACGCGCTGCACGTAGATGCTCGGCGTGACCACGTGGTCGGGATGGATGGCGCCTTCGTCGACGATCTCGTCGACCTCGGCCACGGTGACCCGGCCGGCCGTCGCCACGACCGGGTTGAAGTTGCGGGCGGTGTAGCGGTAGACGAGGTTGCCGGCGGTGTCCGCGCGGTGGGCGCGCACCAGCGCG
Source organism: Streptomyces sp. NPDC002144 (assembly GCF_053593695.1). NCBI lineage: Bacteria > Bacillati > Actinomycetota > Actinomycetes > Kitasatosporales > Streptomycetaceae > Streptomyces > Streptomyces sp. NPDC002144. Next base: position 44,871 of record NZ_JBSFDB010000040.1, read on the forward strand.
AGGTCGGCGACCAGGCCGCGTTCGAGGACGTACTCGACTCCGTCGAAGACCTCGGTCTTCTTGCCCGCCGCGACCTCGGTGCCCACCCCGGTGCGGGTGTAGAAGGCGGGGATCCCGGCGCCGCCCGCGCGGAGCCGTTCGGCCAGGGTGCCCTGCGGGTTGAACTCCACCTCGAGCACTCCGTCGAGGTACTGCTGCGCGAACAGCTTGTTCTCACCCACGTAGGAGGCGATGACCTTGCGGACCTGACCGCCCTCGATGAGGACACCGAGGCCGATCCCGTCCACGCCCATGTTGTTGGAGATGACGGTGAGATCCCGGACGCCGGACGCGCGGACCGCCGCGATCAGGTCGTCGGGGATGCCGCTCAGGCCGAACCCGCCTACGGCCAGGGTCATCCCGTCGGACAGCAGTTCGTGCAGCGCCTCGGTGGCGGTGGGGTTGATGACAGCCATGTCGGTTCCTTTCACGGCCGGTTCGTCGGCAGGGCGGGAGGGGACGGGGGAGTTGCGGATCGGCTTGGGCGAAGGGGGAGACGTCTCAGCGGTACCGCCCCCGTAAGGGGCGCGGGGCTGTATCGATATGCGGCTCCGCCGCGATGGGGGTCCCCGCTCGAGCGAAGCCGAGAGTGGGGGAGCGACCAGCCCCCGCCGGCCCGCGGATTTGTCACCGCTCTTCCAGCGGAGCGCTCAGTGCCGATCGACGACCGGCTCGGACGCGAGCACCTCTCCCCGCAGGCATAGCTCCTCCATGAGCCCGAGGACCGCGCCTTGAGAGTCGGCCGTGCCGTAGACGTAACGGTCCGGCCGGACGACCGCCCATGAGATGCCGAGCCGGGAGGCCCAGCCCACGAGAGTGCCGTCGAGGTCGACGACCTCCGCGTCCGCCGTGTCCGCCGCCCTGGTCGTCGTACGGCCGTTCTCGTGATCGGTCGGTCTCCTGACGGCCACGTGTCGGGCACCGAGTGCTCGGCACACGCTCTCGAAGAACTGCCTGGACTCGTCTTCGGCGTCGGCCGCGGGTTCGTCGGCGTTCTCGATGCGCACGACGGCGAACCAGTCGCCCAGTACCTCGTCGAGGCGGACCCGGTCACCGCTCGCGTCCCGCACCCACGGCTGAGGGAACTGGGTGCCCGCCGCCACGTTCGGCGGCGACGCGATCAGCCCCGCCGACAGCGGCGGGATGACCTGCTGCCGTGTGGGGTCCGGACGCAGCCGGCGTGCCTCGCGGAGCCGGGCGTCCCGAGCCCTCGCGCGGTCCGGGTCGAGCTCGCCGATGATCTTTCCGAACTCCTTGGCGAGCGCGACGACTTCGCGCACATGCACCCGCATCTCGGCCTCGTAGGTGTCCAGCACGTGTTCCGGCCAGCCGCGCTTGGCGACGGCGTCGAGTTTCCAGGCGAGTCCGGCCGCGTCCCGGATTCCGGCGCACATTCCCTGCCCGAGGAAGGGCGGCATCTGATGGGCCGCGTCGCCGGCGAGCAGGATGCGTCCGCGCCGCCAGTTGTCGACGACCAGGGCATGGAACCGGTAGACGGCGACCCGTGCGATCTCCAGAGCGTCGACATCGACGAAATGGGACAGGACCCTTCTCACCACGGCGTGGTCTTTGAAGTCCTGGGGGTATTCCGACGGGAGCAGCTTGATCTCCCAGCGCCGGAGCGAGCCGGGTCCGATGATGAAGGTGCCCGGCCGGGACGGCTGACAGTACTGGGTGGCCCTGGAGGGAAGGTCGGTGTCGGCGACGAGGTTGGTGTCGACGATCACCCACCACTCGTCGAAGTCGAGATCGGTGATCGTGGGCTCGACGAGTGAGCGCGTGCGGCTCCTCGCGCCGTCGCACCCGATCAGGAACTCCGCCTCGACGCGCTCCGTCGCTCCGTCGCGCTCCAGGACGACCACGACGGAGTCCGTGTTCTCGGCCGCGTCGACGAGCGAGGTCCCCGGTCGTTGTTCGACGTTCGGGTAGCGCTCCAGCTCCCGCCTCAACCGGGCTTCGAGCCGCGGCTGGTAGAAGAGGAAGTTGGCTTCCCAGCCCAGCGGGTTGGGAGGCGGAGCCGGGTAGAACGTCTTGATGAGCCCGCCGTCGACACCGAGGTAGTCCGATCCCGGATGCGGGATGCACTCCTGGGCGACCTCATCGGCGATGCCGATGGCCTGGAACGTTCTCATCACCTCGTGATCGGCGGTGATCGCCCGGGGCAGTGGGTAGACCTCGTGTGCGGGGTCCGCGATGAGGACCCTCCACCCTCTGCGCGCGAGGAGGTTGGCGAGAGTGACCCCGGTCGGGCCCATGCCCGCGATCACCGCGTCGTACCGCTTCATCGCTGGTCGCCCGCGGGCTCGCCCGTCTTGTTCAGCTTGTTCAGCGCCGTGATGCGGTGTTCGAGCGGGCCGAAGACCGAATCTCCGTCGGAGAAGGCCTCCATTTCGAGTACGTCGCCATGAAGGAGCCAAGGCGTGCGTACGTCGCCGTAGGTCGCGGTCTCCCAGATGCGCACCTCGGCGAGGCATCCGTGTCCGCTCTCGGCGCCCTCGTTGGAGACCGCGCCCGCGCCGAGGATGGTGCCGGCGGCGAGGTCGCGCGTGCGAGCGGCGTGGGCGATGAACTGCGGGTAGGTGAAGTACATGCCGGTGCCCGAGTCGGGTTCGCCGACGATCGATCCGTTGCGGCTGGTCCGCACCCGCAGGTGGATCCGCTCACCGTCCCACCGCTCGGCGAGCTCGTCGGGGGTCACCGCCGCGAGGGCGAACCCGCTGGTCGGCTTCGCCTGGAGGAAGCCGAAGCCCTTGGGGAGCTCGCTCTGCGTCAGGGTCCGCAGCGTGTAGTCGTTGAGCAGGACGAACAGCTTGATGTGGGCCGCCGCCTCCTCGACGGTGGTGCCCATCGGGACGTCGTCGAGTACGACCGCGATCTCGGCCTCGTAGTCGAGACCGAGATCCTCGTCGGGGATCACCATCTCGTCCCGGGCCTTGAGGAAACGGTCGGACAGGCCCTGGTACATCAGGGGCTCCGTCTCCCAGTTCGGCGGCATTTCCGCCCCGCGGGCGGCACGTGCCTTGCGCATGTGGTCGAGGTAGCCGGAGCCGTCGAGGAACTGGTGGCTCCTGGGGAGCGGGCTTGCCATCTCGAGGTCGGCGACGCGCAGGGCGTCGGTGACGCCGTCCCCGTCGAGGGCCTCGCTCAGCTTCCGCAGCGGCTCCTCCACCTCGGCCCAGTTCTCGAGCGCGGCCTGGAGCGTCGACGCGATCCCGGTCGCCGGTACGGCACGGGTCAGTGTGCGATCGAGGACGACGAGAGTGCCGTCACGGCCTCCTTCAACCAAACTGCCCAGCTTCACTGTGCGGTCCTTCCCCAGTCGGTCGGCTTCGCGTCCCATTGAAGAGACGGGTCGCGCGGCTGTCAGGAGCGGTTTCCGCTTATCGGAAAGACATCGAAAGGCACTTCTGCCCCTCTTTCGCGCGGTCACTGCCCTGTGGCATGACTGCTCTTGACTTCGGATGGCGAAGCGATCCACTATCCGGACCATGCCGCAGACAGGAGCCGTGGGCTCGCTCAAGCGTGGAGTCGTCGTACTGAAGGCTCTCGCGAGCGCCGGGCCCGGTGGTCTCGCGCTGACCCAGATCGCCGAGCGATGCGGCCTGCCCCACTCGTCCGCCCACCGGGTCCTGAGCCAGCTCCGCGAAGCTCATCTGGTGCACCAGGACGCACCCGACGGCATGTACTCCCTCGGACCGCTCGCCTTCGAGCTCGGCGTCGCCGCCGCCCAGCAGTTCGACATCCGCGGCCGGAGCCGCCCCGCCCTGATCACGCTGGCGACCGAATTGGGTGACACCGTCTTCCTCATGATGCGCAGCGGGTCGGAAGCGGTCTGTCTGGAAGTCGAAAGCGGCCCGGCGCCGATTCAGGTCGTCACCCTGCGCATCGGCAGCCGCCGTCCGCTCGGTGTGGGCGCCGCCGGTCTCGCCATCCTCGCGGCCATCGAGCAGCCGGAACGCGACGACGTGCTGCGCGACGTCGTGGAGCCGGTCGAGCAGGACTGGGGGATCACCGAGCAGACTCTCGACGACCTCATCGCCCGGACCCGACGCCAGGGCTTCGCCTACATCGAGAACCAGATCACGGCCGGTGTCGCCGGGGTGGGCGTGCCGATCCTCGACCTGTTCGGGCAACCGGTCGGCAGTGTCGGCGTCGCGGCACCGATCAGTCGCATGCCGACGGCCCGGGTACGGGAGGTGGCCGACGCCGTGGGACGCGCGGTCGGCCACATCCAGACGCGACTCTTCGCACACGGAGCACGAGTGACGCGAAGCAGGGGATGGTGACCTCGTCGGACCACGTCCCCCACGCGTGGAAAGCAGATCACCGGTGGCCTCACCGGTGAGGCGGCGGGCCACCAGGGACACCGGACGCTGCGGACTTCTGCTGCCGACGCCCCCGGAACGGCTCGGCGCCGCCCCTATGGGGCGACGCCGAGAACACCGACGACCTGGCTCGTGCGGTCAGAAGGAGGTCACGGCTACTTCGAGGGGGCGACCTCGATGTAGGTGGTGCCGGTGACCGGGCGGTGGTCGTAGGTGCCGGTGATGGCGGCGCCGCCTTCGTAGCGGGGCCCGGTGATCACCAGTTCCTGGTCGTCGGCGTAGGTCTTGACGTTCAGCTTGGCGTGCTCGCCCGGGATGGTGACCTTCCAGCGCGTGGGGTAGCTCTTGCCGGTGGTCGGGCTGGTCCAGAGGGTGGACTCGTCAGGTGTGAGGGTCGCCTCGGCGACGGTCTGCGTGCCGTCGGGCTTCAAGACAGTCGCCCAGGTGTTCTCCTTGCTGTCCTTCGTCTTCCAGAGGCTGATCTTGTCGTCGTTGGACAGGTTGAGGTTCATCCAGCCCCATGAGGCCTCGCCCTCGGCGACGTTGGGAAGGGGGCCCCACTGGCGGTCCAGCCAGGACTCCCCGCGGACCTTCTCGGTGTGGCCCTTGAGGGTCAGCGTGCCGGAGGTGTCCATGGTGGGGAGCGCGTACTCGTAGTTCGGGTACTTCGCGTCGCCGAACATGGGGAAGTAGCCGGTGCCCATGTTGTAGAGGACGTTGCCCTGGGGGCGGAAGGTGACGTCGATGGTTCCCTCGGGGACCTTGGCGCGCAGCTTCTGTTCCTTGGTGTCGCCGGTCCAGGTGATGTTGTCGGTGTGGATGTCCACGCCCTGCTTGTCGGACAGGCCCGCCCGGGGCGGGAGGGTGGCCTCCGACCTGGTGTACCAGCCGGTGTCCTCGTCGGTGATCGACACAGCTGAGGCGGCGCGGCCCTGCTTGGCGTCACCAGCGCTCAGATAGTGGGCCAGGAATCCGTACCGGTGACCTCCCGCGGTCACGTGCGCGGTCACATACCAGGACTCGTTGACCTGGTCGGGGTTGGCGGTGAGGCCGGCGGAGGGGTCGACGGCGACCGGCAGACCGGTCTGCCTCAGCCCCTGTCCGGAGGCGGTGCCGTGCGCCGCGGCCGGGCCGGCGGCGGTGCTCGCGGTGGCCGTTCCTCCCGAGGCGAGGGCGAACGAGGCGATCAGGGCGGAGGCGACGGCGGCCCCGCCGATGGTGGTCTTGCGCATGATGGCTCCTTGTACGGATGTCCTGCACGGTTTGCGCGAGATCTATGTACGAAACTGTTTCGTACTCTCGATGGATGCGGTTGTGGGTGGAAGGAAACCTGCAATGCCGATGAACGCCCACCCGATGGTGGGCGGCGCCTGTCCTCGGGGCGCCGCGCCGGCCACCCGAAGAAATATCCAACACCTGTAGGATTACCTGTTGTGGGGCCCGTGTCAAACCGGTGCCCCGGGCAGGGACCGCTGCATCAGCTCCGGGACAGGTGCTGGCCTGGGACGATGCTCGGATGCGCGGATCGGGGCGGCTACGCTGGGCCGACTGACGGGCACACGCCCGCACAGCCGACTGAGGAGGACACGTGGGAGGCAAGCCGACCACCACGCGACGCCCGGGCCGTCCCAGCGCGGATTCCGCCGCGGTGCCCGGGGAGCCAGACGTGCTGCTGCGGGGCCTGGAGGCGTTCGCGGAGCTGGGGTACGACCGGGCGTCGGCGCGGGAGTTCGCTCGCCGTCTCGGGGTCGGCCCCACCTTCATCAACGACCGCTACGGTTCCAAGGCGGCCTACTGGCGTGCGGTGGTGGACGCCGCACTCGGGGCTCAGCTCACCCGCATGGCGCCTGCTCCCCCCGGGAGCGACGACGAGGACGTGGTGCGGCAGTTCGTCAGGGAGTTCTACCGCACCACGATCGGCGAACCGCACCTCGCCATGTTGATGGCGGATGAATCCGCACGGGACACCGAGCGGCTGGACTACCTCTACCAGCGCTACATCGAGCCGACGCTGGCCCTCGTCGCGCCCAGTATCGAGAGGCTGATGGCATCCGGGCGCATGGCACAGATCCCGATGGACGTGGTGTTCTTCGCCATCATCACTCCGGTGTCAGGACTGGTGCAGGAGCCGCTCGCCCGGCGCATGAGCCGCGACGAGCACCTGACGCTGGCGGACCGTCTCGCCAAGGCGGAGGCCCTGGCCGGACTGGTGGTGGACGGCCTACTGGTCCCGGGTGACGCACAGCGCCCGTGACCGGCCAGGTCCGGGCTTACGACGGCTGCGGATGTTCGGCCGCGAGGGCCGCCCGACCCCGCTGGGCCAGGCGTTCATGGAGTACGGGCGGATCGCCAAGTCCGATGCTCCCGGCCGGCCAGTCAAAGACGTGATGCCACGCGGACCAGGTCGGCGACTGCGCGAAGTCGGCTGTGCGGCGGCCAAGCGATCACTGTCGTCACCGGCGGGGCGTCAGAGACCGGCACGGCGGCGAGGTCCCGGCGCAGGTCGGTGCCGGCTGACTCGGGGATGATCACGGTGGTGCGGCCGAGCGCGATGAGCTGGAAGAGCTGTGTCAGGTTCCGCACTTCTGCCCCTGGTCCCTCCGGATAGCTGCCGCCAGGACCGGGCCAGCGAGCCATCGGGAGTTCCGGCAAGGCGGTGACCTCGGCCACCCGGATCTCGCGGCGGCCGGCAAGTGGGTGAGAGGCGGGCAGGATCGCCACCTGTCCCTCGGTGTGCAGGGTCTCGGTGTCGAGTCCGACCGCCGAGTCGAATGGCAGATGCAGCAGAGCCACGTCGGCCTGCCCGTCCTGCAGCAGCTTCTGTTGCTCATGCGCCTCACAGAGCAACAGGTCGACGGTCGCTGCGCCGGGCTCCGCGCTGTAGGCATCGAGCAGTTTGGCCAACAACAAGTCGGCGGTGCCGGTTTTGACGGCAAGGACCAAGCGGGGACGCCTCCGCGCAGCGTCCTGGGTGCGCCGCTCAGCGGCAGCCACCGCGCTGAGGATCGCGCGCCCCTCGGACAACAGCACGGCCCCGGCCTCGGTGAGCGTGACCTTGCGGCTGGTGCGCTCCAGCAGCACGACCCCGAGCTGTCCTTCCAGCCGGGCGATCGCACGGGACAGGGGTGGCTGGGCCATCTCCAGACGCTCGGCGGCCTTGCCGAAGTGCAGTTCCTCGGCGACGGCGACGAAGTACCGCAGCTCGCGTATGTCCATGCCCGCACAGTAGCTTCGGTGGGCGGTCGATCGATGTCGCCAGGGTATTGCTGCATGACCGACGTGGTGTTGGTGCTCGGTCGAAGTCCGGCCATGCTCGCTGTCGTGAACGAGAAGACAATCGCGCTGGTCACCGGCGCGGACAAGGGAATCGGGTACGAGATCGCGGCCGGGCTGGGCGCACTGGGCTGGAGCGTCGGTGTCGGCGCTCGACACGAGCAGCGCAGGGCGGAGGCCGTGGCGAAACTTCGCGCGGCAGGTGTCGACGCGTTCGGCGTGCCCTTGGACGTGACCGACGACGAGAGCGTGACTGCCGCAGCGCAGCTGCTCGAGGAGCGAGCGGGACGCCTTGATGTGCTGGTCAACAACGCCGGCATCGCCGGCGGCTGGCCGGAGGAGCCGTCGACCATCGACCTGGACACTGTGCGACGGCTGATGGAGACCAACGTCATCGGCGTCATCCGGGTCACCAACACGATGCTGCCTCTGCTGCGCCGCTCGGCGCACCCGCGGATCGTCAACCAGTCCAGCCACGTCGGCTCTCTGGCCTTGCAGACCACGCCCGGTGTCGACCTCGGAGGGGTCAGCGGGGCTTATGCGCCGACGAAGACCTGCCTCAACGCCGTCACCATCCAGTACGCCAAGGAGCTGAGCGGCACCAACATTTTGATCAACAACGCCTGCCCCGGCTACGTGGCTACCGACCTCAATGGGTTCAGCGGTACTCAGACCCCTGAGCAGGGTGCGGCGATCGCCATCCGTTTGGCGGCGCTGCCCGACGACGGCCCCACGGGCCAACTGTTCGACGACAACGGCGTCGTGCCGTGGTGAGGAACCGTGCCGCCAGTCTGCCGCCGTCTGCCTGAGCAACTGCCTGCGCGGAAGCGGAGTACGGTCAGCTGCCCGACGGCTGGCCGTACAGCTGCCGAATCGTGCCCGCCCTCACTCGACCCGGACCCGAGCGGGGCGCGGCAGGCCAAGACGCCTGCCCGAGGTGTCGGCAACAACGCGGAACTGTCTCCCGGTTGACGAAGGCCGGTGGCGCGCAAGCCGTTCGTCAGGGTGTCGGTTCGGTGATTTCTTGAGTGCCGATGACCGCGAGAAGGTCGAGCAGGCCGGAACTGTCCGTACCGGCTGCGGGAGTGAACCACAGCAGGCGCTGCCCGCCGTCCTCGCTGAACAGATTGAGGCAGTTTTCCGATCCCATGGAAGAAACCCACTCAAAGGAGCAAATACCCATGCCTCTCGCCAACTTCAAGGTCCCCGCAGGCACCCTCACCGCCGAAGACAAGAAGAAGATCGTCGAGCGCACCACCGATCTGTACGCGGAGATCTACGGTGAGCGGGCTCGTCCCACCACCGTCGTGCTCGTCGACGAGGTCGTCGACGGCGGCTGGGGCGTTGCAGGCAACGTCCTGACCGCCGCCATGCTCAACGGCGACGCCTGACGCCGACCACCTGCGGGGGGCCTGGCGCAGCGCCGGGCCCCCGGGGCCGCTCAGCAGCCGGTGTCGGGGCCGAGTGCCTCGCGTGCCGCCGTCCGGGCCACCCGCATGAGGAGAAGGCGGAGTTGGCGGGTGTCGTCCTCGTCGAGGTCGGCGAGCAGGCGGGTCTCGGCGAGCGAGAGGCTGTGCTGGGCGCGTGCGAGCTGGGCGCGTCCCTCTTCGGTGATCAGGACTTGGCGTGCCCGTCGGTCGCGGGGGTCGGGCTTGCGCGTGATCAGCTGATGGGCCTCGAGATCGTCGAGCAGATAGGTCATGACGGTGCGGTCGAGGTTCACCTGCTGCGCGAGGGCGAGCTGCGACGGGGGCTCGCCGGAGGCCAGGGCGACCAGGACGAGGTAGCCGCGCGGTCCGCCCGGCAGGTCCTCCACGCAACTCCTGGCCATGCGGCCGAAGGTCGAGGAGACCAAACGAAGTGCCCACCCCAGTTCCGACTCGACTCCGGCTCCGTCGGCAGGGGAAGGGGATGCGCTCACCCGGCCAATTTACCGCACGTTCACAGCATTCCAGATAGTCTTGTCAGCAGAACATCTGTCGTGCATAGTTTCTGCCCATCAGCTCAACCTGCGCGGATCGGGAGTGAGAACGCGATGAGTGGCACTACCCCGCTGCAGGGCAGTACCGCCCTGGTGACCGGGGCCACCGCGGGCATCGGTCGTGCAGTGGCCCGGCGACTGGCGGAGGAGGGCGCGCAGGTCGTCCTGCACGGAAGGGACAGCACCCGCGGCGAGGACCTGGCCAAGAACATCGAGCAGGCGGGCGGATCCGCCCGGTTCGTCGCCGCGGACCTGGCCGACGCCGAGGACACCCTGCGGTTGGCCGCGGAGGCGGGCGACATCGACATCCTCGTGAACAACGCGGGTGTCTTCACCGCCTTCACACCGACCGCGCAGACCGACGCCGCCGCCTTCGACCACCACATCGCGGTCAACACCCGGGCCCCGTTCCTCCTGGTCGGCGCCCTTGCCCCGGCCATGGCCGACCGGGGGTACGGCTCGATCATCACGATCGGGTCGAGCTCCGTCAGGACTCCCGCGCCGATCGGCGCGGCCTACGGGGTCTCCAAGGCCGGCGTCGAGATCCTCACCCGGTACTGGGCCACCGAGTTCGGTGACAGCGGGGTACGCGTCAACACCGTCTCACCCGGTCCGGTGAGGACCGAAGGCCTCTCCGCCGCGCTCGGGGACCAGATCGCCGTACTCGACCAGGCCGGCGCCCGAGGGCGGGCGGGCGAGCCGAGCGAGATCGCCGAGATCGTCGCCTTCCTCGCCGACCCCGCGAGCAGCTACATCAACGGCGCGATCGTCTTCGCCGACGGCGGCGAGACCAGTCGGCTGCCGGTGTGAGGAAACCGTCGTGGAGAACTTCCTGATCGGCGCCACCGGGCTCGCCGGCGGTGCCGTCGCCCGCCGTCTCGCGGGCATGGGGCGCATGACGTCCCCGGCCCGGCCCGCACCGACACCGCGGCCATGGCTCACCAGGCCCAGGGCGTCACCCTGGTCAGAGGGGTCCGACGGCACGCCGGCAGGGCCACACCGTCGTCGTCCCACCAGGCGGCTCCGAACCGCACCACATGCGCGAAGCCGCCGAGGCGATGAAGACCTCCCGACCGCGGAACAGCCCCGGTGCCTCGCCGATCCGCCGACGAGCGCCACTCACTGACCTCGTCATCGCCCGTGCGCGATGACCGGCCCGGCTCCTGGCGTGAGCCTCACCATCCCCGCGCGGAGCAGGAGCGTCCCAGCCGGCGGCGAGCCGGTCTGTTCCGTCTTTCGGCACCCGCCGAACTGCCCCCCCCCCATGAACGTGGAGCCCGAATTGTCCACTCTCGCACGCTGGTGCTACCGGCACCGGCTCGTCGTCGTCCTGGTCTGGCTCGGCCTGCTGGTCGGGCTCGCCGCCGCCTCGCAGGGCGCCGGGAGCGCCTACAACAACAGCTTCTCGCTGCCGAACACCGAGTCCACCCGGGCCCTGAACCTGCTGAAGTCCTCCTTCCCGGCCCGGGCCGGTGACTCGGACACCGTGGTCTGGCATGTCGAGGCCGGGTCCGTCCGCGACAGCGCGACCAAGGCGCAGATGACCGGCACCCTGGACAAGATCGCCAAGCTGCCCGAGGTCAGCGACGTCACCAGCCCCTACGACCCACAGGGTGCGGCCCAGATCAGCAAGGACGGGCGCACCGCCTACGCCCAGGTGAACTTCGCCAAGGTCCAGCAGGACCTCGACAAGTCGGACATCCAGCGGGTGATCGACACCGCCGAGGCGGCCAGGACCGACGGTCTGGAGGTCGAACTGGGCGGCCAGGCGATCGAGAGCACCGAGCAGACACCGCCGGCCACCAGTGAACTCGTCGGCGTGGTGGCAGCCGCCGTGGTGCTTTTCCTCGCCTTCGGCTCGCTGTTCGCCATGCTGTTGCCGATCCTGACCGCGGTCGCCGGGGTCGGCACCGCCATCCTCGCCACCGGCCTGCTCAGTCATGCGACGACCATCGGTGAGATCGCCCCGACGCTGTCCGCCCTCATCGGCCTCGGTGTGGGCATCGACTACGCCCTGTTCATCGTCACCCGGCACCGCAAGGGCCTGCAGTCCGGGCTCGACGTCCAGGAGTCCCTGGTCAGGGCCGTGAACACCTCGGGACGTGCCGTACTGTTCGCCGGTGGCACCGTCTGCATCGCCCTGCTCGGCATGTTCGTTCTCCAGACCAAATTCCTCAACGGAGTCGCCATCGCCTCGGCGCTGACGGTGGCGCTGACCGTGCTCGCCTCGGTCACCCTGCTTCCGGCCATGCTGGGACTGCTCGGCACCCGGGTCCTCGGCCGGCGGGCACGGCGCCGGCTGGCCGAGGGCGAGCCACTGCCCGAGAACGTCACCTCCGGCCCCTGGGTCCGCTGGGCCGCGCTGGTGCAGCGGCGCCCGCGCGTGCTGTCCCTGGTCGCCCTGGTGGTCATGGTCGCCCTCACCATTCCGGTGTTCTCCCTGCGCCTGGGGTCGTCCGACGCGGGCAACAACCCGGCGTCCACCACCACGCGCAAGGCCTACGACCTGCTGGCCGACGGATTCGGCCCGGGCTTCAACGGGCCGCTGCAACTGGTCGCCGAGGCCCCCTCGGCCGCGGACAAGGCCGCCCTGACGAAACTGTCGGCCCAGCTGGAGAACGTGGAAGGGGTCGCGAGCGTCGCCGCGCCGCCCATCCGGCAGGGCTCCACGGTGGGCATCGTCCAGGTCATCCCCACCACCTCCCCCCAGGCCAAGCAGACCTCCGACCTGATCGATCACCTGCGTGACAAGGTGATCCCCGCGGCCGAGAAGGGCACCACCCTCAAGGTCTACGTCGGCGGAACGACCGCGATATTCAACGACTTCGCGACCGTGCTCACCGGCAAACTGCCGCTGTTCATCGCGGTGATCGTGGTCCTCGGCGGGCTGCTGCTCCTGCTCGCCTTCCGCAGTCTGCTGATCCCGGCCACCGCGGCGGTGATGAACCTGCTCGCCGCCGGCGCCTCGTTCGGCGTCCTGGTCGCCGTGTTCCAGTGGGGCTGGGGCTCGGACTCCCTGGGGCTCGGCAAGGCAGGGCCGGTGGAGGCCTTCCTCCCCGTGATGATGATCTCCATCCTGTTCGGCCTGTCCATGGACTACCAGGTGTTCCTGGTCAGCCGGATGCACGAGGAATGGGTGCACACCCAGGACAACGCCCGAGCGGTGCGCGTCGGCCAGGTGGAGACCGCGCGGGTCATCACCGCTGCCGCGGCCATCATGGTCTGCGTCTTCATCGCCTTCGTCTTCGGCGGCCAGCGCACCATCGCCGAGTTCGGCATCGGACTGGCCGCCGCGGTCGCCTTGGACGCGTTCATCCTGCGCACCATCCTGGTCCCGGCGTCCATGCATCTGTTCGGCAAGGCCAACTGGTGGATCCCGGCCTGGCTCGACCGCAGGATGCCCCACCTCTCCGTCGACCCGCCCGACGAGCCCCTCGAGGCCCCGTCGGCGGGCAGCCCGGCCCCGGAACCCGAGCCGTCCACCCGCCCCTGAAGGCCGTTCCGCACCGCGAGGCGGACAAGGCACTCGGGTTCATCAACCTGTAGGTGACTTCCATGACCAATCTGCTCGTTCTCGGCGGCACCGGCCGCACCGGAATCCATGTACTCACTCAGGCCGCCGCACGCGGCCACCGCGTCCGCGCGCTCGTGCGCAACCCCGCCACCGTCCAGGCCCCGGCCGGCGTCCAGCTGATCCAGGGCACGCCCTCGAACATCGACGACATCCGCAAGGCCGTCCAGGGCAGCGAGGCGGTGATCAGCGCACTCAACAACTCCCGCGCCTCCGACAACCCCTGGGCCAAGCCCGTCAGTCCGCCCATGTTCATGACGGACGCCATCCGCAACACCCTGACCGTGATGGGCGAGCAGAACATCCGCCGGATCGTCCTCACCTCCACGCAGAACACCGGAGACGGCCGGGCTTCGATGAACCCGGTCTTCAAGGCCCTCGTCAAGCTCTCCAACCTCAAGGTCACCTTCGACGACCACGACGGCGTGGACGAGGTGGTGCGCGCCTCCGACACCGACTGGACCCTCGTCCGGGCGGTCCTGCTCGGGGACAAGCCCGTCGTCACCCCGGTGCGGGCCGCCGAGGCCGGAACCGAGAAACCGGGCACGCGGATCAACCGCGGCGACCTCGCCGGCTTCCTGCTGGACACCGTCGAGCAGGGCACGTGGATCCACAAGGCGCCGCTCGTCTGGAACGCGGGGGCCTGACCACCCTGCGCCCGTCATCTCCACGGTGAGCGGAGGACAAAAATGTCCTCCGCTCACCGTCATGGGTGTGGGTACGTGATCCGGAGCCGACTGCCACATCACCACCATTCGCCGGCACAGCCTGCTGGCCGGGAACGTGCCCTGCATCGAGTGCCATCGAAGCCGAAGCGGCCGGAGAAGGCCGGGAGGTTCTGGTCGCGATGGAGAAAGCCGCCGGTCACCGGGCCCAACCGCGTCGCCTCACGTTCGCGCAAGGGTTCGCACGACAGCAGGCACATTCTGAGATGTCAAAACCTGCATAGCAAGAGAACAACCGGACTAGTTGACATCCCGGAAACCCAGGTTGATATTTCAAGGAACTCACGACGTTTCAATGACGACGCGTTCGGAGGACCCCTTGAGCTCGTCCACTCCCGTCCCCGCCGCTGCGGGCTCCATCCGCAGTGCCGGCTGGACTCCGCGGCTTGTCCTGTCCCTGATCTCCCTGGTCTGCCTCGTCGAGTCGGCGGCGTTCGCCAACATAGCCACCAACACCGCGCTTCCGCAGATCATCGGCCACTTCAACACCACCCAGGGTGGCTGGCTGGTCACGGTCTCCTCGCTGGCCGGAGCCGCTTCCTCCCCACTGTTCGGCAAGCTGGCCGACCTGCACGGCAAGCGCCGGATGATCCTGATTTCGCTGGTCGTGGCCGGCCTCGGCGAGATCCTCGCGGCTGCCGCTCCCGCGTACTGGGTGATGATCGTCGGCCATGTTCTGCTCGGGGCGCTCACCGCCCTGCTGTTCCTGTGCTACTCGCTGATCCGGGACGTCTATCCGAAGCAGCTCGTTCCCTTCGCGGCGAGCGTGTCGGTGACGGGCATGGGGCTGCTGCTGGTCGGTGCTCCGTTCCTGATCGGCGCGCTGATCGACAACTTCGGATTCCGTTCGATATACGTCTTCAACCTCGCATGGCTGGTCGTGATGGGCGCGGTCCTGGTGCTGACCACCCCGGAGACGAGCGTGCGCCGCCCCGCGCGCATGGATGTGCTCGGTGTGCTGCTGCTGGCCGGCGGCGTCACATTGATCCTTCTGCCGGTGAGCAAGGGCGCGGACTGGGGATGGGGCTCGGCCCGGGTTATCGGCCTTCTGATCGGCGGCGCGGTCGTGCTCGCGGTCTATGCGCTCGTCTCGCTGCGGACCCAGGAACCGGTGCTGAACCTGAGGGTTCTGTCCCGCCGGACCGTCCTGTTCGGCGTGCTGGGCGGGGGAATGGGCAACAGCCTCGCGCTGGTGCTGACGACGCTGCTGGCGTTGCTGGCCATGACGCCGCGGAAGTTGGGCGGAACCTACGGCCTGGGCTTCTCGGCGACCCACTACGCCCTGGTGACCATGCCGTTCACCCTCGCCAGCGTGGTGGCCGGCGTCGCCGTCGGCGTGCTCGTCCGGCGGGTCGGCCCCCGGCTGCTGATGTATCTGGGCCTGGGTCTGATCACCGTCGGCTATCTGGTGCTGATGTCCGCGCACGACACGCTCGGGAAGATGCTCGTCGCGTGTGTGATCGCGGGTCTCGGGTGCGGTTCGGCGATTGCCTCCAGCCCGAACCTGGTGATCGCGGGCACGTCGGCGTCGGAGCAGGGGGCGATGTCGTCGGCCGGCGGTCTCAGCTCGGGCCTCATCGGCGCCGTCATGACCACCACGGTGTTCGCCATCATGACGCCCACCGCGAAGTCCCCGGCGCCCGGTGTGCTCATCTACGGCGACTCCGGTATCTCGACCGCCTTGCTGGCCGTCGCCGGTGTCGCCTTCGTGACCCTGCTCATCGGTGTGCTCTTCCTTCGCCCCCGCGACGGAGGCGTGGCCGAGAAGCAGGCGATGGCACCCGTCGAGGAAACCGCGCTGGCCGTGTAAGGCAACCGGCTCGGCTGTGGCGGTCATCTGACCGCCACAGCCGAGCCGGTTGCGACACGGTCCGTCGGCCGTCTCAGGACGCGGGCGTGCCTCAGGACGCGGGCGTGCAAGTCGCCGATGCAGTCGCGGTTATGCGCGGCGGCGCCACCGTGGCGGCGTTCGACGAACTCGACCACCTCCGTGCCGATCGAGCGACCGGCCCATCGAGGTGTCGGACTCGGTGAGGATGCGCGCCAGGACGCGGGTGATGTCGTTCTGCAGTCGGTCGTGGATCCTGGTCAGGTAGTCGTTGTCGGCCACCGCGGCAGGGCAGGCGAAGCGACCCGACCGGCGGCGAGGCGCCCATGCGACGGGGAGAGGCGACCGCCGCGGAGCGCCGCGGAGAACGCGACGATGATCTGCCGGCGCTGCTCGACGGTGGCGTCCAGGCGGGGCTCATCGCGCCGCTGGACCAGCTGAGGGACAGGGCGCGAGCGATGTGTCAGGCATGGTTGGTTGTCCCGCCGACCGTGCCCCCCGGTGGGGGCATCGAGGCGAGGGGGTTGCCCTCCAGTACTTCCTTCGCGACCTGGTCGGGTTCGATGACCTGCGCGCGCAGGAAGTCGACGACGAGTCGGGCGCTGCTCTGCGTGTAGCGCGGTGTCGTGTCGAACTCGTGGTCCTGGCGGGCGATCAGGTGGAGCTCGCTGATCACCTCGGCTGCGGTGAGGGCGTCGAAGAGGCGCAGGCTCGTGGCGGATGGGAGGAACCGGTCGGAGGTGCCGTGGAACAGCACGGTCGGTGGGTAATGCCCGTCGATGTGGCTGATCGGGCTGGCCGCCGCGGCGTCGTCGGCCGTGGCGTCGGGCCCGAGTATCTGTTGGGCCGGCAGCTCATCTTGACCGGGCGTCAGCGACAGCGCGGCGGGAGCGTAGTACGCGATCACGGCCGCGGGGACCGGCACCGGGGACGCGTCGCCGGGCACGTCGGGTTCGTCGCGGCCTGCGGTTCCGGCCAGGAGCAGCGCGAGCAGGGCGCCCGCGCTGTGCCCCTGCAAAACGATCTGCCCGGCGTCGATGCCGAGTTCGTCGGCGTGCTCGTGTGTCCACCGCAGAGCCGCCCGGGCGTCGTCGAGCTGCGCGGGCCATGCCGCGGAGTCCAGCAGCCGGTAGCCGGCGGCGATCGCCGTGATTCCGTGCGAGGCGAGTGCCTGGCACCGGGTGTGGACGGCTGCACGGTCGCCGAGCCGGAAGGCGCCACCGTGCAGTACCAGGACGGCGGTGTGCAGATCGGCGGCCGGGTCGGGGGCGAAGACGTCCAGCCGTTGGCGCGGGTCGCCGCCGGGAACGTAGTCGAAGGTGGAGAAGTCGCTCATCGCCGGGTCAGCCGATCCCTGCCGCGCGCAGCAGGGGAATGACCTCGCGACCGAACACCTCGTGGGTTCGGCGCAGTTCGGCCGGGGCGTAGTTGAAGGTGGCCATGAAGTTGCCGGCGCCGAGGGCCCGGCACTGGCGGATGATCTCGTCGGCCACCTGCGCCGGTGTGCCGAGGATGAGCTCGTCGGGGTCCAGCTTCATCTGCGGTGCGTCGGGGATCTTCAGACTCTCGAAAGACACCCGGAAGAACTCGTCGTGGCCGTCCTTGGCCGTCCGTGTGGCCCGCTCGAGGTCCGCCTCGTCCTCGACGAGCACGACCTCGCGGCGGATGCCGACCTGGTCGGGGCCGGTGGGCATGCCCGCGGAGCGGGCAGCGTCCTGGTAGGCCTCGTAGACCGGCACCAGTTTGTCGACGTTGGCGAAGCCGCCGCACATCTTCAGCCCCCGCTCCCCGGCGCGGCGGGCTGAGGCCTCGCTGGTGGCGGCGGTCCAGACGGGTGGTGAGGGCCGCAGGAAGTGGGGTGTGATGCGTATGTCCTCGAAGGAGAAGTGCTTGCCCTGGTGTGTGACGGCGGGCTTGGTGACGGCGGCCAGCAGCACGTCGAGTGTCTCGGCGTGCACTTCGGCGGCGTGTTCGCGGGAGATGCCGACGACGGCGAGCTCGGGCGGGATGCCGCTGACCACTCCCATCTCCAGCCGTCCTTCGGTGAGGTGGTCGAGCATGGCGAACTCCTCGGCGACCCGCCACGGGGTGGCGTAGACCGACACGGAGCCGAGTACGCCCAGGCGCAGGGTGGTGGTGCGGGCGGCGAGGTGGGCGATCACCAGGTTCGGCGACGGGCTGTAGCCCGGGCCGAAGTGGTGTTCGCTGAAGAAGACGCCCTCGAAGCCGAGTGCCTCGTCGTCGACCCACAGATCGAGGTAGCGGCGGAACTGCTCGTGCACGGTGGCGGGGTCGTCGCGTCCGGCCGGGTCGTGCACGGACTGGAAGAACTCGAAGAGCCAAGGCTTGATCATCGCGGTTTCCTCATCAATCGACAGGGATGTACGGAGTCCGTCGGCTGCCACCCCGGGCCGCCCGCACCACGGTCACGGCCGGGTGAGCTCGGTCTCGACTTCGATCAGGGTGGGTTTGCCGCTGCCGAGGGCCGTTTTGAACGCCGCGGCGAAGTCCTCGGGTGTGCTCACCGATGTGGCGTCCATGCCGTAGCCACGTGCGAGCAGGGTGAAATCGATGTCGGGGACGTCCATCCCGGCCACCTCGCCGGTGTCCATGATCTCGGCGTGCCAGCGCAGCGCCCCGTAGGTCCCGTTCTTGAGGATGACCGTGATGACGGGGATGTCGTGCTGGGCGGCCGTCCAGAGCGCGGTGATGCCGAAGTTCGCTGAACCGTCACCGATGAGCGCGACGACCTGCCGTTCTGGCCGGGCCAGTTGGGCGCCGATCGCGGCGGGGAGGCCGAATCCGAGACCGCCCGACGCCGGCCACAGGTAACTGCCGGGGTGCTGCATGTCCATGTGCGCCCAGAAGGCGCCTATCGTGGAGGTCGTTTCCGACACCCAGATGGTGTCGGCGGGCGCGAGCGCACGCAGGTCGGCGAACAGCCGCTCCGGGTGGACCCGGTCCTTCGACGCCGCCGGGACGGGGAAGTCGGGCAGGGGAGGAAGCGGGGGACGCCGGCCGGGGGTGACGGCGTCGGCCAGCCGGGTGACGGTGTCGTGAATCGCGCCGACGAAGGCCTCTCCCATCGGAGCGCGAGTCGCCTCGCCCGTATCGCTGGTGACCTGCAGGAGCCGGGCGCCGGGCGCCAGGTAGGGTCCCGGATCGAACTGGTGGTAGCGGAACACCGGGGCGCCGATCACCAGAATCAGGTCGTGCCCGGCCAGCGCCTGTGTCACGCCCCGCACCGACGCCGGGAGCAGGCCGCGGAAGCTGGGGTGCCGGGTCGGGAAGGAACAGCGCGGCGAGAACGGGGACAGCCACACCGGGACGTTGAGGGCCTCCGCCAGCCGCACCGCCTCGCCGTACGCGCCCGAGGCGTCGACATCGGGCCCCAGCACCAGCGCCGGGCTGGCCGCCTCGTCGAGCGCGGTGACCAGTTCGGCGAGCTGGTCACCGCTCAGGCAGGCCCCGGCGGCGGTCCGCCGCCGCAGCAGGTGTGCCGTCTCCTCGGGCGCCTGCTGGGCCCAGTCGTCATACGGCACCGACACGAACACCGGGCCCCGGGCCGGCAGGGTCGCGGTGTGGATCGCCTGGCTGATCACCCGCGGCACGTCCTCGGCGCAGGCCGGCTGGCCGCTCCACTTCACCAGCGGCCGAAGCAGCGTCTCCGGCTCGACGATGGACAGCACCACCTCCTGGCCGATGGTGCTGCGGACCTGCTGGCCCGCCAGCACCACGAGCGGGGTGTGCGAGTACACCGAGTTCGTCAGCACGCCCATCGCGTTGCCGGTTCCGGCCGCGGCGTGCAGGTTCACCACGGCGGGCCCACCGGATGCCTGCGCGTAGCCGTCCGCCATGGCCAGCACCGCGCCCTCGTGCAGGCCCAGAATGTAGCGGAAGTCGTCCGGCATGCCCGCGAGGAACGGCAGTTCGTTCGAACCCGGATTGCCGAAGACGGTTGTCAGGCCGTGCGTCCGCAGCAGCTCGTACGTCACATCACGGACAGTGGTCATAGGAGGCACATCCTTGGCAGTCGAGCCGGTCAGGCGAGCAGGTCGGCGATGCTCTTGAGGGCGGTGGCGGCGATGCGGTCGTCGGTTTCGCCGTCGGCGCCGCCGACGCCGATGCCGCCGATCACTTCTGAGTCGTCGACGGTGATCGGCAGTCCTCCGGGGGCGGGCAGGAGGTTGGCGTCGATGGTGTGCTGGGGTACGGCGGCCATCTGGGGGCTGGCGGCGAACTGGGCGAAGACGGTGGTGGTGAAGCCGGTGACGGCGGAGGTGTAGGCCTTGCGGCGGGCGGTTTCGATGGCGATGGGTCCGGCGCCGTCGTCGGCGAGCAGGATGCGGGTGATGCCACCGCGGTCGACGACGGCGACCGCGAGGTGCAGTCCTTCGGCGCGGCCGGCGGTGAGGACGGCGTCGGCGGCGGCGCGGGCGGCTTCGTAGGTCAGCGGGGCCCTCATGCCGCACCGCCGACGAACGGGTGGGCGTGCCTCGGGGGCGGGAGCACTCGTGAGGAGGGGGCAGTCATGTGTTTCCTTGAGGATGAGGGCGGTCCGGGAGGACCGGCGGGTGGTGGGCGGCGGTGAACCGGGGTGCGCGCAGGGGCTCGGCGGTGGGGGCGGGTCACGCTGTGAGCAGGGCCGTTTCGGCGTCCTCGAGGGTGGTTGGGGGTTTCGTGGTCACGGTGTTTGTCGCCTTCACCGGGTGTGGGCTCAGAGGTCGAGTTCGATGTGGGGGCTTAGGGCGCGGGAGGTGCAGGGGGTGAACAGCCCGCCGGCGTGTTCGTCGTCGGTGAGGACGTCGTCGCGGTGGTCGGGCTCTCCGGCCAGGACGCGGACCACGCATTCGCCGCAGATGCCCAGCTGGCAGGACGAGGGGGCGTCGACGCCGTTGCGGAGCAGGACGTCGAGGATGCTTTCGTCCGGGGGGACGTCGTATTCGGCGCCGGTGGAGGCCAGCCGGACGGTGAAGCCGTTGCCGGGGTCGCTGTCGGCGGCGGTTGTGGTCGGTGTGAAGCGTTCCTTGTGCAGGGCGGCGGCCGGCCAGCCCAGCTCGCGGGCGCCGTCGAGGACGTGGTCGATGAAGGGGCCCGGGCCGCAGACGTAGACGGCCGTGTCCGCGGCCGGGTGGCCGAGGTCACGGTGCAGGTCGAGTCTCTGCTCGTCGGGTTGGTCGTCGAGGTGCAGGACGATGTGTGGGTGGCCGGAGAGCCATTCGGTCAGCGCGACGTCCGTGGCGGAGCGTGCGCAGTAGTGGAGGGTGTAGTCGCCGTTGGCGTCGTCGAGTTCCTGGGCCATCGCGGCGAGTGGGGTGATGCCGATGCCGCCGGCGAACAGCAGGTGCCTGCGTGCCGGCGCGAGCGGGAAGTTGTTGCGTGGGGCGGAGATCTGTACGTGGTCGCCGACCTGGAGTCGGTGCATCGCCGACGAGCCGCCCCGGGAGTGTTCCTCGCGCAGGACGGCGAGGCGGTAGCGCTTGCGGTTGCCGGGTTCGCCGCACAGGGAGTACTGGCGGACCAGCTCGGCGTCGGGGCCGTTGCGCTCCAGCAGTACGTCGATGTGGGCTCCGGCTTCGTGCGGGGGGAACGGGGTGCCGTCGGCCGGTTCCAGGTCGAGGACGACCACACGGGGGGTCGTCATGGTCCGGCCGGCGACGACCGCGTCGGTCCAAGAAGCCGTCATCGATCAACCCACTCGTGCGTCGGCGACGGACGGGGCAACGGCTGTGGACCGGGCGGTGAGACCGGGGCTGACCGTGAACACGCCTGACTTCACCTGGCGCAGCTGGGCCTGGCCGTGTTCGACGTTGATGGGGTCGCGGCCGGCTTCGACGTCGTCGACCATCTTCCTCAGCATGCGGCGCAGCGCCACCACGCTCTTGTCCGAGGTGGCCAGGGTCTCTTCGGAGTGCTGCGTGATGGGGCCCTGGGAGCTTTGGGCTTCGAAGTCGCCGGGGAAGCGCTGCTTCTCCTCCTCGGTCAGTTCGAAGAACAGCTTGCCGTTCTGCTTGATGCCCAGGACGATCCGCATCAGCCGGTCCGGGCTCTGGGCCCGGACCACCATGAAAGCCCGGTAGGAGGTGTCGTCGGACGGCACGATCCAGATCAGGCAGTCGTGGCGGCGGTCGGGGACGACCTCGACGAAGTCGGGCAGGGCGATGATGTTGGGCAGCTGTACTTCGAAGCACCAGTCCATGTCGGCGGTGGTGCCGTCCGGTTGGTCGCGCTGCCAGCGCTGGCGGTACATCAGTCCGTGGTCGGTCGTGATGTTGTACCGGATCTTGTCGGAGACCGTGTACGGGTCGAAGTAGGAGGGGGGGAAGCCGATGGTGCCGGTCCCTTCGAACTGCGGGCCGCTGTGGGTGTAGTGCAGCCACATGGCGTGGACCGGGTCCATCGCGTTCTCGAAGGCCTGCAGCCAGTTGAAGTCCCCGACAAGCCCGGTGACGTTCTGGCCTGGGACGGGCACCTCGGAGAACAGCGACTCGCCGTCCGCCAGGTTCTCGAGGCATTCGTAGCGGGGCAGTGGGGGCTTGCGGTCGGGCGGGCCCATGTAGACGAAGACGAGGCCGTAGCGCTCCTCGACCGGGTACCAGGGCTGGCGGGCGACGTCACGGCGCAGGCCGCGGCCGGGCTCGCAGGCCTGCTCCAGGCAGTGGCCCTGCACGTCGAACTTCCAGCCGTGGTAGCAGCAGCGGATGCCGTCCTCTTCGACGCGGCCGTAGAAGAGGCTGCTGCCGCGGTGCGCGCAGCGCTCGAAGACCACGCCGGGACGGCCACTGCCGTCGCGGAAGACGACCAGGTTCTCGCCCAGGATCCGCGTGCGGTGCGGCAGGTCGCTGGTCAGCGCACTCGACGAGGCGACCGGATGCCAGTACCGGCGCAGCGCCTCGCCCATCGGGGTCTCCGGCCCCACCTCGGTCAGGCGGGCATCATGCGATGAGGCGGGACGGCCGTAACCGGTCCCGGTGTCCTGGCCGGAAGACGTGACAGTCATCGTTCTCTCCTTTGAGCTCGAAAACTCTGGTCGCGTCGGGTGGGCGCCGCAGGGCGAACTCGTTCGGACGTCAGCCAAGGCTCCGGGCGTGCGGCTGCCTCATCGGGAACTGTGGAACATCAATCTTGCCGATCTGACACATCAAAGATAGCGTCAGTGCACGAAAACTTGTCAATGGTTACTCAGTCCGCAGGTCGAGATCGTCGGCCGACGGGGGTGTGGCGAGGCTCTGCCTGCCTAGGTCACATCAACTAGCATGACCTGAAATATCAGATCCTGGCGACGGTCGTGGATCCCGAGCCGCGCGCCGCTGGGTGGACGCAATGGCGGTCGTGATCGCGGAGAAGGCCGCGATCGCGGGATGAGGAGGGTTCCGTGGGTGACGATTACGAACCGACGCACGGCGACGTCCGAAAGGACGCCGACCGTTTCCGTGAGCTTCTTACGGCGATGCCGAGCGGCATTGCCGTCATAACCGCCGTCGACGACGGTGAACCGGTCGGGCTCACCGTCGCCACCTTCCTCATGGTGTCGGCGGATCCGCCGCTGGTCGGGTTTCTGCCCGGGGTGTCGTCGACGAGCATCGGCCGGATACGCCGGTCCGGTTCCTTCTGCGCGAACGTGCTCACTGCGGACCAGGAGCACATTTCCAACGCCTTCGCCGTGCCTGCGGCCGACAAGTTCGCGGGCCTGTCGTGGCGTCCTGCGCCGGCGACAGGCTCTCCGGTGCTCGAGGGGGTGGGGGCATGGATCGACTGCCGGATCACGGCCGTCCACGAGCACGGCGACCACTTCATCGTCGTCGGGGAAGCGGCTGACTTCGAAGGGGTTTCGGGGGAGCAGCCGCTGGTCTTCCACCGCGGCCGGTATGTGGGTCTGGAGACCGAGAAGAAGACACTCGCATGAGTCCGTTGCCCAGGGATGTGACGGCTGATTCCGAAAGGGCTGCCCATGAAGCTGCTCACCTATCGCGTCGGTGAAAAGGAGTCGTTCGGCGTCCTGTCGGCCGACGGGGTCGTCGACGGCGCCGAAACACTCGCCGGGGATGCGACATCGATCCGCGAGTTGCTGGAGCGCGACCTGGTGGGGACGCTGGAGCGGCTCAGCGCGCGCCGCGCGGCCACGTACTCACTGGCTGAGATCGAGTTCCTGCCGCCGGTCCCCGACCCCGCGAAGATCTTGTGTGTGGGGGTCAACTACGCAGACCACCGGGAGGAGACCGGGCACGTCGAGAAACCGGAGCACCCGACCGTCTTCAGCCGGTTCGCCGACACCCAGGTCGGCCACGGACAACCCGTCGTGCATCCGCCGAACTCGAAGCAGCTGGACTATGAGGGCGAGGTCGCGGTCGTCATCGGACGTCACGTGTCGAGGATCGAGACGGACGCCGACGCGCGGGCGGCGATCGCGGGACTGTCCTGCTACAACGACCTGAGCCTGCGGGACTGGCAGTTGCACAACAGCCAGTGGCTCCCGGGCAAGAACTTCACCGGTGTTGGTTCGTTCGGTCCCTGGTTGGTCACCATGGACGAATTCGACGACCTCGGGTCGGTACGGCTCACCACGCGAGTCAACGGTGAGAAACGGCAGGACGCCACGCTCGATGACCTGGTCTTCGATTTCACGGCCATTCTGCGCTACGTCACCGGGTTCACCCGGCTGGCCCCCGGCGATGTCATCGCCACGGGAACGCCGGGCGGGATCGGGCTGGCCGCGAATCCGCCGCGTCTTCTCGCTCCCGGTGACGTGACCGAGATCGAGGTGTCGGGCGTCGGTGTGCTCCGGAACACCATCGTGGCGGCACCCGAGGGGCCGAAGTGAACAGCCGTGATCGTCACCAGCGGTCCGCGCGGTCTCGGGCCCGAACAGTGGAAAGTCGATGAGCAGTCCGCTTCAGGGGCATCCGCGTCAATTCAGATAGTCGCTGTCGCCGCCGTGGCGAGCAGCCCGTGTTGTCGAGGGAGACAAGAATGTCAGGGACCGAGCCCAAGCCCGCCACCCCGACCTGTGACCTGTTCATCGACGGGCGCCGGGTCGCGGCAGAGGCGGAGCGGTACATCGACACGACCGAGGCGCTGACAGGCAAGCCGATCGCTCGGGTCGCGGCCGCCTCCGCCGCCGACGCCCGCCGCGCGGTCGACGCCGCGGCCGCGGCACTTCCGGCATGGTCGGGACTGCCACCGGCCCGCCGCCGGGAGGTGCTGGAGCGTGCGGCGGCGCTGCTGGAGGCGCGAGCCGACGACATTTCCGCGGTCATGGGCACGGAGATGGGGGCGACCCGGCCGTGGTGCATGTTCAACGCCCACGTCGCCAAGGGCATGCTCGCCGAGGCCGCGGCGCAGGCGTACTCCGCGGTCGGTGAGGTGATCCCTTCCGACGTGCCGGGGCTGACCGCCCTGGGGATCCGGCAGCCGGCCGGCGTCGTCGTGGGAATCGCACCGTGGAACGCGCCGCTGATTCTTGGCGTGCGGGCGATCGCGATGCCGCTGGTCTACGGCAACACCGTGGTGCTCAAGGCGTCCGAGCAGACGCCCCTCACCCAGACCGCGATCGTCGAGGTGCTGCACGAGGCGGGTGTGCCGGCCGGTGCGGTCAATCTGATCACCAACGCCCCCGAGGACGCCGCCGAGGTCGTCGAGGCCCTGGTTGCTCATCCCAGCACGGCTCGGGTGAACTTCACCGGGTCGACGAGGGTCGGCCGGATCATCGGCGAACTGGCCGGGCGGCACCTCAAGCGTGTCGTGCTGGAACTGGGCGGGAAGGCACCTCTGCTCGTACTGCCCGACGCCGACCTGGAGGCCGCCGCGGCCGCGACCAGTTTCGGCGCGTTCATGAACCAGGGCCAGATCTGCATGTCGACCGAGCGGGTGATCGTCGACAGTTCGGTGGCCGACGAGTTCAGTCGGCGGCTGGCCGATCGCGCCGCCAAACTCGTCGTCGGACCGCCCGATGACCCCTCCTCCCAGATCGGTCCCCTCGTGAACGCACAGGGCCGCGACCACCTCCTCGCGTTGGTCGAGGACGCCCGCGCGCGCGGCGCGCAGGTACTGACCGGCGGCGATGCGGACGGGCTCTACGTCCAACCGACCGTTCTTCGTGGCGTGACACCGCAGATGCGGATCTATACCGAGGAGTCGTTCGGGCCCGTCGCATCGATCATCGAGGCCGATGGCATCGACGATGCCGTGGCCAAGGCCAACGACAGCGAGTACGGGCTCTCCGCCGCGGTGTTCGGCCGGGACGGCGGAGTCGCGCTGGACGTGGCGCGCCGCATCCGGTCGGGGATCTGCCACATCAACGGTGCCACGGTCCACGACGAGCCGCAGATGCCGTTCGGAGGCGTCGGCGCCAGTGGCTTCGGCCGCTTCGGCTCCAAGGCGGCGCTGGAGGAGTTCACCGAACTCCGCTGGGTCACGATCCAGTCGGGGGAGCGGCACTACCCGATCTGATCGGCGTACGCGCATCGCATACGCCGGAAACAGCAGGCGGCCATTCCCCCCATGGGCGGTGTCCCCGACGACCGACCAGAAACGGAGATCTCGGTGAACGCGGATCAAGCGAAGATCAGACAGCTCGTGGAGAACTGGGCGCTGTGGCGGGACGCCGGCGACTGGGAACGGTTCGCCACCGTCTGGCACATGGACGGGTGGATGAGCGCCACATGGTTGCAGGCCCCCGCCGCGGAGTTCATAGCCGCCAGCAAGGAGGGCTTCGACAACGGGGTCAGCATCCTGCACTTCCTCGGCGGCCACACCTCGGACGTGGCGGGGGAACGGGCGATCGCCCAGACGAAGATGACGATCAGTCAGCGCGCGGAAGTGGACGGCGTGCTGGTGGATGTGGTGTGCACCGGCCGGTTCTACGACTTCCTCTCGCGGGACGACGGCGAGTGGACGATCGTCCGCAGACAGCCCATCTACGAGAAGGACCGCCTCGATGTCGTCGACCCCGGCGCCTCTCTCAAGCTCGCCCCCGAGCTGCTGGCCCGGTTCCCGGTCGGCTACCGCTACCTCGGATATGTGCAGACGAAGGCCGGGTTCACGGTGAAGCCCGGCTTGCCGGGCCTGGTCGGCGAGGCGGTCGACCGCCTCTACGCGGAGGGCGCCGCCTGGCTGGCGGGCTCCGAGCGGCCCGGGGTGCCCCAGTGAGCTCGGCCCGCCCCACGGCCGGGGGCACATCCGGAAGGGACTCCCCGTATCCCGGGTTCGACGTAATTCGAGCGCCTTGGAGGCTCTTGCGGGCTGAAGGTGCAGGTCATCGGGCTGCGGGCGGTGCGAACGGCTGGAATTGC
>NZ_JBSFDB010000041.1:0-68180 GCF_053593695.1 Streptomyces sp. NPDC002144
CCTTGCCGTTGGTTCGGGGCAGCTGCTGTCTGAAAAGCAGAAAGCTCAACCCGCGAGGGAAGAATCTCCCTGCTTCAGCTGGGGGAGAAGTCAACGCCGGGGATAACACCGCGATGCGCCGACCCCAGCCCCGGCCGCACGGCGCAGAACCAAAGGGCGGCGGTCCTCGGGCATGGCCCCGCGCGGCCCACCGCCGGGGCAGGACACCGCGATGCGTCGAATTCAACCCCGGCGCACGGCGGCAGAACCAAAGGGCGGCGACCGATCGGGTCCATGAAAGAATCCGGGAGGGGCCTGGGGCCCCGTCCCGGATCTCGTCCGTGCCGCCGCGCTCACCGTTGCAGCGCGGGCTCCTCACCGTCGGCGAGCGACTGTTGACCGTCCGGCACCTCCGCCGCGGGACGGGACAGTCGGCTCGGCCACCAGATCCGCCGGCCGATCAGCAGGGTGAGGGCGGGCACCAGGACCGACCGCACCAGCAGGGCGTCGAGCAGCACGCCGAAGGCGACCAGGAACCCGACCTCGACCAGCATCACCAGCGGAAGTGTGGCGAGGACCGCGAACGTGGCCGCCAGGACCAGGCCTGCCGAGGTGATGACGCCACCGGTGGCGGAGAGGGCTTTGAGCATGCCCTCTCTGGTGCCGAGAGGCACGGTCTCCTCCCGGGCCCGGCTGGCCAGGAAGATGTTGTAGTCGACGCCGAGCGCCACCAGGAACAGGAATGCCAGCAGCGGCACCGAATAGTCGACACCCTTGAACCCGAGGATCGTGTCGAAGACGAACACGCTGCCGCCGAAGGCTGCGGCGAATGAGACGCACACGGTGGCCATCAGGACCAGCGGGGCCGCGATCGCGCGCAGCAGCAGCCCGAGGATGATCAGGACGACGGCGAGCACCAGCGGGATCACCAGCTTCTCGTCGCGCTTGGTGGTCACCTCGGTGTCGAGGTTCTCCGCACTCGGCCCGCCGACGATCGCCCGCGCCCCGCTCACCGCGTGCACGGCGGTGCGTACCCGCTTGATCGTGTCGTACTCCGCGGCGGTGTCCGGCGCGTCCTTCGGGAACACGGAGATGTTGGCCCAGCCACCGTTGGTCTGCTCCGGGATGGCCAGGGCCACACCGCGAGTGTCCTTGACGATGTCGAGCACCCGCTTCTGGTACGCCGGCCGCGTGAAGATCGTCATCGGCTGGCCGCCGAGCTCCGGGAAGTGCTGGCGGAGAACGGTGAAACCGGTGACCGACTCCGGCGCGGACAGGAACTGGTCCTGCTCCCGCAGGGCGCCGGTGTTGCCCGCCAGCCCGAGGGCGAGTACGCCGAGGACTCCGAGCGAGCCGAGCGTCGCCACCCACCGGCGGCGGCTGATGGCGGTGCCGAGCCGTCCCCACAGCCCCGGCTTCTCCTCCACGGCCGTGCTGTACCGCGGGATGGCCGGCCAGAAGATCCGCCTGCCGAGCACCACGAGCACCGCCGGGAACAGCGTCAGCATGGCCACCAGCGCGCACAGGATGCCGGCCGCACCGATCGGGCCCAGCCCGCTGGTGCTGTTCAGGTCCGCGACGAGCAGGCAGAGCAGGCCGGCGACCACGGTGGCCGCGGACGCGACGATGGCCGGCGCCGCGCCGCGTAGCGCGTGGACCATCGCGACCCGGACGTTCTCATGGTGGTGCAGTGCCTCCCGGTATCGAGCAATGAGCAACAGCGCGTAGTCCGTGCCGACGCCGAATACCAGGATCGTCAGCAGCGCCGAGTTCTGGTCGTTGACCACGATGCCGAAGCCCTTGACGAGCAGGTAGACGGTCGCCATCGCGGTCAGTGCGGCCGCGCCCACGGCCATGAGCGGGATGATCCACAACACCGGGCTGCGGTAGGTGAGGATGAGCAGGAGTGTGACGATGACGATGGTGGTGAGGAGGACCTGCACGTCGATGCCGTTGAAGACGGCGTCCATGTCGCCGTCGATCGCGCCCGGGCCGGTCACGTCGAGTTCCAGGCCGGCGGGGCGGTCCTTCGTGGCGTCACGCAACGGGCCGACGATGGCCTCTGGTGCACCGTAGGCCGTGCTCACCTCGAGGGTGAACATCATCGCCTTGCCGTCGGTGGAGGGTCTCGTCGGTGAGCCCGCGTCGTCCTCGCCGGCCGCCGCTGTCGTCTTCGGCGGGTACCGCTTGGCAAGGGTGTTGTAGTGGCGCTCGACCGTCGCGCGGTCGGCGTCGGTCATGCCGCCGGTGCGGTGGTAAACGAAGACGAACGTGTTGTTGTCACCGCCGGGGAGACTGTCGTCCAGCGCCGCCACCTTGGTGGACTCGGCACTCGCCGGCAGGGTGTCTACGGCGCTGTCGGTGGTGACCGAGCTCAACTTTCCGCTCAGCGGCACCATGCCCGCCGCCAGCACCAGCCATAAGCCAATCACCAACCAGGGCACCCACCGGCCTGCCAACCGGCCGGCCGGCGCTTCCCCGGACGGCGCTGTGTTGACTGCCATCACTAGCCTCCTACATACGAGTTGCTTCGCTTGTCTGGATGCCTGCTTCCTACCGAGCGAACCTTGGACGACCGTTAATACGCTGCTCAGGCCGGTTGGCCGGACCATGTGCCCAGCGCACGCACCAGCGTGGTGGCGTCGAGGTCCTGCCCGGTAGGCAAGGCCCAGGCGACTCAGCCGTCGGGCCGGATGAGCAACGCGTCGACGTCCACCCGGTTCGTGCGGGTGGTGACGGTGTTGGCCCGTCCGTCCACACGGCCGCGGTGTCGCGAACCTCCGCGCGGTCGACGAGGTCGAGCAGGAGCCCACGCCTCTCACACAGCAGGTCCGCCGACCGAGTCACCGCAGTGACGACGTCCGGGTCGGGCCGCTCCAGCGACAACTTCATGCTCGGGGACAGGGTGCCAACGAGCCGGTCTGTTCACGATCTTGTAGGGACTTGTGCGCGGACGGCGGTGTGTGGCGGCTGCGGTCGGCGGGGTGCACCAGAGGGGTCAGGATGCGCCGGGTGGTGCGCCGTCGGCCGGGATCCAGGTCGTTGAGGGCGCTGTCGCACCAGGTGGTCAGGCTTCCACTGACCGCTCCGATGCGACGGTAGGCCTGGGTGAGGTATCCGTCGTGGCGCCGGAGCCATAGCTGGGTGAGCGTCAGCTCCAGCAGGGGGAGTACGGTCACCGGTGCCTGCTGGGCTGTCGCCTCTTCCGGATGGGCGGCCAGGATGTCAGCGATGATCTGTTCCGGCAGTCCCGGCTGGAAATGGAGTCCCCCGTCCTGGGCGGGCAGGACGATGATGTCGTGCAGGTCCTGCCGATTCACCGTCCCCGGTACGTTGAGGAGCCCTGGCGTTGCCTTGTCCAGCAGCCTCGGTGCCAGAGCGGCCAGTTGAGGGTACAAGTCGTCTCGCATGACCAGGATCACGCTCAGTTCGGCGACGCCGTGCGATTCTGCTGATAGCCGTTGGCGGTCTGTGTGAAGAGTTCTTCGAACTGGTCCAAGACCAGCAGAATGCGGTCATGGGAGGGTTCAGCTGCGAGTCGACGGGTGACCGCGGCGCCGATCCCCCCGGTGATGGCCCCGGGCAGTCCCGCGCGCTCGATCTCTGCCAACAAGTCTTGCCGCGGCCGGGCGAGCACCGGCAACCACCGGTCGCTGCCCGGCAGCTCCCCTGCGGCCAGCGCACGCAGCACACCGGCCTGGATCAGAGAAGACTTGCCCGAGCCGGAGGGGCCGAGCAGCAGGGTCAGCCGCCGCTGGCGGGCAAGGTTCCAACGACTCCAGCCCCCCGGTAGGGGCACATCTCCTAGCAGCGCATACGAATGGGGTCGCTTCGAGACACGTAGGCGGGAGCAAGTCGATGCGGAGCTGGAGGCGGTCCGCGGCACCCTCTCGAAGGAGATCACCCGGCTCAACGATGAACTAGCCGAGAATTCACGGAAGTTGGCGGAGGCCGACGTGCTCGTCCGGGACCTCATGAACCGCTGAGGCTATCTCGCTGGGACGCGGGCGGCCGGGTACACCACTCCCCCAGTCCGTCCTTTGCGGTCCACTCAACGCCGTGCGGTGCGACCGGACGAGGGTTCCTCCAGCTCAGCGAGCGTGCCCTGCCGCCCAACTGCGGGCGTAGGCCACGGTGTTGAGAAGCCGCCACGTGGTAGCCGCAGGCTTCTTGTCATGGTTCCGTGCCGTGGTGGAGGATCAGCGTGGTCGGTCGAGCCCCCGCCGGAGGGGAAGGACAAAAAAAGGGGGCGGCTATCTACGCGCTGGTCGTCAATGTGCTCGTCGGGCTGGTGACCAGTCTTGTCGGCGGTGCGTTCGTGTGGCTGTGGGAACGTGGCAAGCGCAGGCGCACGCTGTGGCGCACTGCAAAGTTCTTCGGCATGGTGCCGGGCGAGAGCTGCCTGATCGTCATCGGCAACAAGCACCATGTGCCGGGGGTCGCGCCCCACAAGGAGATCCGTGCCCTGATCGAGGTGGCGACCCTGGCGAGCCATGTCGGCTGCGATGTCGTTACCGAGTCCAGCGACGACTTCCGCGGGAGCAACGACGACAAGACCGAGTTCTGTATCGGCGGCCCTATGGGCGATGCCAATGTGCGCACCGGCGGGCATCTGAGGGCCCACGTGCCGGGTGTCACCATTCTCCCGTACGGCACCGGCCCGGATTCCGTGGCGTTCGTCGTCGGCGGCCAGCGTTACGGCTTCGACCGCGGCGACGTGGAGTACGCCGTGGTGGCCAAGTTCAGGCCACCGGAATCCACGCGGCCCGTCTTTCTGGTATGCGGCCACACGTCTTTGACGAATCAGGCGGCGATCCACTTCCTCAAACGCAACCATCGTGAGGTCGCCGCATCGCTCGGCACGGTCGATCGCTTCTGCGTCGTGATCAAAGTTTCCGACATCGCGACGTACGGATTTCAGCGAGCGTCGTTCGAGAGGGACGTGACCGCGGAGGCTTTCGCGGCACACTGATCGCTGGGGCGGGTCGGCCGGCGAGGGGCGTCACCTCACTTCCCCGACCATAAGCTTCGCCGCCGCCTCCCAGGTGACGCACGCGGCGGGGTAGCTGCGGACGGCTGCCATACGAGCGAAGGCGACTCTCTGTGGTTCAGGCACTTCTCTCAACGCCCGGAGGGCCGCCGGAGCTTTACAGCGTCCAGAGCGCGGGCGGCCTCCGCCCAGGAGGTGACGTCTGGGGAGCACCCGGTGGACTGATGGCTGACCTCGCTCACGATCCACCGGTCTGCCTCGCGTATGAAGCTGATCCCGCCGACACTCAGAAACAATGTCTCCGCTCAAAAGAAATCCGCGCTCAGCTGACTGCCCTCGACGAGACCGAGCATCGCTTCACGGCCGTCCGCGAGCCGAATGGACAGCGGCGACCACATCCGGCTCCCAGCGGGAGACAGTGACATCCACTCAATGCCCCCTTGATCACCGCCACGCCGGTCGACCCCATCGCCGTAAGGGCCCGTCTCGGCACCTGCCGGAGGACGTGCGGGGGTCGCGAGCCGTCCGCCGGAGTCGGTGACACACACAGGGGGCGCCGTAGGACTCCAAGAGGCCTCGGTGCAGTGGGTGGCGATACGCACCGAGCGGATACCGAGGAAGTGGGCCTGCTTGAGGTCGTGGACCGTGCCGATGCCCGGCAGCAGCAGTGTGGTGGGCCCTGCCGGTGTAACGTCTCAGGACTTCCTTGACGGTTTGTCGTCGGGACCGTTCCCCAGGACCCGATGCCTTCCATGTGCCAGGTGGGCGGCACGTCCTCAATGCCCCTGGCACCTCGTCCTCCCCAACAGGCGACGTAGGCGGAATGGAGAACTTCTCCGGGTTTTTGAGATCCCGGTGGCCGGCCACCGGTCTTCACGTCCGTAAGGATCACCAGCACTTCAGGAAGCACCCTGACTCGATGAATCGATCTTGGCACCTTGTCCTGGCGTCGGCTCTCCTCGCGGGAGCCGTCACACCGGTGGTTGCGGCGGGCAGCGCGGTCGCCGCGGACGGCGACATCACCTCGGCCGTCCTGGCGAACCGTGATGTCGTTCTGACCGGCGACGCGGTCGTGCGCGTGCCGCAGGGAACGCACACGTACACCGGCGTGATCAGCGGTGAAGGAGCCCTTCGCGTGTCCGGCACCGGCACGCTGGTCCTCGCCAAGGACAGCACCTTCACCCTGCCGCACTCCCGGCAGCACCAAAGGGTCCGGATCCCGGGCGGCAACCACCCGTACGTCGTGGTCGCCAGTCCCGACGAGCCCGCGGTCACCGTGGACGCGGGGGCGACCCTCCAGTACGGCACCGGCGGTACGACCGGTCTGATCGGGTCCTTCCCGTACAACACGCCCGGTTACCAGCAGAACCAGGACAACATCCGGGTGGACGGCACCCTGCGTCTGTCGCTGACCCGGCTGTTCAACCTGGGCATCATCAGCGGCTCCGGCCTTGTCACCCAGCCCCGGAACATGTGGGGAACGCTCCAGATCTGCGGCACCAACCCGTTCTCCGGCATCTTCGACAACGGCACGGGCGTCAACTTCGCGAGCACCACCTGTGCCGCCGAACTGCCAGGCGCCCGCTCCGTCGTCAACCGCGGTTCATGGATCATCGACACCCCGCTCAACCACACGGTCGTAGAGCGGCAGAACTTCTACAGCCATGAGTACGGCAACGACGTCAACGTGCACTCCCGCCCGGGCAGCAAGGTGATCCTCACCGGCGTCTACAGCTGGAGCGACAGCGGCGACGGAGCGGCGCCGTCGCTGAGCGACCCCGGACTGAACTGGCGGCCCGTGGCCCACCAACTGAACAAGCGCGGCACCAACATCGAGGGCGCCGACGTCCAGTGGGGCGACGGGACCACGCACCAGATCTTCATGCCCGGCACGGCGCAGACGGTCTACATCAACCTGCACGCCAGACGGCAGCGCTCCCGGCTCACCTTCGACTACAACGGCCCGGTGACCCTGGGCGCGCCCATCGGCGGCGGCATGTATCACGACACCCTCAACGCTCCCGGCGCCGGGGACGTCGTCGTCGCCGGCACCAAGGGCAACGACGTGACCTTCGCAGCAGCGCAGTACTACGACGGATCCACCACCATCGACAGGAACGCGACCCTGCGTCTCGGCTCCGGGACCGCGGGCGGCGACGGGAGCCTCCACACCGGCGGAGCCCTCGACAAAGTGATCGACAACGGTTCACTCGTGCTCCGCAACACCGGGACACCCACCACCCTCCCGGCGGTGACCGGCGCCGGATCGGTGACGCAGAGCGGAGCCGCGGCCACCACCGTCACCAGCGCCGCCTACACCGGCGCCACGACCGTGGCCAAAGGCCGCCTGATCGTCTCCGGGACCTCTCTGCGCTCATCCAGCGCGGTCGCTCTGACCGGTTCCTCGGCCGTCCTGGATCTCAGCAAGGCACGCGACACGACCCTGCGCAGGCTGAAGGTCGTCACAGGCGCCAAGATCCTTCTTTCCCGGAACTCCCGTGAACTGACCGTCGGTTCGACGACCGCAAAAGTCTCCGGTACCGCTCTCGCCATCGGCGGGGCGCGCTTCTCCGTCAGCCGGGCCGGCGCCCACACCGTGCTCACCGCTCTCCCCTCCTCCGCCGCGACAACACCGGCGCCCTCCCCGGCCCGGACCGGCCGAGCGGCCACCCCCCTGGTCGGCGCCTCCACCGGCACCACAGCGGACACCGGCACCAGGGCGGACACCGGCAGCAACGTCGGTGCTCCGTGGGCCGTCACAGGACTGGCGGGCGTCGTTCTCGCCGGCCTCGCCGCGGTCTTCGTCCTCGTGCGCGTCCGCTCGCGTCCGCGTACGTCCCCGCGTCACTCCCGCTGATCCCCGGCCGCCACGGATTCCACCGGCCCGCCCATCGCTGTCAGCGCTCACCCCTTACGATGACTTCGCTGCCACGGTGCGTGATGCCGACGGCGATTGCCCGAGGACCCCCGCAACCCGGCTCGGTCCGCGCGAGCGGGGCTTCGTACCCGCGTCAGGTCGAAAGGGAGACCCGATGCCAAGGCATGCCGCGCCCAAGGCCGACGTGATAGCCGCGGCTCGGGCCGGCGATCGCGGCGCCCTGGAAGAGCTCAGCTCCCGGACGCTTCCGCTGGTCTACAGTGTCGCGGCGCGCGCGCACCCGTACCGCGACGACGTCGACGACATCGTCCAGGAGACGATGATGCGCATCCTGCGCGGCATCGAGGGACTGGAGCGCCCGGAGGCGTTCCGGTCCTGGGTGATCACCATCACCGTGAACGAGGTCCGCGACCACATCCGCAGGCGCGGCAGGAGGGAGACGACGGGAGCGGCGTTCGACGCGGCCGAGCACCGGCCCGACCCGGCCGCCGACTTCGCCGAGGGGGTCATCCTCGACCTGCGGCTGTCCGGGCAGCGCGAGGAGTCCGTGCGCGCGACCCGTTGGCTCGACGAGGACGACCGGGAACTGCTGTCACTGTGGTGGCTGGAGACGGCCGGCCGGCTCGCCCGGGCCGAGCTCGCCTCCGCTCTGGAGCTGACCGGCCATCAAGCGGCTGTACGGGTGCAACGCATGAAGGAGCGCCTGCACACCTCCCGCGTCATCGTCCGAGCCCTCGCGGCCAGGCCCGCATGCGGGGAACTCACCCGGCTGACCCTGGACTGGAACGGGGCCCCCAGCGGCCTGTGGCGCAAACGCCTCGGCCGCCATGTACGGCAGTGCCCGCGGTGCGTGCGCCACGAGGAAGGCCTGCTGGCCCCGGAAGGACTGCTCGCGCCCCTGGCCCTCCTGCCCCTGCCGGCGGCACTGCTGGCCTGGCGCCCGTGGCTGTCCGCGGGAACGCACGCCGCGGCGGCCGGCCAGGCCGGCACCACGGCCCCTTCCGGCAGCGCGGGTTCCGCGACGGCGGGGATGGCAGGGACCGCAGGGACGAGCCTCACCGCGAAGGCCGTGGTGGCGGCGAGTGCGCTGCTCGCCGTGGGCGGTGGCGTGCTCGTGTACGCGGCCCCATGGTCCAGCCCGCCGGCACGTCCGGCCACCGCCCCGACGGCTTCCGGCCCGGCACCCTCGCCCTCGCCCTCGCCCACCGCATCCGTATCCGCATCACCGTCACGGCCGGCACCGGTCCTGGGCTCGGCCGTCTCGCATCCCTCGCCCCGGCCGCGGTACGGGTCCGTCGTCGACACCGTGGACAGCGCGCCACCGCCGGACCGGCCGCCCGCCGCATTGCCCCACCGCCCGCAGACCACGGTGACGATGACGGGGCTGAAGAGACACCTGGACGGCTACCAGCTCGTCCACCGCGGGGACACGGTGGTACTGCGCGGGAAGGGCTACTTCACCGTCCACTGGGACGTGATGTACGGGCTGCGCCCCGGGCTGCTGACCATGCCCTCGTGGACCGGACTGCGAGGAAGGCTGTTCCACGTGGCCTCGGGCGGCGGCCACCGCATGGACGACCGTCAGCCGGGCGCGACCGCCGGCGGCACCTGGATGGGCAACCGGCAGCAAGGACTGATCACCCTGCCGCCGGGAGCCCAGCAGATGTGGCAGAACGAGTACTACTACCTCGACGGCAGCGTCACACTCCACCTCAACGAAACCCAGGCCGACTACAACCTCGACGTCCTGCCCTCCTCCTGGCAGGAGACAGCCGACGACATCGCCAGTCCCCCGGCACCGCACTCCGCCGACCGCGAACGGTACGGACTCGTGCGCGACACCGGCCGCGACGACGCCCCCGTACCGCAGTACACCACCCGCTCCACGCCGACCGACGCGGGCACCGTGCCCCAGCGCTCCGTCGTGTCCTGACCATGAACACCTCGAACCGGCGGGCTGGTCGGTCTGGAACTGCGGCTCGTTGCTCTTGGAATCCAGGGGCGGGCGCCCGCCCTTCGGTGAGGCGAGGGCGGGTGGTCTACCACCCCTCGTGGGTCGTGTCCCGTGGGGCGCCGACGGCGGTCAGGACCGGATGAACTCCAGCAGATCGGCGTTGATCGTGTCGGCCTTCGTGGTCGGCATACCGTGCGGGAAGCCGGCGTACGTCTTGAGCGTTCCGTTCTTCAGCAGCTCGGCTGCCCGGGGCGCGGTGGCGGCGTAGGGGACGATCTGGTCGTCGTCGCCGTGCATCACCAGGACCGGCACGCTGATCTTCTTGAGGTCCTCGGTGTAGTCCTCCCGCGCGAAGGCGAAGACGCAGTCGTACTGGGCGTTCGCGGCGCCCATCATGCCCTGGCGCCACCAGTTCTGGATGACCGCCTCGGACGGCTCGACGCCTGGCCGGTTGAAGCCGTAGAACGGGCCGGACGCGAGATCCCGGAAGAACTCGGAGCGGTTGCCCGCGACGCCGGCCTGCAGACCGGCGAAGGCACCTGGTGCCAGACCGTCGGGGTTGGCGTCCGACAGGAACTGAGACGGCGTCACCGAGCTGATCAGCACCACCTTCGCCACCCGGCCCTCGCCGTGGCGGCCGACGTAGCGCGTCACCTCGCCGCCGCCGGCGGAGTGGCCGACATGGATGGCGTCCCGCAGGTCCAGGTGCTCGCTCAGCGCGGCCAGATCGTCGGCGTAGTGGTCCATGTCGTGACCGCTGCCGGCCTGCGTGGACCTGCCGTGTCCGCGCCGGTCGTGGGCGATGACGCGATAGCCGTGGTGCAGGAAGAACAGCATCTGGGTGTCCCAGTCGTCGGCCGACAGCGGCCACCCGTGGCTGAAGACGATCGGCTGGCCTGAGCCCCAGTCCTTGAAGAAGATCTCTGTACCGTCCGTGACTGTGATCGCGTTCATGGTGTACCTCCCTCGCGGACGCCCCTTTGGACGGCCTTGGGATGGATGGGGTCACTGCCTCGCAGGACAGCTCAGTACGTCACGACAGCTCGGAACCGAAGCTGTCCCTTGATCAGGCGGTTGCAGGCTTCGCCGACGTCTTCCTTCGGGAAGACCTGGATCATGGGCCACACCTGTCCGCCGGCGACGATCTCCCGTGCCTCGACGAAATACTCCAGCCCGTTGTCGGCGGAGCCGATGATCTCGTAACCGTGGCTCGTCACGGCGAGAGCAGGGACGGGGAAGGTGTCGTCGGCGGAGATCCCCATGAGGATGATCTTCGCCCACGGTCGCAGGCCCTGCATCGAGTCGATGGCGGAGTCGTGTGTCGGAGCGGTGTGCAGCACCCAAGGAGCGTTGGCCTCACGGACGACTGCCGCCTTCACCGTTGCCATGTCCGACTCCTTCCGTGCGTCCTTGCCTTCCCGGGCGCGGAATGAACCGCAGTGCTTGCGATCTGTGGTGGCCTTGTCCTCCTTGTCCCGACCGAAGTTACGGAGCGCCGATTGATGAAAAGTGGACACGTTGTGGATTCCGGTTCAGGGCGAGTGCGAGGACGCAAGTCCGGCGCCTCAACGGCTTCGCTCGGCGCGGGCGACCGGCGGAACCTCTGCCTCCGTCCGGTTAGAGGCCTTGGCGGGCAAGCCAGGCGAGGGTGTCGTCGGCGAGTTCGCGCCAGCCGTGGTCGAACGGCGCGCTGTGCCCGCGATCGGCGTAGGTGACGATCTCGGTGACGGAGCCGGAGCCGGCGTAGAGCCGGTGGGCCGCCCGCACGACGACGGCGGGCACGGTGTGGTCCTTGCCTGCCGCGACCAGCAGCAGCGGACCGCGGTCACCGCGGCCCGTGTCGATGGCGGTGGGCGCGTTCCTGGTGAAGTTGGCCGACGAGGCCTCGAAGAGCGGACGGCCCGGACTCGGGATGGCCCAGCGGCGATACAGCTCGTCGGACTCCGACCGCGGCAGCGCGTTGCCGAACGCGTAGGCGAACTGTTTCTCGGTCAGGGCGACGGCTTTGCGTTTGTTGGTTGGCCGGGACAGGACCGGCAGGCTGGAGCGCAGCAGGCTGGGCGGCAGGACGCGGATCCCTTTGATCGGCGCAGGGGAGATCGCCACCGCTGCGGCGGCCTGGCCGCGGCTGAGTAACTTCTGCGCGATCAGCCCGCCGAAGGAATGACCCACCACGATGGGCGGCGTCCCCAGAGTCGCCAGGGTCTTTGCGTAGGCCTCGGTGATGTCGTCGACGCCGAACCCGGCCGTGGCGTCGGGATCGGCCCGGGTGGCCTCGGCGGAATCGGCCTCGCCGGGCCAGCCGGGCGCAAGGGTCTCATGGCCTCGCTCGCCGAACAGGTCCTGCCAGGGCTGCCAGGAAAGCGCATGGATCCACAGGCCGTGAATGAAGACGACCGGAGTGTTCATCGTGCGACCTCGCCTTCAGAGATTGACGCAGGTGACGCATGATCCGCGCATCGCCGCGGCCTGAGCCGTGCCGGTACGGCAGCGCCCGGCGGCCATGGCCCACGGCCGCCCGCACCCGCAGACGCTCCGCTGACCATAGGGGGGTCTTGTTGACGACGAGTGGACACTCACTGACGGTGTCCAGACCGCCTGAGCAGAGCAGAGGCGGGTGCCGTCATGTGCCGGCGGTGTCCTCAAGGTCCGCCAGGAACCGTTCGGCGCGGTGGGCGAACAGGTGGGCCTCGCGCTCGGTGGACACGGCCCGCGCCCTTTCGGCGGCCGCGCGAACCACGGCAACGGGCTCCCCACTGGCTTGCAGCAGCTGTGCTCGCAGCAGCAGGATCAGGCCCTCCGGGTGGCGCTGGCCACAGGTGTCCAGGTAGAAGTCGGCCCGGTCGAGAGCGGCGGCCGCCTCGGTCAACGCTCCGTCCGCCAACCACATTTCACCGAGCAGCCCGTAAAACGTGGCCACACTGGAACGTGTCGGATTCAGCAGGTTCGCCGCGATGAGCCGCTGGGCCTCCACCGCGGCGCCGGCCGGGTCCTCGCCGGTCATGGCCCGGGCCCAGCAGCGGGCCAGCCGCTGATAGGTGCCGAGAAAGACGAACGAGAAGTCCGGATCCACCGCGATCCCCCGCTGCGTCGCGCGCAGTGCCTGCACCGGGTCACCGATGATCGCTGCGGTCCGCGCCGACATGGTGGCCCAGATCGTGATCATGTACGGGTCGGCGCCTGCCACCTCCTCCAGCCCGTCGAGCAGGGCCCGCGCCGACGCTACGTCACCGTGCAGCGCGGTCACCTCTGCGAGCGTCCCGGTCATGAGCAACTGGAGGTCGTGCTGGACCGGATCCTTCTCGCGCTGGGTGAGGTTGAGGACGATGTCCCGGGACCGGCTGAGGTACCGGAACGACTCGCCGATGTTGCCGACGTCCCACTGGTGAATGCCCCAGGCCTGCAGACCGCACCCGATCACGAACGGGTCGGTGGACGCCTCGGCCTGTTCCAGCAGCTGACGCGCGAGTGGCCCGCTGCGGTCGAGCTCGATGGCCTGTACGTGCGAGGACCAGCGGGAGAACAGGAAACCGGCCGCCTCGACCTCACGGCCGAGGCGGCGCGCCAGATGCTCGGCGCGCTCGAGCAGGTCCCGCGACGAGAAGCCGTACATCGACCGCATCCCGACCACGGCGGTGAGCTGCGACAGAGCCGTCAGCTCCAGGTCCTCGAGGC
Source organism: Streptomyces sp. NPDC002144 (assembly GCF_053593695.1). Classification (NCBI taxonomy): domain Bacteria; kingdom Bacillati; phylum Actinomycetota; class Actinomycetes; order Kitasatosporales; family Streptomycetaceae; genus Streptomyces; species Streptomyces sp. NPDC002144. The sequence continues at coordinate 13,477 of NZ_JBSFDB010000041.1, forward strand.
CGGCCGTCCGCGCCACGTGCGCGGCCTGGCGCAGCTGACGCTCGGCGACGTCGAGGGCGGACTTGCCCGCCGCCCGCCGCCCCGCGCGCACCAGGGCGGCAGCCGTCCGCGCCGGATCGGCCAGCGGACCGGCCGCCCACAAGTGGTGCGCCAGACGTTCGGCGATCAGCTCGCCCTCGGGGTCGGTCGCTTCCAGAGCGTCTGAGACCCGCAGATGCAGCCGGCTCGCCCGCGACGGCGGCGTTGTCGCGGAGACCGACTCACGGACCACGTCGTGGGCGAACCGGAACAGGAAGGGATTCTCCGGTGTCGGCTCGATCATGCCCAGGGCCTTGACGGGCTCGAGTTGTTCGAGGCAGCTCTCGACGTCGAGTCCCTCCACCCGGACGAGCAGGTCGAGGTCGACATCGCGGCCGATGAGTGCGGCGATCTGCAACAGATCTCTGGCATCGCCGTCCAGGTCGGCCATCCGGTCGAGGACGACGTCCCGTACCGTGGCCGGAACCCCCGCCCGGGCCGCGGCGTCGTCGGTGAGCACACCGCCGTCGGCGAGCAGCCGGGACAGTTCCCGCACGAAGAAGGGGTTGCCCGCGGTCCGCGTGTGGATGCTGCGGGCCACGCCCGCCCCGGGATCATGGCCGATCTCGCGTCGGACCAGTTCGGCCACGTCGTCCAGGGCGAGCGGGCCGAGCCGGAACCGGCGGTGGCCGGGCACCCTGCTGACCGCGGCCAGCAGACGGGACAGTTCCGAGCCGGGTAAGGGAGCACGGTCGCGCAGGGCGCCGAGAACGACGGTGCCGGCCGGCAGCCGGGCGGCCAGGTGCCCGAACAGCTCCAGCGACGTGCCGTCCGCCCACTGCAGATCGTCGATCACCAGCACCACCGGTCGCTGGGCCGAGACCTGACCGATGACGGCGACCACCCGTTCGAAAAGCCGGAAGCGGAAACCACTGTCCGGCAGCACCGGTGCGGCCAGCACACCGCCGCGAGGCTCGATCAGATGCCCGAGCTCACCGGCGAGCCATTGCGCCCGGGCAGGCGGGGACAGGCCGTCGAGCATCGCGCCGATGGCCTGCACCCACGGCCACATCGAGGGCGCACCGTCGCCCTCCAGACAGCGGCCCCACACGATCAGCGCTCCGCGCCGGGCCGCCTCGGCGGTGGCCTCCTCCAGCAGCCGGGTCTTGCCCACACCCGGTTCGCCCTCGATGATGCCGATCGCGGTGCCCCGGGTAAGTGCCGCGTCCCCGCTCTGGCGCAGCAAGGCGAGCTCCTTGGACCGCCCGACCAAGGTGCCGACCGTGCTCGGCTGTGGGCGGCTGACGTCGCTGTGCGTATCCGTCGCGGTCGGCGACGGCGTCTGCGTGAGCACCCGCTGGTGTGCGGCCTGCAGCAGTGGCCCGGGGTCGATGCCCAGGTCCTCGGCGAGACGGGCACGGACCGTAGCGAACACCGACAGTGCTTCTGCTTGCTGTCCGGCGGCGGCGAGGGTGGTGATGAGGCCGGCTTGGACGGGTTCGTGCAGGGGCGCCATCGAGGCGGCCAGGTGCAGCGCGGGCAGCACTCGCTGGGGGCGGGCCAGTGCCGTCGCCAGTTCGGCCGCTGCCGTGCAGACCTCGTAGAACTCGGCATCGAGGGCTGCGAAGACGGATAGCGCAGTGGGGCCGCTGCTCAGCCCGTCACCGGCGGAACCGTGCCACAGGGCGAGTGCCTCCACGTAGTCGGCCAGCGCGGCCTCGTGGTGCTGCTGCGCAGAAGCCGTCCTGGCCATCGCGGCATGCTCGCGAAAGGTGACCAGGTCGAGCATGCCGGGTCCCGCTGAGAACAGATACCCGCCGCCGCTGCGATGGAGGAACGAGCCGCTGTCGCGGGCCGGGAGTTCTGGTTCGAGCAGGCGCCGCAGCGCGCCGACGTACTTGTGGAGGACGTTCAGGGCGCTGGCCGGTACGTCTTCTTCCCACATCAGGTCGATCAGCTCCGATGTGCTGATCGGCTGTCCCTCACGGGCGAGGAGGAGGGCGAGCAGAAAGGCCTGCTGCCGTGGTCCCGCCTGCACTTCGACACCGTCTCGCCAGAGCCGCAACGGGCCGAGGATCTGCAGACGCAGGGGGAGGCCGTCGTCCGGCCGAGCCTGTTCCCCGGACGGGGCACGACGCATCGACTCAGCCACGCTCATGGCCCCCCGAATACATCCGGTCCAGGTTGTTTACTGCGTGGATCGCGTCTGCTCACGGCATGCGCAGCCAAGAGTTTACACACGGCGATCGATTCCGGGGATTCGTGCACCCGGTGGGCCGGTGGCAAGTAAAGCCGCTTTGTTCGTCACCTGTCCGTCCAATCTCGGTGGCGACGATTCCGTTTATGCATGAAAAGGCGTACGAACAACAATGCAGGGCCGGGAAGGCCGCCACACCGCTGCCACCACACGGTTCCGGCAAAGCGGCCGCACCGTTTCCGGGCTGGCCCTGGGCACGTTCGCCATCGGTACGTGTGAGTTCGGCAGCAACGGCATCATCCGGCTGTTCTCGTCGTGATCGGCTCACCCGCGTTCACCCTCCTGACCGCGCGGGTCGACCGGCGTACCCTCCTGCTCGGCCTGATGGGGCTGTTCCTGACGGACAACCTGCTCTCGGCCCTGGCGCCGAACATCGCGCTGCTCATCGTCTGCCGCTTCCTCACCGGGCGCGTGCAAGGGCCGTACTCCGGGGCGGGCGCGGTGGTCACCGCCTATGTGTACGGCAAGGGCAGGGGTGGCAAGGCGTTCGCGGCGGTGATCGGCGGGCCGACCGCCGCGACGATCGTCGGGGCGCCGATGGGTACCTACATCGCGCAGACGGCCGGCTGGCGCGCCATGTAATGGGAGGTGGCAGGGATCGGTGTGCTGGCTACCGGGGCGCTGTTCGCCTGGGTTCCCCGCACTGACGACCTCCGGGGCGGCACTGTCGCCCGCGAGCTCGGCGTCCTCCGCCGGATCGCCGTATGGCTGATGTTCGCGGTCGCGGCTTCGGGCATCTCCGGCATCTTCGCCGTGTACGCCTTCATTGTTTTCTTCCACCTGTACGGTCTGGCCGCAGCCGTCGTCTGCGCCCCGCCCCACGAAGCTGCACCTGGCCGTCGAGCAGCGGCAAAAGCCCATGTCGATCGTCATCACGGCGGGGCCGCGGGGTGACTCCCCGCGGTTCAAGACTCCCCGAGTGCCACCGCCTTGGTCACCGGGAGCCCCCCGGTGCCCCGGAGGCGCGATCGGTCATCGCGCCCATGAAGGACACCGCGCGGCGGCGGCTGGCGAGCCCAGTCATGGTCAGCATCGCGCGGTTCATCCGGCCGACGGCGATGCTCGGCGGCGGGTTTCGGCGGTCGAGGGTCTCCAATGCGGTGGCCACGACCTCCTGGGGGGTCTGCAGCCGTTGTGCACCGGAGGCGGCCTCCTGCCCGGCGACGTCGAAGAACTCAGTCTCCGTCGCGGAAGGGGACAGGGCCAGTACCTGCAGGCCGTTGCCCTGGTTCTCGTACCACAGTGCCTCGGTGAAACTGAGCACGAAGGCTTTGGAGGCGCCGTAGACCGCCATGTTCGGCACCGGGGTGTAGGCGGCCATGCTGGCCACGTTGATCAGCACGCCGCGGCCGGCGTCCTGCAAGTCCGTGATGAAGGTCCGGGTCAGGTCCACGAGGGCGTGCACATCGAGGGTGATCTCGGAGCGGATCCGTTCCGGCTCCTCCGTCTCGAAGCGCCCATGGGTGCCAAAGCCCGCGTTGTTGACCAGTCCCGTCAGGCGCAGGCCGCGCTCGCTCAGTTGCTCGGCCAGGTAGGCGGCTGCGCCAGGCCGCGTCAGGTCGCAGGCCAGTGCGGTGGCGGTGATGCAGTGCTGATTCTCGAGCTCGCCGGCAAGGGTCCTGAGGCGGTCTTCGCGGCGGGCGACGAGGACGAGGCCAGAGCCGCGCCGGGCGAGCTGGCGGGCGAACTCCGCGCCGATCCCCGAACTGGCGCCGGTGATCAGGATCAGCTGACCCCGGTAGTCGACGGCGGTCATGGCCGTGCTCCTTTCGTCGGAACTCCGTGAGTCAGCGTAAGACAAGCTGTCAGTCATTGACAAGATGGCCATGATCGACTGATTGGCAGTGCGATAGGCTGGCTGCATGAAGCGTGACGGCAAGGCATCCTCGGTCTGGGAACGATCACGGCAGTTGGCCAGCCAGGAGATCGTCGACACAGCCGTCCGGTTGTTCACCACGCAGGGCTACGACGAGACGACCACCGAGCAGATCGCCCAAGAGGTCGGGCTCTCCCAACGCACGCTCTTCCGCTACTTCGGCACCAAAGAGGACCTGATCTGCGGCGACCAGGACGCTCTGGGAGCGTTGTTCAAGAAGACAGTCGAAGAGCAGCCCTTGGACATGTCCCCCTGGGATGCCCTCAAGGTGGGCTTCACCAGGCTCGTGGCGGGGACCCAGTCCCCAGAGCACATGCTGAAGATCTCCACCCTCATCTTCCGCACCCCCGCCCTGCGCGCCCGCTACGAAGAGAAGCGCATCCGCTGGCAGTACGACCTGATGCCCGTCATGCGGGAGCGGCTGCGGGCCGCCGGCCGCGAGGGCCCGGTCGCCGACCACGAGGCGCGGACCATCATTGCCGTCACCTTCGCCTGTACGGATGCCGCCACCGGCAGCTGGATCGCCAGCGAGGGCCGTGAGGACCTCACCGCCCTGTACGAACGAGCCCTCGACATCATCCGTACCGCCCCCTGAGCGGGCCGGCCCCTGGGCGACGATTCCCGTTCGGGCGGCGGGCGTTCAGGGAAGCAGGATCCTTATGAGCATCAAGCTGACCATCGGCACCTACCGGTACGAGCACACCGAGGCGCTCTTCGACGGCCGCGTGAAGATCGACGGGGTGGACGCCGCCCTTGAGACGGAGCCCCTGGTCTCGGACCTCTTCCGGCACATGATCGAAGGCCGCTACGACATAGCGGAACTCGGCTTGACCTACTTTCTGCGTACCCTCGACCTGGAGGACGCGCCATTCATGGCGCTCCCGATCTTCCCGAACCGCAACTTCCGGCATTCCGCCATCTTCGTGAACACCGAGGCGGGGATAGAGAAGCCGCAGGACCTCGCCGGCAAGACAGTCGGCGAGTTCGCCCTCTTCGGACACGACGCCGGTGTCTGGCCCAAGGGCATCCTGTCGGACGAGTTCGGCGTGACCGTCGACCAGTGCCGCTGGGTCATCGGCGGCACCAACCATCCCATCCCCGCGTTCGACTGGCTCCCGCAGCCGGTGCCGGACGGCGTGCACGTGCGGCACGCCGGCGACGGCCAGACCCTCGGCGCCATGCTCGAGTCCGGAGAGATCGACGCGCTCATCTCCGTCGACGTGCCCCAGGCCATGTTGCGGGGATCGGCCAAGATCGTCCGGCTCTTCCCCGACTATGAGAACGTCGAGCGCGACTACTACCGGCGCACCGGGATCTTCCCCCCGATGCACATCGTCGCGGTCCGCAAGGACCTGGTGCACCGCTCCGAGGATCTGCGCGCGGTCTACCGCGCCTTCCTCAAGGCCAAGGACCTGGCCGAACGCACATACATCGAGGACGCCCCGAAGCACCACATGAGCCTGGTGACCCCCTGGTTCAGCAGCCTGTTCGAACACAACCGCACCCTGCTCGGCGAGGACTGGTGGCCCTACGGCCTGCGCGCCAACCGCAAGGCGGTCGACACCTTCCTGCGCTACCACCACGAGCAGGGCCTCTCCAAGCGCCTGCTGACCAGCCGCGACATCTTCATCCCCGAGTTCCTCGACACCTAAGGGACCCGAGGTCACGTCTAGGGTCCCCTCGCGAGGCTTCCCTGGCGCCACCGCGGACGAGCCCGCCAGGCCGGCCGGGCACCCGCTATGGCCGGAGCGGGGCCACGGCGTACGCGTCGGTCCCGTCGTGGGCGATCAGCAACTTCGGCTCCCTCGTGGAGTTCCGCAAGCAGAGAGGTCACCGGTTCCTCCAGGCGCGGACGGGCGATGCCCCTGGGCGCAGTCACCCGGCGACCGGGCCGCTCTGGCGGGTGTCGCCGACCGCCTGCCCATAGAACCCCTTCGGGGCCCGCTCGCACTCGGCCACCCGCACACTGCAGTAGTCGATAGCTCCTGCAACGAGGCAACCGCCTCCGGCTGTGATGAACTCGTTTAGCCTGGCCCGCAGTTCGTCCGCCTCTTGGGGGTGAGCGCGACCTACTTCCAGCGGTCGGCGCCGCTGACGGTGAGGTCGATCTGAGGCTGCCGAGCATGTCCCATGTGCGCCAGGCCAAGTTCGAGGAAACGCCGTGGGCGCGGCGGCCGGGAGCACGCCGAGAGGCCATCCGTGAGGCAGAGCGACTCACAGAGAGGTTGTGAATCAACGCGTCTCACAGTGGCGTGGGTCATGCGGATGGCGCGTTGACAAACCGAAGTAGTGAACTGATGATGTGATCAGTTATGCGGAGACGGTCAGAGAGCGGATCCCTTCTCGCTTGCGCACTGTCTCGCGAAGGCTTTTTGTGGCGGTATCCGGAGTATTGCCGCACGACCCCAAGGAGAGGCGCCGTGAGCGAACACACCCTGCATGCGAAGTTCCAGCAGTTCCCCGAGGTCGTCCGCGAGAAGGTGGACACTGCGCTCTCAGACGCGAAGATCGCCCTCAAGCTCAAGGCCGCCGAGATCCTTGCCGACAAGGCGGAGATGGCCGAGCACGCGGTCACCACCGCCGGCCGGATCGGCGCCAAGAGCGGTGAGGTGTCGGAACTGACGACGATCCTGCCGCTGAAGCCGGACGGCGCCGCGCGGCTGCGGAAGTTCTTCGGCCTGGTCGGCGGGAACCTGGCGGGCGCAGGCCAGGTCGGAACGCTGCACAACATGCGGTTCGTGTTCCTCGACAACGACACGAAGCTGCTGTTCGCGACCGCCTTCGACGGTGAGTGGGACCCCTACATCGACGACTTCGCCACCAAGATCCCTGAGTTCATGGACTACCTGTTCAGCAACGTCGAGGGCTGGCCCGGCATCACTTCGCCAGATGTGAAGGACTTCATCGTCAAGTACCAGATCCCGGCGGAGGCATGGTTCGTCGCCCACCCCAACCTCACCGTCGCGGAAGGCCACCGGCTCAAGCGGCAGGAGGCCGCCGTACAGCGGTTCCTCGCCGACCTCAACTGAAGGCAGGCTCACCATGCCTTCCCCGCTGTTCCGGCGGCTGCGCCGCCCACCCACCCTGGACCTCGACGACATCCAGGCGACCCTGCTGCGGGCCCGGCCCGAGCCCTACTTCGGCACCCACGCGATCCTGGAGATCACCGAACCGGCCGCCGGCAGGGAACTGCTGCGCCGGCTGGCCCCCCGGGTGACCTCGGCGGCCCGCTGGGACGAGCCGCAGCCGTCCTGGCTGGCCCTCGCCCTCAGCTACCGGGGACTGGTCGCACTGGGGCTGCCGGAGACCTCACTGGCCTCCTTCCCCGCCAACTTCCGCGCCGGGATGGCCGCCCGCGCCGAGCGGCTGCGCGACACCGGCGTGAACGCACCGGACCGCTGGGAGTTCCCCTTCGGCACCCCGCGCGTGCACGTGGCCGTCACGGCCTACGCCGCGAGCGAGGACGACTGGCGGGCCGAAGTCGCCACCTACGAAAAGGAGTTGGGCGAGGTCCCGGGTGTGCGGCTGCTGTCGCACCAGGACTTCGCGGCCGACGGGTTCAACGTCTTCGGCTACCGGGACGGCTTCAGCCAGCCGGTGGTGGAGGGCAGCGGTGCCGAACCGCTGCCTGGCGACGGACGGCCCATCAAGGCCGGCGAGTTCGTCCTCGGCTACCCGAGCGAGACCGGTGTGCCGCTGCCCGTGCCGGCTCCGGACGTCCTGGGCCGCAACGGCACGTACGTCGTCTTCCGCAAGTACCACTCCCACGTCGCGGCCTTCAACAAGTGGCTGCACGACAACGCCTCCACCGAGGCCGAACGCGAGCTGCTGGCCGCCAAGCTCGTCGGCCGCTGGCGCAGCGGCGCACCTCTCGCCCTGGCCCCGGAGCGCGACACGCCCGCGATCGGTGAGGATCCGAACCGGATCAACGACTTCGACTACTCCGCCGACCCGCGCGGACTGCGCACCCCGCTCGGCTCCCACATCCGCCGGATGAATCCGCGCGACACCAAGCTCACCGTCCTCACCGACGTCAACATCCGCCGGATCATCCGGCGCGGCACCTCCTACGGCACCCCGCTGCCCGCGGACCGCCTCAAGGACGACGGCACACCGCGCGGCCTGGACTTCATCGCCCTCGGCGCCCGGGCGATCGACAACGTGGAGTTCCTGCAGAGTGAATGGGTCGGCTCCGGCAACTTCATGGGCCTGGGCAAGGAGAAGGACCCGATGATCTCGCTCCAGGACAAGGGCGCCTACTTCACCGTGCCGGGGACCCCGCCGCGCCGGGTGCAGAACATCCAGTCCTTCAACACCCTGCTCGGCGGCGAGTACTTCTTCATGCCGAGTCTGTCCGCCATCCGCTGGCTCGGCAGCAACTGACCCACACCTCGCGCGGAGATCCCCCATGACCTCGTACGTCCGCTACAGCCCCGACCTCGAACAGCCCTTTCCGGACGAGGACGAACTCGTCCGCCAGGTCGTCGCCGCCATGGGCAAGGCCAATCAGCAGGTCGCGGACAAACACCGCCACGGCCTGCGCGACGCCCACGCCAAGAGCCACGGCGTCCTCGCCGGCGAGCTGCGCATCCAGTCCGGCCTCCCGGCCCACCTCGCCCAGGGCCTCTTCACCGTACCGGCCACCTACCCGGTGATCGTCCGCTTCTCCTCAGCTCCCGGCGACCTGCGCTCCGACCAGGTGCCCGTCCAGCGCGGCCTCGCGATGAAGGTGATCGGCGCCCCCGGGTCTCGCGCCCTGGACGACGGCTTCACCACCCAGGACTTCCTCCTCGTCAACCACCCCACCCTGCCCTTCGGCAACATCGCCGAATACGCCAAACTCCAGGGCATCCTGGAGAAACAGCCCGGCCAGAGCGACCAGCAACTCCAGCTCACCGGCGCGGCCGCCCGCGTGGCCGCCAAGGCCCTCACCCGCGTCGGACGCCCGCTTCCGCCCGCCGTCGAGACCCTGGCCGCCGCCAACGACCACATCCTCGGCGAGACCTTCCACTCCATGGCCGCCCTGCGCTACGGCGACCACGTCGCCAAGATGTCCGCCGCGCCCCGCTCGGCGAACGTCAAGGCCCTCACCGGCAGCCACGTCGACAAGAAGGCCGGCGAATCGGCCCTGCGCGACCTCGTCGTCGACTTCTTCGCAGACAACAGCGCCGAGTACGACATCCGCGCCCAGCTGTGCGCGGACATCGACCGGATGCCGGTGGAGGACGCCTCGGTCCTGTGGCCCGAGGAACTGTCACCGCACCAGACCGTGGCCGTGCTGCACCTGCCCGCCCAGGATGCCTACAGCGACGCCCGCCGCCGCTACGCCGACGACGTCCTCTCCTTCAGCCCCTGGCACGCCCTGGAGGCCCACCGCCCGCTTGGCTCCATCATGCGCTCGCGCCGCGCCGCATACCCCGCCTCCAGCGACTTCCGCCACCACTACAACGGCATCCCGGGGCAGGAGCCGTCCGACATCAAGGAGCTTCCCGCCTGATCACGGCGTGCCGATCAATCCCGCCCCGTGCGCACGCACCAGCGCGGCCCGCCGCCAGGTCACCACAGACCCGGTGCCCCTGCGGACGATCCGCAGCAGGCGCTGCCCCTCATCGTCACCAGCTTCCCGAAGGCACGCGGGCTCAGCCCGGTGAACGGCGCTGTCCAGGACAGCTCCGACACCCTGATCACACCAGCCACGCCGGGATCATCGCACCGCAGCGTGCCCCGCCAGCAGGCCTCCCCGCCTCAGCGGAACTCGTGGACCACCTGGATCTCACCGACGATGTGGGCGTTGAAGTCGTCCAGCTCCTCGGCCGGAACCCAGAGCTCGAGGATCGTCTGCCCACCGGCCTGCTGGATGGGATACCGGCTCAAGAACTCCGACTCGACCTCAAAACGAGTAACGAAGCCGGCGCCATCGTGCTTCACGTTCCATTCCCGCGCGATCCTGACCGCGTAGTCCTCGTTCAGGACCGGGTAGAAGATCGGCTGCTCGGGCAACCGGGGCGGCCAGGCACACCAGTTCAGCTCCCGAACCAGATCCAGCTCCTTGGGGCCGGTGGGGCGCCACAAGGTCGTCGTTGCTTGATGGCTGGTCATCTGCATCGCTCTCTGAACGTAGGCCGCTGGTGCGGCGGGTCGGGACAGCGGACGATACCGGCACCGCGAACTCATCAGCCACGCAGTTTCCGCACCATGAAACCCTGTTCGCGGCCAACGTTTACGTCCTGGTCAGCGGCTGCGCCTGGCGGTCACTGACACCGTGCTGCGGGATATCGAAGTCGACTGCGCACACCCGTGGACCGGGCCAGCCGGGTTCCACGATGCACATCCCGTCGGACGCGAACGGACTGCCCCTCCCGTCGGCCTCTCGGCCGGCAACACGAACTGATCGGCAGCCACCCGAGGTTGGCCGGCACGGCGCTGCGGCCGGTGGGCAGCAAGGGCCACGACGGCTTCGCGCTGGCGCGCGTGCTGGCGTCGTAGCCCCCTGCCACTCAGCTCTTCGGGGTGAGGTCGAAGGCGGGGTAGGACGGCGTGGACAGCCCGAAGCCGGACGACGGGTAGCCGGACGGTGCGGGGGATGCAGTGGGAATGCCGTTGTCGTCGCAGAGCTGGGGCGCGGACGGCGCGAACACGTGGTAATCGACCACGCGCTTGGTCGGGAAGGTGACGTCGTCGCCGACGACCGTGTTGCCCGTGCTGATCTTGGTCGGCAGTTCGCGGTTCTTGAGCGGTGCGCCGACGTAGATCGCCTCCAGGAAGCCGTCACAGGGGCTGGCCTTGGCCGAGGCGAAGCCCTTCGGCGGCTTCACGTCGTGGACCTTGCGGCCGTCGATGTGCAGTTCGGTGCGCTTGAGGGACTGCAGGGCGTAGTCGTAGTTCACCTCCCGTGAAAGCGGGTCGGCGGCCGAAGTGGCGCTGGACGGCCGGTAGTTGACGCGCCAGTACTGGACCTGGACGGTCACCCGGTCGCACAGGGGCCCGTCGAAGCCGGGCATGGACTTGGGGAACCGGACCTCTCCCGGGCCCAGGGCGCGCGTGCCGACCTGCCCCCAGTCGACCCAGTCCACCGCCTTCGCCGTACTCCACTTCGCGTTCGGATGGCAGCCGTCCGCGTTCGTGGGGTAGATGTCCGACGGTTTGACCGTAGGGGTGGGCGAGGCAGTCGAAGGAGTAGTGGCCGGGGCCGCCGCGGTCGTCGTCGCGGAGGGGCTGGAAGCGACGTCGTCACCGCCCCCGCCGGAACAGCCGGCGGCCGCCAGCACCGCCGCAACGATCATGGCCGCACGAACCCTTCTGTGCGTGGTCATCCCGCTTTCCCCCCGTCCACCCGATGGACAGTCATGCTCCCAGGGGAAGTTGCCCGTCGGCCATGACGGATAACTCACGTTTCGCGGGGTTCGAAGCGGTCGGCGGGTCATCAGAGAGCGCATTTCTTCCGCTGTTGCGTCCCGAGGTGCGGCTTTGTTGAGCGGTGGAGCCCTCGCCAGGTTGGGGTGGATTCTCTGGTGGGTCGGCGGGCCATCGGGGCGATCATCGCTAGGTAGATCATGGCGGCGGAGCGGGCCAGGAGGGCTTCGTAGTCGCGGGCCAGGCGGCGGTGGTGTCACACCACCGCCGGCTCTCCGTGGGAGTCGGGCAATGCGCCCCGCACTGGTTTCTGGCACCCGGACGACGTGTCAGTTCCCACCGCGGGACCGTCGGGAGAGCGCTGCGGCCATACCACCAGCCAGCAGCAGCGCGCCGGCCGCCCAGGCGATCCAGCCGCCGCCGAATCCGGTGTCGGCCAGCGGTCCGGACCCTGCGGAAGGGTCGCCCGAAACGGAGCCGGACGCTCCGGCCGCGCCGCCGGAGCCGGACCCGCCGGGCGTACCGCCGCCCGCGGAGCCGCCCTGTGCCAGCCGCAGGGTCAGCGCCGCGCTGTCGTTGGAGGCGTCGGGGTCGAGCCCCTTCATGACCTCCAGCGTGCGGACCTGGCCTGTGGAGACGGCCGGGGTGCGGGGGCCGATAGCGACGGTGAATGACAGGACGTGTCTGTCCCCCGGGGCGGGGTCGCCGAAGTCGCACTGGTAGGAGGACCGGCCCATCCGGGGGCCGGGGTCCGACCCGTCGTCCGTGGGCGGCGGCTGGCAGTTGTCCGGGATCTTCGTGGCCTTCGTGCCCGGCGGCAGCTTGACGAGAACCGGGAGCCAGGCATCCTCGTCGAGGAGGTCCTCCACCACCGCCGGCCCCCGGTCGATCACGGTGGCGTGCAGCGTGGCGTGACCGCCGCGCCGCCCGGTGACGGTGTCCCCGGTGACGTCGAAGTCGGCGTGGTTGACGCTGTTGACGTAGGTGGTGAAGTACCGGGTGGTGTTCCCGTCGGACGGCATCGCGCCCCTCGGGACCAGGGTCAGCGGGGTTCCGGGGCCGTTCGCCGGGGCGGCGCTGGTCAGCGGGGTGAATTCGTAGAAGATCTTGTCGCGCAGGGCCTCGTCGCCGACCTTGAGGCGCAGCGGCGACGACAATGCGTACCGCCGGCCGGGCTCCACCGGAGTGGGGAAGTCGCACAGGGTCTCGCGCACGATGTGCCCCCCGCGGCCGCCCGCGGGCACGTCGCGGCAGTTGGCCCAGGAGCCCTGGAGGTGCAGCCCGGCGGTGGTGTCGATCCGCAGCTCCACCCCCTTGGCCGCCGGGAGTTGGCCGTTGTTCCACACGTCGAGCGGAAAGGTCAGCGTGTCGCCCGGCACCTGGTTCAGCTGCTCGGCGGACGCGCTCACCTTCAGCTGCGTCGCGCCGTTGGTCAGGGTGAGGTGGTCGCCGGTGACGGTGGCATCCGACGCCGTGCCGGAGACGGTCACGGTGCCGCTGCTGCCGATGGCGGCACCGGGCTTCGGCACCAGCGTGACTACGTGGAAGTCCGAGGTGGCGGACGCCAGGTCCAGCGTGCAGAGGTTGCCCTTGCAGTGCTCCGACGGTACCGGCTCGGCGAAGTCGGCCACTCCGGTCAGGTCGACGGTCAGGTGGACGTGGTGTGCCGTGCCCCCGCCGGCCACCTTCCACCGGTAGGACAGGTTCACGCTCGCCGGCTCCGTCCCGATGAAGAGCTCGTGCTCGGCGAACTGGACCGTCATCCCTCGTGCGGCGTCCGCCGTGTCGGCGCGGGCCGGACCCGTGCCGAACACCCCCGCCACCAGTGCCAGCGCGCCCGCCGCCGCCGTCGCGACCGCGCCTACCCGTGATCGTCTTGCCATCCGCCCGAACCTTCCCCGCGCGCCGGGAGGGTCCCGGCCCGCCGTGCTTCACAGGTGTGACCCGCGAGGTGCGGAAATGGTTGCGGCCGGCCGGGCTCAGGTGTCCGCGTTCCGCGGGCGGGTGACTTCGTGCAGATCACTGCGCGTCACTCTGTGGGCGTCGCTGGATCCGGGCAGCCTCGTGGCGTCAGCGAGGCACGTAGGTGAGGATGACCGACCCGTTCTGCAGTCGTTTTTCGTCGGTGAGCATGAGGTGCAGCCCTGCGGTGTCCACGTGTTCGAAGAGCCGTTGCCCCGAGCCGGCCACGACGGGCATGTACCAGAAGCGGAACTCGTCGATCAGGTGGTGGTGGATGAGTGTGGCGTCGAAACGAGTGGTGCCGTACTTGATGAGGTCCTTGCCGGGCCGGCTCTTCAGCTTCGCGATCGCGCCGGACGGGTCGGGCCCCAGCAGGGTGGCATTCCATGCTGTCTTGGCCAGTGATCGAGACGCGACGTACTTGGGCATGGCGTTGATGCGGTCGATGTAAGGGTTGTCGGTGACGTGGCCCCAATTCGCGTGGAACGTTTCGTAGGTCGTCCGGCCCATGACGAATGCCTCGTAGTGGTCGAGCTGTTCGAGCGAGTACGCCGAGGACTCGGCGTCGAAAAGGGCCCAGCGTTCGGGGGCTTCGATGACGCCGTCCAACGTGACGAGCGTCGACTCGACGAGTTTGCGCATGGTGGTTCTCCTGGTTTGAGTGGGGTGGGGGGTACGCCTCTGCGATGGCCGCGTGGGTCAGTCGGCGGGGGCGGGTTCCTGGACTTGGCTTTGTGAGACGGCGGTGGCCTGGGTGATGCCGGTGCGCCGGATGAGGAGGAGGGCGATGGGGATGCCGGCCAGGGCGATGAGACCGCAGACCCAGAGGGCGGTGTGGAATCCGCCGGTGAGCGCGCCGACGATGGCGTGGCCCTGGGTGCGGAGGCCGCGGGTGCGGGTGGCCGCCACGGTGGAGGCGATGGCGATCCCGATCGCGCCGCCGAGTTGTTGGGATGAGTCGATGAGGCCGGAGGCGACTCCGGCGTCCCGTTCGGTGACGCCGACCAGGGCTCCGATGGAGACCGGGATGAAGATCCAGGTGACGGCGCCGGTGAGGAAGAAGGGCCCGGCCAGGTCCGCCCAGAAACGGCCGTGGGCGGGCGCCTGGGTCGCCCACAGGATCCCGGCGCCGGTCAGGGTCAGTCCGGCCGCCATCACCAGCGTGACCGAGGTGCGGGTGACGAGCACTTGCGCGGGACCGGCGAGTGCTACTCCGGTCAGGCCGACGGTGAGCCAGGCGAGGCCGGTGTTCAACGCGGAGTAGCCGAGCACCTGCTGCATGTAGAGGGTGCCGATGAAGATGTAGCCGTAGAAGCCGGCGCCGAGCAGGAACCCGACGGCGTTGGAGCCCGCGAGGGTGCTCAGCCGGAACAGCCGCAGTGCCAGCAGTGGCGCTTGCGCTCTGGCCTCGAGGGCCACGAACGCGGCCAGCAGGGCCGCCGACGTCGCGAGCAGGACCAGGGTCCGGGTGGCTGTCCACCCGGCGGTCGGCGCCTGCGAGATGGCATACACCATGATCACTAGAGCGGTGGTCACGGCGATGGCGCCGATCGGGTCGTAGCGGCGGTGTGCGGTGCGCAGCCTGCTTTCCGGCACCACTCCCCGGGGCAGGAGCAGCGCGGCCCCGCCGACGATCACGTTCAGGTAGAAGATGTACGGCCAGCCGGCGTAGCGGGTGATGGCGCCGCCGGCCAGCACGCCGACGGTCGCGCCGCTGGCGCCGGTGGCGCCCCACAGGCCGAGTGCCTTGTTGCGCTCGGCGCCCTCGGGAAACATGTTCATCACGATCGACAGCGCGGCGGGCAGCACCATGGCGGCGCCCAGGCCCTGAATGCCCCGCATGATGACCAGGAAGATGCCGCTGGTTGCCAGGGCGCAGGCCAGCGAGGCCGCGGTGAACAGCGCCAGCCCGGTTGTGAACACGCGCCTGCGCCCGAGCAGGTCGGCAGCGCGGCCGCCGAGCAGCAGGAACCCGCCGAAGGTGAGGGCGTAGGCGGTCACCACCCACTGCAGGTCCGCCTGTGCGAAATGCAGCTCGCGGCCGATCGTCGGCAACGCGACGTTGACGATCAGCATGTCGGCCGCCGTCATGAAGTACGCCACGGCGAGCAGGGAGAACGCCCGCCACTGGTGCACGTGGACCGATGGCGCGGCCTTGCCTCCGGCGAAGGGGTTGTCGGCGTCTACCGTGGTCATTGCTGCCTCCTGGTCTGATCGGGCGATCTCAGGAGAAGGACGAACGGCGGCCGCCGAAACCGGACACGCCTCTAGGAGATTTTCAGGCTCTCGATCCGCCGCTCGAAGGCAGCACGCTCGGCGGTGCTGCGGGCCAGCGCGATCGCGTGCTCGTACTGCTCCCGGGCTGCGGCGTGGCGGCCGGCCCGCCGTTCCAGGTCGGCAAGGGCTGCCCAGTAGAAGGGGTAACGAGACAGCTTGGGCTCGTCCGCGAGGGCGACAAGCTCGCGGCGGCCCTCTTCGACGCCGTCTCGTTCGGCCACGGCCAGCGCACGGTTGAGCGCCACGACGGGGTTGGGGGACTGCTCGGCGAGGAGCTGGTAGAAGCCGATGATCCGGTCCCAGTTCGTCTCCTGGACCGAAGGCGCGATCGCGTGCTCGCAGGCGATGCCGGCCTCCAGATGCCAACGGGACATGTGATCGCCGGTGGCCGCGTGGGCGAGGTGGATCAGACCGCGCTCGATACGCGCCCGATCCCAACGGCTTCGGTCCTGTTCCTCGAGGGGGACGAACACGCCGTGCTCGTCCAGGCGTGTGGACAGACGGGCGGTGCCGAAGGAGAACAAGGCGGCCAGAGCGTGCACGTCCGGATGCGCGGTCGCCCTGGCGTCCAGCAGCAGCTCGGTGAGACGCAGGGCGTCCTCGCACAGAAAGGGACGTACCGGGTTGTGCTGATTGCTGCCGTGATAACCCTCGTTGAACAGCAGATACAGCGATCGCACGACCGAACCCCGCCGGGTCTCGAGGTCGGGCAGGTCGTCCACGTCGGGCAACCGGCCCAGCTCACGTAGGCGTCCGCGCCCGCGATGCAAGCGCCGATCGATGGTCTGCGTGTCCACCAGGAACGCTTGACCGATCTCCCTGGGCGACAGACCGCACAGCCACCGAAGGATCAGCGTCACGTGCGTCTCGCGACTCAGCCCGGGGTCACAAAGAGCGAACATCATCGCCAGCTGGCCGGCTGCCTCGGCAGCCGGAGCCAGGGCCGCCTCGATGGTGTCGGTCAGCGCGGTCGTCGTTGCCAGTTCGGGCAGCAAGGAGCGGCGCCGCTGTTCCCGGCGGATGATGTCGATCGCCCGGTTGTGAGCGGCCCGGATGATCCACGCCTTCGGGTCCTGTGGTAGCCCGAAACGCCACGCCTGCATCGCGCTCACCAGCGCATCATGGACGACGTCCTCGGCCAGCTGGACGTTCGAGGGGCCCAGGACCCTGATCAACGCGCTGACCAGGTGCGCATACTCCCTGCGGAACAGGTCCTCGACCAGTTCCGCAGACGGGTGCACCTCCGGCCCTTCGTTCACGAGTGTCAGATCCGATGATCCTGGACTGGCCGCACCTCGACGGACCCGCCGAACTCGTACGTCGGGCACCCGCGCGCGACCTCGATGGCGTCTTCCAGAGAGGCCGCCTCGAAGATCATGCTGCCGGTCACCAGATCTTTCGACTCGGCATACGGCCCGTCGGTGACCAGTTCGCGACCGCGGACCGTCGCCCCCAGACCATCGAGCGCGGTTCCGACGTTACCCCTGCCCTGTCCGGCCAACTCCTCCGACCAGCGATACCACTTCTCGACATGAGCCTGAAGCTCGGCCGGCGACAGGTCAGGACGCGAAACAGCACCGCCGCGAAAGATCAACATGAACGTGCTTCGCGGGTCCCGGTCCTCGCCCACAGGTTCCGCCATCACGGCCTCCACGTATCCCTCGCCGGGCCTGCCCAGACCCAGCGGCCGCCTGTGCGTTGCCCCAATGCCACACCAACAGCAACAAATCCAGCCCGAAAGCAATACCACAATCACGTCGCGGCCAAGAGCAAGACGGGGCGCTCTTGCTGCTCAGCACAGTGCAGCGGTCGGTCGATGTCCGCCGTAGCCGGGGCCCGGAGGCCGGGCAGCTTCCGGCAGGGTGGTGCGACCCGGTGCAGCACCGACAGCGGTCTGCTTGAGCCAGGCGGTCCCGGCTACGGTTGGCCGAGGTCCGGGTGGCGGGTCTGGCTGACCGCATCACCCTGCCGCGGGCCGGGCGGCGGCGGGTGTGGTTTCCCACTTCCTGCGGCGTGCGGCTCTGCTCGGGGTGGATCTGTTGTGTTTCTCATTTGCCGAAGCCCGCGGTGAGTCCGCCGATGAGCTGACGGCGGCCGAGGACGTAGAGGGCGAGGATCGGCAAGGTGGACAGGACCACCGCGGCCAGGATCGCGGGGATGTTGATCGTGAACTCGCCCTGGAAGCTCCATACGAACAGGGGCAGGACCCGCTTGTCGGGACTCTGGGTGAGGATCAGCGGGAAGAGGAAACCGTTCCAGACGTTCAGCGCGTCGTAGATCGTGACGGTGATCAGGGCGGGGCGTGAGAGCGGCAGCGCCAGGTTCAGCAGCATGCGCCAGTGTCCGGCGCCGTCGGCGCGCATGGACTCGTACAGCTCGTCGGGGATGTCCCGCAGGAAGTTGACCAGGATGATCACGGTGAGCGGGATGGCGAACGCCGCCGAGGGCAGCACGATCGCGAGCAGGGTGTCGTACATCTGCGCCTTGGCGATCAGGTAGTACACGGGGATGATCGTGGCCTGCAGCGGGATGGCGAGGCCCAGCAGGAAGACGCTGAACGCCCAGCGCAGGGCCCGGCTGGTGCCGCGGACGATGGCGTAGGCGGCCAGGAAGGACACCGCGAGGGTCAGCAGCGTCGCGCCGACGGTGACGAGGGCGCTGTTGAGGAGGTAGTGGGTGAAGCCGTTGTCCCAGACCAGGCGGTAGTTCGCGAGGGTGGGACTGGTCGGCAGGGCGAGCGGGTTGGCGTCGAAGAAGCCCTCGCGGGTGCGCAGGCTGGTGACGAGGACCCAGTAGACCGGGACCAGGACGATCAGCAGCCAGAGCGCGCCGCCCAGGGCGCCGAGGGGATTGGTGCGCCGCAGTCGGGCGAGGCGGCCCGGCGTTCCCGCCGTCATGGGCGCCGGGCGGGCCTGGGAGTCGGTGGTCGGGGCGTGGGAGAGCGCGGACATCACATACCTGCCTGCTGGCTGCGCATCCGGTTGAAGCCGGAGAAGCGGAGAAGGGCGAGGGAGAGGAGGAGGCCTGCCACCACGAGCACGACGGAGACGGCACTGGCGAGGCCCATCTCGTTGCTCTGGAAGCCGGTGATGTACATGTCGAGCGGCAGGATGCGGGTGGCGTAGCCGGGACCGCCGCCGGTGAGGACGAAGACCAGGTCGAAGTAGGTGAGCGAGCCGACCACCATCAGCGTCGACGAGGTGACGACCGTGTAGCGCAGCTGGGGCAGGGTGATGTGCCAGAACTGGGCGATGCGGCCCGCGCCGTCGATCGACGCCGCCTCGTACAGGGAGGCCGGGATCTGCCGGGCTCCGGCCTGGTAGAGCAGCGTGTGGAAGGGAACGAACTGCCAGGCGATGACGAACACCACGGCGTAGAAGGCGAGTTGGGGGTCGCCCAGCCAGTCCTGGTTCAACAGGGGCAGGTCGAGGGCGGCGCCGAGGCCGAAGTTGGGGTCGAGGAGGTTCTTGAAGATGACGGCGATGGCGGCCGTGGAGATCAGCAGCGGGACGAAGTAGAAGACGGCGAGCAGCGCCCGGTAGCGCTGGCGGCCGGCGACGAAGACGCCCAGCAGGAGGCTGAGCGGGGTCTGCACCACCCAGGACAGCACCATCAGCTTGACGGTGAGCCACAGCGCGTGGCGGGTGACGGAACTGGTCAGTGCCTCGCGCCAGTTGTCGGTGCCCGCCCATGCCGGGCTGCCCAGTCCGTCCCAGTGGGTGAAGCTGAGGTAGACGACGATCGCCATCGGTACGAGCGCGAAGAGGGCGAAGAGCAGCAGGGCGGGCAGGGCCATGACGAAGGGCGGCCCGCCCTGCCGAGTCGCCGCCGGGGCCGTGGCGGTGCTCACTTCGCCGCCACCTTGTCCATCTGCGCGCAGAACTGCTCCGGGCTGAGCTGGCCGAGGAAGAGCTGGTCGAGGTGGGTGAGCAGAGCGTCGCCGAGTCCGGGGCTGAGCGCCTGGTCCCAGGAGAGCTGGAAGTTCTTCGCGTCGCGGGTGAGGTTGTAGACGTACGACGACCAGTCCGCGTTGGCCGATGCCTTGATCTTGGCGTCGAGGTCCTTGACCGGCGGCACGTCGCCGTTCTTGAGGAGGCTGTCGACGTAGGCGTCGTTGTAGACGCCGTCCTTGAGGTAGGACACCGCCGTCTTCTTCTCCTTGGCGCTCGCCTGCGCGGACAGGGAGAAGAAGTTGGCCGGGTTGCCGACGATGTCGCTCGGGTCCCCCTTGCCGCCGGCGACGGAGGGGAACCCTGCCCAGCCCAGCCGGCCCTCGGAGACGAACTTCGGGGAGCCGGTGTTGATGCTGCCGTAGCCCCAGCTGCCTTGGAGGAGCATCGCGGCCTTGCCGGTGTACAGCTGGGCCTCGGCCTGGCCGGTGTCGGCGGACACCGAGGTGAAGCCCTTGGCGAAGCCGCCCGCGTCGACCAGCTGCCTGATCATGCGAGTGGCTTCGAGGACGGCGGGGGCGGACCAGGCGCCCTTCTTGCCGGCGGCGATGTTCGCGAAGGTGTCGGGTCCGCCGACGCGGTCGACGAGGTACTCCAGCCACATCAGGTCCGGCCACTTGGACGCGCCGCCCATGGAAATCGCGGCGATGCCCTGCGCCTTGAGCTTCTTCACCAGGGCGAGCAGGTCGTCCCAGGTCTTCGGCGGCTGCGCGCCCGCCTTCTGGAAGAGGTCCTTGTTGTAGTACAGGACCACGGGCTGCACGCCGTTGACGGGAACGCCGTAGACCTTGCCGCCGAAGGTCGCCGACTGGAGCACCGAGGGGAAGATGCGGTTCTTCCAGGCGGGGCTGGCGTCGAGATCGGCGGTGAGGTCGGCGACCTTGCCCGCGTCGACGTAACTCTTCAGCCCGCCGCCGCCCCAGTTCTCGAACAGGACGGGACCGTTGCCCGCGCCAACGGCGGTACGCAGCTTCTGCTTGTAGGGGTCGTTCTGGAAGAACTGGTAGGTGATCTTGCTACCGGGCTGGTCGTTGTTCCACTGCGTGGCCGAGGCCCGGAAGGTGGCCTCCGACCCTTGTGTCAGTGCCCAGGCCAGGGTTCCGTCTCCGCCGGCCCCGCCGGCGGTGCGCCCGCTGCTGCCACAGGCGGCGAGGGTGAGGCTGAGCGCGGCCGCCGAGGCGGTGATGAGGGCGCGGGAGGGCATTCTCGGGGTCATCGTGAGCTCCTTCGGCTCTTCAGAGGTTCGATCGCGCTGGACGGCCCGTCGGCTGCGTCGGATGCGATGGAGGCGGCTCGGCTCGAAACTTTTCGAAACCTCTGCGTTTTCTGGCCGATAAGGTAGGGGCGGCTTTGCGACCGGTCAAGGGGTCAGGAACGCGCAGTTTTCCTTGCCGGGAACCCTTGGAACGGCGCGAAAGCTTGCGCTACCGTCCCCGTAAAGCAGCGAAAGGACCACCATGGCGAAGAGAGCCGTCGAGCGGACGACACTGACCGGCATCGCCGAAGCGGCCGGCGTCTCCGTGGCCACCGTCTCCAAGGTGGTCAACGGCCGCAGTGACGTCTCGCCCGAGACCCGGGCACGCGTCGAGCGGCTGCTGCTGGAACACGACTACGTGGCCCGGGGGCCGGGCGGCGCACAGTCCCCGGTGCGCACGGTCGACCTGACCTTCGACGAGCTCGTCAACCCCAACAACCTGGTGATCACGCAGGGAGTCACGGAGGCCGCGGCAGAGGCCGGGGTCGACGTCGTCATCGGCACGGCGCCCCAGGATCCCCTCGGTGCCGCCTGGGCCCGGAAGGTCACCAACGCCGCCCGGGAGGGCGTCATCCTGGTCACGTCCGAACTGACCGTCCAGCAAAGGGCACAGTTCGCCCAGCACGGCATTCCGCTCGTCCTCATCGACCCGATGAACGTGCCGGACGAGGGCGTGCCGAGCATCGGCGCGACCAACTTCAGCGGCGGCATGGCGGCCACCGAGCACCTGCTCAAGCTCGGCCACCGCCGGATCGCGATGATCGAGGGCCGGCACGACGCCGTCTGCAACACCGCCCGCCTGCACGGCTACCAGGCCGCGCTCAGCGGTGTCGGCATCACGCCCGACCCCCGGCTCATCAAGCGGGGAGCCTTCCGGTTCGAACCCGCCTACCAGGCCGCCCTGGAGCTCTTCGCCCTCGACGAGCCGCCCACCGCCGTCTTCGCCGGCAACGACCTGGAGGCGTTCGGCGTCATCGAGGCCGCCCGGGTCAACGGACTGCGAGTACCGGACGACGTGAGTGTCGTCGGCTTCGACGACACCGCCGCGGCCGGCACCTCCGCCCCTCCCCTGACCACCGTGCGGCAACCGTTCGCCGAGATCGGCCGGGCCGCCCTGCGCACGCTGCTCCGCCTCGCCGCCGGCGAGCCCCTGGACAGCCACCGCGTCGAGCTGGCCACCCAGCTGGTGGTCCGTGGCTCCACCGCCCCACCGCCCGCGCAGTCCTGAATCCCGGCTCCCCTGAGCCGCCTACTCCTGAATCCCCCGCGCTCACCACCCCGAGGAACGCACCATGACCACACCTTGGGCCGATCCGGCCTGCCCGCATGACGAGAGGGTCGAGGCCCTGCTCTCGGAGATGACCCTGGAGGAGAAGCTCGCCCAGCTCGGCAGCGCCTGGCCCGGCGTCGAACGGGTCAGCGGCAACGTCGCCCCCATGCAGGACGTCTTCACCCGCCACACCGACTTTGGACAGGCCAGCAAGGACGGACTCGGCCACCTCACCCGCCCGTTCGGCACCAAGCCTGTCGAGCCGGCCAAAGGGGCGCACCAACTCGCCTCCCTGCAACGCGAGTTGATGGACACCACCAGGCTCGGCATCCCCGCCATCGCACACGAAGAGTGCCTGACCGGCTTCACCACGCACCGCGCCAGCGTCTTCCCCACCCCGCTGGCCTGGGCCGCGACCTTCAATCCCGGCCTCGTCGAACGCATGGCCAACGCCATCGGCACGAGCATGCGCCGGGTCGGCGTCCACCAGGGCCTCTCCCCCGTCCTCGACGTCGTACGCGACTACCGCTGGGGCCGCGTCGAGGAGACCCTGGGCGAGGACCCGTACCTCGTCGCGACGACCGGCACGGCCTACGTCAGCGGTCTGGAGAGCGCCGGCATCATCGCCACCCTCAAGCACTTCGCCGGCTACTCGGCCTCGAAGGCCGCCCGCAACCACGCCCCCGTCTCCATGGGCCCGCGCGAATTCGCCGATGTGATCCTGCCGCCGTTCGAGACGGCGATACGGGAGGGCGGCGCCCGTTCGGTCATGAACTCGTACGCCGACGTCGACGGCATGCCGGCCGGCGCCGACCCCGGCCTGCTGACCCAGCTGCTGCGCGAGGACTGGGGTTTCGAGGGCACGGTCGTCTCCGACTACTGGTCCGTCGCCTTCCTGCGCACCATGCACCGCATCGCCGCCACCGAGGGCGAGGCCGGCGCCCGAGCGCTCACCGCCGGCATCGACGTGGAACTGCCCGACACCCTCTGCTACGGCGAACCCCTCGCCCACCTCGTCCGCGAGGGAAGCGTCTCCGAGGCGCTGGTCGACCGGGCGGTGCGGCGCGTGCTGCGCCAGAAGGTCGAACTCGGGCTGCTCGACGCCGACTTCGCCCCGGAGGTGACCGGCGACGATCCCATCGACCTCGACCCGCCCGCGCACCGGGCCATCGCCCGCGAACTGGCCGAGCAGAGCATCGTCCTGCTGGACAACCGCGAAGGACGCCTCCCCCTGGCCGCGGACACCCGATCCATCGCCCTCATCGGCCCGTGCGCCGACGACGCCAACGCCTTCTTCGGCTGCTACTCCTTCCCCAACCACGTCCTGCCCCACCACCCCGGCCACGACAACGGCATCGAGGCCCGCACCCTGCTGGACGCCCTCACCACGGAACTGCCCGGCACTCGCATCGCGTACGAACAGGGCTGCCCCGTCAAGGAGATCGACCGCGGCGGCATCGACCCGGCCGTCGACGCGGCCCGGCAGGCCGACGTCTGCATCGCCGTCGTCGGCGACCGCGCCGCCCTCTTCGGCCTCGGCACCTCCGGTGAGGGCTGCGACGCGGAGGACCTCTCCCTGCCGGGCGTCCAAGGCGAACTGGTCGAGGCCCTGCTGGCCACCGGCACGCCGGTCGTCCTGCTCGTCGTCTCCGGCCGCCCGTACGCGCTGGGTGCCTACGCCGACCGCGCGGCCGCCATCGTCCAGGCATTCTTCCCCGGCGAGGAAGGCGGTCCCGCCCTCGCCGGAGTGCTCTGCGGACGGATCAACCCCTCGGGCAAGTTGCCGGTGCAGGTCCCGCGTACGGCAGGGGGCCAGCCCGGCACCTACCTGCACGCCCCGCTCGGCGGCAACACCCAGGGCGTGAGCAACCTCGACCCCACCCCCGCCTACCCCTTCGGGCACGGACGGTCCTACACGACGTTCGCCTACGACGGGTTCGGCGTGAGCGCCGAGGAGATCGCGACCGACGGCGAGGTCGAGATCAGTTGCCTGGTCCGAAACACCGGTGACCTCCCCGGCTCCGAAGTGGTCCAGCTCTACACCGCGGATCCGGTCGCCCAACTACCGCGCCCCGTGACCCAGTTGACCGGCTTCATGCGAGTCCATCTGGCGCCTGCCGAAGAACGCAGGGTCGTCTTCCGCCTGCATGCCGACCGCCTCGCCTACACCGGCCCCGACCTCCACCGCATCGTCGAACCGGGGGAAATCACCGTACAACTCGGCGCCTCCAGCACCGACATCCGGTGGAGCGGCGCCATCCGGCTCACCGGTCCAACCCGCCGGGTCGGACACGCCAGAGTGCTGCACACGCCGGCACACGCCGACTGAGCCGTCGCCACCTCCCCACCAGCCTGCGTCAGGGCTGTCAACGCCCGGACGCAGGCGCCTCTTTTCGACTCCCCTCCCGAACGAGCTCGCCCAGGTGCTCCGACCAAAGTCCCCGGGCGCCGCAGCCACCCTCCAGTCAGCCTGGCGCGGCGCTGTCACCCGGAGGCCGGCGCAGCAGGTGCAGACAGATGACGGCGGCGACGACGGTCCGCCGATCACCTGCCCCCAGGCGGGGGTCCATGTCGACGACGTACTGCTGCAATCCGATCCACGGGTCGATGGTGCTCACCGAGACCCGACCGAGAAGCCCCTGCGTGGGCACTCCCTCCGGGGCGGTCTCGGTGAGATGCCATTGGGTGTACGGCAGCCCGGGCCGGGTGAGGAAGAGGTGGCGTCCCTGGTCCGTCCGGAGCTTGAGCTGTAGGGACTTGAAGAGTCCGGGGGCGTCTGCGTGGCCGATCTCCCGGTGCGCGGCGTCGGTGAAACGGAACTCAGCCGGCCCGTACTGCTCGATGCGGACGATGACCTCGCCGGACGTGTGAGTGAGGACGTAGTGCGTGTCGTCGGTGCACGTGACCCAGGCGAGCGTGGTTCCCTCCCGGGTGGACACGGCCAGGGCGGGGCCCAGGTATCTGCGCCACCGCGAGCGCTTCGGCTGCCCGACCACGACGGCATCCAGGTCGAACAGACCAGGCTCCGTCATCCGTACTTCGTCCTCCGCCATGATTCCCCCTCGACCGAGCAGGTTCACTGTGCCGGAGAACCGGCCCAACTGCCCATCCCCCAGGCATGCATCGGCGAGACGTCGTCATGGCCGCAGTCAAGGTGTCGTATCACCGGCTACCTTGATCTTGGCCAGTGCTCCGGCCTTCAGACCGGATGGTGAAGGCCATCTCAAAATAGGTGTGACCTGCACTGAGGTCGGCGGGGACGGGTCACACGGACGGGCTCACACCGGCTGCGGATCGCGGAGCCTTGTCGTCGGTCCGAGGCCCCGATGGGCCCTCGGCACCCGGCTGCTGCGGCGGCTGGGCCGGAAGGAAGGCGGCCGCCAGCAATGCTCCGGCGAGGGCGACGAGGCCCGCGACGACGCACCCGATGCTGAGGCCGTGGTCGAATGCGCCGACGGCGGCCTGGCGGACGGCTTCGGCCAGGGCCGGCTGGCCGTGCGCGGCGAGCTGCCCGGAGAGCCCGGAGGCCGCGCCGACCGACTGGTGGGCGAGATCGGCCTGTTGTGGAGAGAGCGCCGCGGGGAGGGCGCTGTCGAGCCGCGAATCATAGAGCGTGGCGTAGACGCTGCCGATGACGGCGACTCCGAGGGTTCCGCCGAGCAGGCGCGTGGAGTCGTTGACGGCGGACCCGACGCCGGCCTGGTCGGCCGCGACGGCTCCCATGATGGATTCGGTCGCCGGCGCGGAGGTCAGGCCCATGCCCAGGCCGTACACGACCATCTGCACGGCGATGACCCCGTAGCTGAGCGTCGGGGAGATGTCGCTCGCGACCCAGAAGTAGAAGACCGCCTGGAGCACCAGTCCGGCCGTGACGACCGCCTTGGTACCGATGCGGACCGCCAGCCGCGTGCCGAGGGTCGATCCGATCGCGACGGAGGCCGCCACCGGGAGCAGATGGACGCCTGCGGACAGCGGGCTGTACGCGCGGACGAACTGGAAGAACTGCGTGATCAGGAAGATGAATCCGAGCAGCGTGAAGAACGCGACGGTGACCGAGAGGCTGGCGGCGCTGAAGCGCATGTCCTTGAAGAGCCGCACGTCGAGCATCGGTTCCGCGGCCCTGCGCTCGCCGACGACGAATCCGATCAGCAGCGCGAGGGCGCCGGCGAAGCCCGCGAGCGAGGCCGGCGAGGACCAGCCGCGGTTCGGGGCCTCGATGATGGTGTAGACGAGCAGCCCCATGAAGGCGCCGGACAGGAGCAGGCCCGGGTAGTCCAGGCGGTGAGGGACCGGGTTCCGGGACCTGGGGACGCACACCGCCACCAGCGTGATGACCACCGCGGACACCGGGCCGAGCACGTAGAAGATGCTCGACCAGCTGTGGTGCTCCAGCAGGAAGCCGCCCACGATCGGCCCGAGCGCGATGGCGATGCCCGCCGTCGCACCCCACAGGCCGATGGACAGGGCGCGTTCCTTGCGGCTGGTGAAGACACCGGTGAGCAGGGCGAGCGTGGCCGGGAACGTCATGGCGGCGCCCAGGCCCATCACGGCCCGGGCAGCGATCAGCGCCGCCGGGGAGCCGGCGAAGCCGCCGGCGAAACTCGCGAGGCCGAAGACCAGCAGACCGGCCATGAGCATGCCCTTGCGGCCGAACCGGTCCGACAGGCTTCCCGACGTCAGCAGCAGCGCGGCGAAGACGAGGTTGTACGCGTCCACGACCCACTGCAACTGCGCGTTCGAGGCGCCCAGCTCCCGGGTCAGCGTCGGCAGAGCGACGTTCACCAGGGTGGTGTCGAGGTTGATCAGGAACGAGGCCAGCAGGAGGGCGACGAGCAGAAGAGGCTTGGATGTCGTACGCATGGTTGAATAATAGGCACGACTGATTGATTTTTTCTACCGACTGATTGAATCGATGCTCGCTGGCGTACCCTCAGTGCATGCGGAGTTATGGTCAGTACTGCTCGATAGCCCGTGGACTCGACGTCGTGGGGGATCGCTGGACGCTGCTGATCGCGCGCGAGCTGCTCCTGCAGGGCTCGTGCCGGTTCACGGACCTCAAGAAGGGGCTGCCCGGCATCGCGACGAACCTCCTGTCCACCCGCCTCAAGGAGCTCGAAGAGGCCGGGCTGATCACACGCGAGGACGCGCCACCGCCGATCGCGACCACCCTCTACACGCTGAGCGAGACCGGCAGGGCGCTGGAGCCGGTACTCAAGGCGCTCGGGCTGTGGGGGCTGCGGTTCATGGCCGAGGAGCGGCCCGACGACGCGTTCCAAGCGCGGTGGCTGGCCTACGCCCCTCAGTGGTTCACCACCGACGCCGACCCCGACGCCCCTGCGGCAGTCATCCAGCTCGTCGCCGACGGCGAGTCGGCCGTCGTCGAACTGGGCGACGGCCGGGTACACACCCGGCTCGGCCGCGTCGCGGATCCGGACCTCCTCCTCGAAGGGCCGCCGCGCGCCGTCCTCGGACTGGTCAACGGCCTGATCGATCTCGACCGCGCCACCCGGATCGGCCTCACAGCCACCGGCAGGACCGACCTGCTGAACCGCCTCCGGCCCGAGGGCCGGGACACCACGCGCGCGGGCCAGCAGGCCAACGCGTGACGAGCAAGGCCCGAGCCTGACGGCAAGCCCGCGCACGACCCCGCAAGCCCCGCCCACGGTTCCTCAGCCCGGGAGGCTCGCGATCGTGTCGTGGCAGGTCTTCCCGCCACTCATCCAGACCAGCCTGCCGACGGGCCGCTGCGTCAGCGCCCAGGCGATCGTGAGCCTGCACTCGGCGTTGTTCCTGTCGCGCCTGGGCTTGGAGTGAGGCGATCTCCAGCGCAGCAGGCAAGGAACGGCCCCAGCCCGGGGATCGCGGCCAGGCGCACGTTAGGGTCGGAGTCGCGGGCGAGTTCGGCGAACTCCATGCCCCGTGCGCGCAGGAAGGCAGCGGTCTGCGCGCAGCCCGTCGGCGGGTAGTGGTCGATCTCGGTGCCGTCATCGTCGTAGGCCCGCTCGAGGGACTCCCGTCAGATGTTCACCACCAGAGCGACGACGGAGGCCCGGCCGGGCGTGGCACGGTCGACGGCCAGCTCGAACACGATGGGCAGGCTGGACGCCGTGGACGAGTAGACGCTTGGATGCTGACTGAGTTGCCTGCACTCTACTCACACATGTCCAGCGGTGATCACGCAGCCGCCTCATCCGGCACTAGGCGGGACATCAGTACGCCCTGTGTGCTGTTCACGTTCAGCTGGAGCAGACGGTGGGGGAAGAAGAACCCGCTGTCGGTTCGCAGGAACAGGACGTGCCTTTCGGCGCGGTGCAGGAAGCTCCGGTAGGGGTAGGGGGTGTAGCCCCGGTAAGCCCAGGACCGCGCGGATCGTCCAGTGCCGAAGGACGGCGAGGCCGCCGTAGCGGAAGCCGCGGATTACGGCGAAGAGCGAGCTCAGGAGCACGGCGACGAACCAGGCACGACGAGCCTGGTAGCGGTGCCCCCGCAGGTAGCTGATCTCGCCGTTCCAGCTGGAGGAGTCGGCGAACGCCCCGTGGACCGGGACCACCTTCGGCGTCACGCACCGCGTCACCCTCACAGGACGAGCCCCACCGACGCCCTGTCGCCCCGTCAACCCTCGTGGCCGAGAAAGGCATTGGCACTCCCCGGCCACAGCAATTCCTTGAGTCGCTTTGCACGCGGCACCCACTCTGAGTACTGGCTTCCGCTCCAAGGGCGGAGGCGTTTCAGCGTTCAGGGGAGGACGTCCACACATGCGAAGACTCCACGCCCTTTGGGCCGTGGCAGGAGCTGCCGGGCTGCTCGCCGGGGCGGTCACGCCTGCGGCGGCCGGTCCCGCGTCTCCGCTCGACCAGCCGGGCACCACACAGGCACCACACACTGACACCCAGACCGTCACCCTCATCACGGGCGACACGGTTTCGGTCACCACCGGGCCCGACGGCAAGTCCGCCGTCGACATCGAGCGCGGCAAGGGCCGTGCGGCCGCCACCTTTCTGTCGACGGAGCGCGACGGCGAGGTCAGTGTCATGCCGGTGGACGCGATCCCACTGGTGAAGGCGGGCCGTCTCGACCCGGCCCTGTTCAACGTCACCCAGCTCGTGAAGCAGGGGTACGCGGACTCCAAGACCGGGACCACCCCGGTGATCGCGACGTACACGAGCGGCAGCGCGACTCCCGACGGCGCTCGCCGGACGCTCAAGCTGCCCGCGATAGACGGGGCCGCGCTGAGCGCGAAGAAGTCGACCGCCTTCTGGAGCGACATCGCCCCCGCACTCGGCACCGAACCGACCTCCAAGGCCGCAAGGCAGCTCGGCGACGGCATCGACAAGATCTGGCTCGACGGCAAGGTACAGGCGTCCCTCGACGTCAGCGTGCCGCAGATCGGCGCGCCCGAGGTGTGGAAGGCGGGCTACGACGGCAAGGGCGTCGATGTCGCGGTCCTGGACACCGGCGTGGACACCGGACACCCGGATCTGGCGGGGAAGATCGCCAAGACGCAGAGCTTCGTACCCGACGAGACCGTGCAGGACGGCCATGGTCACGGCACCCATGTGGCGTCCACGATCGTCGGCTCGGGCGCGGCCTCGGACGGCAGGCGCAAGGGCGTGGCACCGGGCGCTGACCTCTTCGTGGGCAAGGTGCTCGACAACACCGGCCAGGGCCAGGACTCCTGGATCATCGCGGGCATGGAGTGGGCGGCCACATCCGGCGCGAAGATCGTGTCGATGTCGCTCGGCGGTGACGCCACCGGTTCCTCGGACATCCTGAGCGAGACCGTCGACGAGCTGTCCGCCTCCACCGGCACCCTCTTCGTGATCGCGGCGGGCAACTCCGGGCCGTCCGAGCAGACCGTCGGCACCCCGGGCATCGCCGACTCCGCGCTGACAGTGGGCGCCGTGGACAAGTCCGACAAGCTGGCCTCGTTCTCCAGCCGCGGTCCGCGCGCCGGCGACTACGCGGTCAAGCCGGAGATCACCGCGCCGGGCGTGGGAATCACCGCGGCCCGCGCCGCGGGCACCAGCATGGCCGGCAGCACGCCGGTCGACGACTACTACGCGACGGCGAGCGGTACGTCGATGGCGACCCCGCATGTCGCGGGCGCCGCGGCGCTGGTCGCGCAGGCCCACCCCGACTGGACGGGCCAGCAGATCAAGCAGGCGCTGGCGACCACGGCGAAGACCATGCCGGACGCCGACGTCTTCGAACAGGGCGACGGCCGGGTCGACGCCGTTCGAGCCGTCAATCAGGGCGTCTTCGCGACCCCGACACTGAGCTTCGGCAAGTACGAGGAGACCGACACCGCGGCCGCCGACAAGGACATCACGTACACCAACACCACGGACAAAGCGGTGGAGTTGAAGGTGTCCTCGTCGCTTCGCGTCGCCACACTGAACGCGGACACGGTCACCGTCCCGGCGAAGGGCACCGCCACCGTCGCCGTCACGGTCGACCCGGCGAAGGCGGCGACGGGCCGGTACTCCGGCCACATCACCGCCAGCGCCGACGGCGTCCTCGTCACCACGGCCGTCGGCTTCGAGAAGCTGCCGAAGACCTACGACCTGAAGGTGTCGCTGCTGGGCCGCGACGGCAAGCCGACCACCTGGTCGTCGATCTTCGTGCTGCAGGAACTGAACGGCGCCTACCCGGACACCTACGGGTTCATCGGCAATACTTACACCTTCAAGGTGCCGGCGGGTACGTACTCCACGGCGTCCTGGATCTCGCAGCGGGACGCGGCCGGACTCGAGGCCACCACCTCGGTCGTCGGTGATCCGGAGATCAAGGTCGACAAGGACACCGAGGTCGTGCTCGACGCCCGCAAGGCGGTGGAGATCAAGCCGAAGACCAAGGAGGACTCCGAGTTCCAGGGCTTCACCACCAGCTGGCACCGGGAAGGCCCCGGCACCGAC
Source organism: Streptomyces sp. NPDC002144 (assembly GCF_053593695.1). Taxonomy (NCBI): domain Bacteria; kingdom Bacillati; phylum Actinomycetota; class Actinomycetes; order Kitasatosporales; family Streptomycetaceae; genus Streptomyces; species Streptomyces sp. NPDC002144. The sequence goes on from NZ_JBSFDB010000041.1 coordinate 44,610, forward strand.
TTCGGGGTGGTCTACAGCCAGGGGTGGTGGACCGACCACGTCTATGTGGCGCCCACCGAGAAGGTCACCCAGGGCACGTTCGAGTTCTCCCCGAAGTTCCGTCTCTACGCCAAGGAGCTGACGGCGAGAGTCACCGGCCCGGAGAATTACGCCCTGCCCCTTGATTACGCGCAGACCGACAGCGGTCTCCCGGTGAAGATCAGCGGCGACCACACGGTGCGCGCGGTGGACGCGGGCACCGGAACAGCGGCCGACTTCGCGGGACTCGACGTCAAGGGCAAGGTGGCGGTCGTCCGGGTGGGCGCCAATGGGGCGCCGGACGAGGCACTGGCCAACGCAACCGCGGCCGGGGCCGGTTACGTCCTCGCCTACCGCGAGACGCCCGGGTACTGGATCGCCTGGGCGAAGAGCACGACCATCCCTCTGATGGTCGCGACCGGCGAGGACGGCGCGAAGCTCGGGACACTGCTCAAGAGCGGGAAGAAGGTCAAGCTGAAGCTGGCCGGCACTCCGGTCAGTCCGTATGTGTACAACGTGATGTTCCCGCAGGTCGGAGCCGTCTCAGCCAACCAGACATACAACCTGGACAGCTCCAACACCGTGAAGCAGAAGGTTCGCTACCGCGGGGCCCAGGCCGGTGACGTCGGCAAGGACGCCGTGTACTGGTACCGCCCCTGGCAGAAGACCGACATCGCGACCACCACCAATGTGCAGCTCGCCACCGAGCGCACCGAGTACTACAACGTCTCCGACAGCCGGATCTGGCATGCCGTCTATCCCAACTGGCAGGCGAACCGGCCTCAGTGGGGTCCCCTGCGGACCTTCGACAAGGCGGGCAAGCAGCCCGCCGAGGACTGGCTGGGCCAGGTCGTCCGCCCGGCGACCGCTCAGCAGTACGGCCTCTCCCAGCGCACCGGCGACAAACTCACCTTCCGCGTACCGGAGTTGAGCGATTCCACGCCGGGCCACTATGGATCCGTGGACAACGTCCTGGACACCGCGAAGGGCAAGCTGTACGCGGACGGGCAACTGGTCGGCGACACCGCGCTCGGCGGCTACGGCACCTTCACCGTCCCGGCGGCGAAGTCCTCGTACCGCCTCGTGCTCGACGCACAGCGCAAGGCCGACTGGGCGGCGTACTCCACCGCCACCCACACCGAATGGTCCTTCGCCTCGGCGCACACGGACCAACAGACGGCGCTCGGACTGCTCTCGGTCGACTACGACGTGACCGGGCTCAGCCCTCTCAACCGTGCTGAGGCCGGCCACACGTCGAAGCTCCATCTCTCCGTCCGGAACCAGTCCGGCGGCGTCACCGCCACTTCCCTGAAGGCCTGGGTCTCGTACGACGACGGTGCCTCCTGGAAGGAGGTGAAGGTCAAGCACGGCGAGGCGGAGCTGAAGCACCCGAAGAAGGCCGCCCGGTTCGTGTCGCTGCGCGTGCGGGCCGCCGACGCGGGCGGCAACATCGTCGACCAGACGATCGTACGGGCGTTCGGCCTGAAGTAGACGACCGCAGTCAAACGTTGCGAAAATCCTTAACAAAGATCGTCTACCGTGCCGGGCCATGGTGAACACGGCACACGACACGGCTAGGGAGGAGACCCCTGCCCCGAGCCCCTGGGCCGCGGTGGGGGTCTCCGCGTTCGACGAACTGCTGTACAAGGCCATCCTCAACCAGCCCGACGCCGGCGCGGCCGGCTGGGCGCTGCTGACCGGCGCCTCCCCGGCCCGCGTCCGCGAGGCCTGCAACCGGCTCCTCCAGGTCGGGCTGCTGCAACCACCGGACTCCATGGGCGGGTTACGGGCGGTCGACCCTCGGGTGGCGATCCGCGCTCTGATCCGACGGCGCGAGACGGAGTCCGAACTGCTGGCCTCCACCGCCGAGGAGATGGCGACCGCGTACGAGGCGGGGCTGCTGCGCGAGGAGCCCTCCCGGCTGGTCGAAGTGGCCTCCGGCGAGGGCGCCATCGCGGCACGCCTGGAGGAGATGTACGCGCGCGCGGAACACGAGGTGTGCCTTTTCGACACACCGCCGTATCTCGCCCCGCCTGCTCCGCAGGTGGATCTCCAGGCCGATCTGCTCAGCCGCGGCATCGTCTCCCGCGGGATCTACGCGGCCACCGGCCTGGAGGATCCGAAGGTCCTGTCCCGCGCCTTGAGGATGGTCGCACTCGGCGAACAGGCACGGGTATTGCCGACCGTGCCGCTCAAGCTGCTGGTGGTCGACGGCTGCCGGGCGCTGCTGCCGCTGACCGCCACCGCGGCCGGCGGCTACTGTGCCGTCGTGGTGTGGCACTCGGCGGTGACCGAGGCCCTGCAGAAGCTCTTCGAGCTGGCCTGGCAGCAGGCGACTCCACTGGGCCAGGCGGCCGGCGACAGTGAACTCTCCGAGAGCGAGAGGACGTTGACCCGGCTGCTGGCGGCCGGAATGAAGGACGAGGCGGTGGCTCGCCATCTGGGGGTGAGTCTGCGGACCGTGCGGCGGCGGGTCAGCGAGTTGCAGGAACGGCTGGGAGCGGCGAGCCGGTTCCAGCTGGGGATGCGGGCTTCTCAACGCGGCTGGGTGTAGCCGTTGCGAACCGTGTGAGGCGACGGGCCGCGCCCTGGCCGGGAGCGCGGCCCCCACTCCTGTCGACGGTCAGCCAATTCGGCTCTGTCGGTGATCTTGTGACGACTTCCGTCTGCAGGCTTCGGATAAGGCGCGGGTGGGTTCTTCGGCTTGGGGCTGTGCGGCCTTTTGAAGCGGGGAAAGCAGCGGCGGACGCACTGGATGCCTCCGGTGAACCCACGTGCGCGCGGTTCGCGGTGCAGTTGCGGGATGTCGTGGCAGCGCCGGCGCCTGCGCAGGCAGGGCTTGTGTTCGTCCAGGATCGGTGCCCGGTTGGTGGCCTTTGACCAGCAGTTCGTCGAGACTCCGGGCGGGGCGAAGCGCCGTACGGTCGAGTGGTCCAGCCGCAGCTGGCGGCCGATCGAGGCCAGGATTTTGCTGACCAGCCTCGGCCACCGAAAGGGTGGTTCCCCCGCGACGAGGTCGACGCCCGCCCCGGCCCCTCCTCATTCCCCTCCGGACACACCGCCGCCGCGGTTGCATTCACCGCCGCTTTCGCACCCACGTGGCCGGCCGCAGGAGCGGCGTGCGCAGTACCCGCCGCCATGGTGGCGCTCGAGCTCGTGCAAAGCGGCGCTCACCACCCCAGCGACGTCGCTGCCGGCGCCGCCATCGGCCTGGCAGGCCGGCGCCTGGCTCACCTGGCACACCTCACGCCTGATCATGCGCTACTGGCTCTGAAAGCTGACGGGAGCGGCCGCCTTGCCACGATCAGCAGACGGCCATCAGAAAGCGCGCCAGCATGCGCCTCGTCGTCAAGGCGGCCGTCGACCGCGCCGCGCCACCGTCGTTCGCCGCCTTAACGGAACCTGGCCCGGCCTGACGCGGACAAAGAGACGGGAGGGTCGGTACGACACGGGTACCGGCCCTACCGGACCAGTACCCGTACGAAGGACGCTCACAGCCATGTCCGATCAGCAAGCAGCTGTCGCGCTGACAGCCGCAGCAGTGATCGCCGCATTCCTGGTCGCCTGAGCAGCGGTCCTCCCCCAGGACGGCCGAACACAAGGCGCTCGCGCTGTTCAACGGCCGCGTCGCCGCAGCGCACCCCACGCCGACAAGTACCAGGCCCCATCGTCTCCAGCCGCGCTTCCCGACGACACCTCCCCCGCCGTACGAGAAGCTGAGCAGCACGTCCGCCACTGCTGGCAGCAACTCCAAACACGGGTCGGACCCGCCCGAATGACCGGAGCGAGACCAAGAGATAGCCAGCGTGGCCACCTGACCATGGCCTCGGCGAGGCGGCGGCGAGCCGTGGTGCCGCCGCCCAGTAGGTATGAGTGAGGCGTGGCAGGGCATCCGCGGTGAGGGGCCGTGGTGCCGCCCGTCGATGTCATGGGCCTTGAAGGAGTGAAAAGGTGAAGGGCTTCCGCAGCTTCATCCTGCGCGGCAATGTGGTCGACCTGGCGGTCGGCATCGTCATCGGAGCGGCGTTCACCGCCGTCGTCAACGGCTTCGTCAGCGCCTTCTTGACCCCGCTCGTGGGGCTGGCCACCGGTGCCACCGGCGACATGACCCACAAGACCTTCACAGTAGGCGCCACCAAGTTCCCCTACGGAGCCTTCATCAACGCGGCGATCAGCTTCCTCCTCCTCGCCAGCGCCCTGTACTTCCTCGTCGTACTTCCGATCAACAAGCTGCACGAGCGCCTCGCACCCCACAACGACGTCCAAGCCCCCAAGCGGGACTGCCCCGAGTGCCTCAGCCCCGTCCCGGCCCAGGCCCGCCGCTGCGCCTCCTGCACCGTCCCCCTGCCCGCCGTACCCGCTCAGGCCGGGGAGACAACCCAGCGGGCCGGGTGACCGGGCCCCTGATCGACCAGTGACAGTCGGACAACCTCGGTACTCGACGCTTGACCGGATTGTCCCTGCAGCCGACTCGTAGCGACCGCTTTCCTCTCGTCGCCTGGTTCTGGGAAGAGACACCGTCCGGCCAGAACTGACGAGCGCCCTCTCGGGGCGCGAGTGTTCTGGCCGGACGGGATCGGATCAGCCGTTGCCGCTCCAGGAGCGCAGGCGGTCGGCGATGTCGTAGACGGTGAGCCGCAGCGCGCGGATGTCGGTGATCAGGTCCCGCCACAGCTCGAAGGAGTCGTCGACCTCCTCCCCAGAAGCCCGGATGTATGCCACCGCGACGCCGTACGCGAAGTACGCGTTGCGGGCCGGCAGCGGGCGCAACAGCACCAGCTGTTCCAGCAGTGCGGCGGCACGCCAGTAGGCGTCGGGCGTGCCCACGTCCAACTGCGGGGTGTTCACCCGGTGCCGGGCCACGGCGGCTACCAGCCCCGAGTAATCCCGAACCCCGAGTTCCTTGCCGAGTAGCTCCTCCTGCCGGTCCAGAAGCCACCGGATGTCGATGTGCAGGTCCAAGGTCAGGCCGCCCGGCCCGCGGCGTCCCGACGGGGCGGAGCGTCACCGGGGAAGGCGTCGTCGAAGGCCTCGGCCAGCCCGGGCTGCGCGATGATCTCGCGGAACACGGCGGTCGCCTTGCTCAGCTTGATCTGGTTCTCTTCCTGTATGGCCAGCTCGGCCAGGTAGGCGCGCACGCTCTGCCCGCGGGCTGCGGCGACCGCAGCGAACCGGTCCCTGGTCTCGGAGTCGACCTTTACGGTGGTGTCAGCCATACCCCGAGTATACACCTGTGGATACCTTTGCGAATACCTCTCAGGTGAAGTGCGACTGAGCGCTCTAGATACTGGCGGACCGATCCGACGTTTTCGATGTGCCGCGAAATAGCGGACGGAGCGGACCTGGCCTTGTTCTCGGGCGGCCCATTCGACGTGCGGGCGGTGGTGGCCGGCATCCTGCCCGAATCCCGGCAGGACTTGGACCTCGATGCCGCCCCGTGGGGCAACTTCCCCCATGGCCACGATGCCCGAAAGGCCGTTCATCTCCTGCGCACAGACGGCCAACCGGGCATATCCATTACTCCCCTCCGCAGGTCGGAAAAGCTGCCGCCTCGAAAATTACGAGTTCGGACGACCCAGGTTCCACGGCCCACTGGGGAATGAAATCGATACCCGGATCGAGGCTGTCGATGAAAAGACCGGAACTCCGAAGAGCGGCACGCAGACCTGTGGCCGGGAGGACGGCGAGCAGGGTGGGGACGGCCGCCGAGGCGGCTGCGGCTGCGGCCGGCACCAACGCCGCGCACACCAACCGGGCCGCGCCCCACCCATCAACGTGCTCAGCCGCGCCCCCCCACCTCACCCCCACCTACACCCCTCGCCGAACCGGGGACCACGCCCCGATTAGGTGGGCCTGCGGGGGTACCCACTGGGCATGAAATTGCATATTCCAGGACGGAAAGAACATTACGCACACGATGACGCTCCCGAGCGTGAGGCCCCACCGCCGGAGGAGGCCGGCCCCGGGCCCGCGGTGGAGCAGCGCGCGCCGAACGCGCCGACACAGCTGCCGAGGACGGCCTGGGGTGCAGTGCTGAAGGGAAGCCTGCGGGAGTTCAAGGACGACGAGCTGACCGACCGGGCCGCGGCGCTGACGTACTACGGTCTGCTGTCCCTGTTCCCGGCTCTGCTGGTCCTGGTGTCGCTGCTCGGCCTGGCCGGCAAGTCGGCGACGGACGCGGTGCTGAAGAATATGCAGCAGTTCACCCCGGGCTCCGCCCGCACCGTCATCACCGGGGCCGTCTCGCAGCTGCAGAACAACGCCGGTCTCGGATCGGTCATGGCGATCGTCGGCATCGTCCTGGCTGTGTGGTCGGCTTCCGGATACATCGCCGCGTTCATCCGCGCGGCCAACGCCGTGTACGACATGCCCGAAGGCCGCCCGGTGTGGAAGATCCTGCCGGTGCGGGTCGCACTGACAGCAGTCCTGATGGTGCTCGCCGTGATCAGCGCCCTGATCGTGGTCTTCACCGGCGCGCTGGCCCGCAAGGCGGGCACAGCGCTCGGGGTCGGCGACACCGCCCTGACGGTGTGGTCGATCGCCAAGTGGCCCGTGCTGGCGGTCCTCGTCTCGGTCATGATCGCGCTGTTGTACTGGGCCACCCCGAACGCGCGGGTGAAGGGGTTCAAGTGGATCACTCCGGGCAGCTTCCTGGCCCTGCTGATCTGGCTGCTCGCCTCCGCCGGCTTCGCGTTCTACGTCGCCAACTTCGCCTCCTACAACAAGACCTACGGCACCATGGCCGGCGTCATCGTCTTCCTCATCTGGCTGTGGATCAGCAACCTCGCGATCCTGCTCGGCCTCGAGTTCGACGCGGAGACCGTACGGCAACGGGCGATCGCCGGGGGCATGCCGCCCCACAAGGAGCCCTACACCCAGCCCCGCGACACCCGGAAATGGACCGAGGAGGACCTGCGCCGCCTGGACAGGTCGTGAGCTGACGGACCTGTAGGAAGCCGACCGGCGTGTGACGCAGCGGGCAGCTTCCCGTATCCCGTCGGCTTGGGCCAGGGTGCTGCCGGCGGTGCAGGAGTGTGCGCAGAACACGGAACCGGGTGCGGCGCCGCCGCCGTCACGGCGCGGCGGGACGGCACCGCGGCCACCGCCGGTGTGGACGCCCTGCCGGTGGCGCAGCCGACGTCGAACGGCGTGTGCGAGCAGATCTCCGGACGCCCCCGGCCGCCTACGGAGTCGATCCCCACGCCGAGGTGACCGACCGCCCCCACTCGTCCACGTTCCCTTCCGGGCCCACCGCGGCCGCGGCCGCCTTCACCGCCACCTGGCCGGCCGCGGCCCGGCGCGCTGTGTGCGGTGCCGGCCGCCATGGCGACCGTCGAACGAGTCCGGCGCCCACTCCCCCAGCGACCCCACCGCCGACGCCGCCATCAACCTGGCCAGCGCCTGACTCACACGCCACCCCGCCCCGCCGCCGCGCCACCGGCTCTAGCCAGCCCCTGAGCGGCACAACCGGTCACGAGGAAGACGAGAATGCCCCAGAGGCAGGCCCCAGGGCGCCCACATCAACATCAACCGGGCCCGCTCCGCACCCACCACGACCTGGCCGGATGAACAGGCCACCGCGGCCATGTTCCGGGCGCACGGGGGTACCCGTTCACGCGTGCCGAGTTGGTGTCCCGTGAGAGTGGGGCCGCCCGATACCGAGGGCGGCCGACTGGTCTGCATCCACGGGGTCCCCGTCGGCCGCGCCTACGGCCTGTGGGACATGATCGTCTTCCTGCGGCGGGCCGGACTGAACCTGGGCGAGGAAGACGAGATCGCCGCCTCACCCCTGATCGAATGGACCGGCCCGGGCCCGCTGGCGTGGGAGCACTGACACAAGGGCGAGGACGGCATGCGGGCGAGCTGCCACAAGGAACTCGAGGTCAGCCAGACGGAGGGATGGTGTCGGTCGCAGTCGGCAAGAGCGGTCAGGCGCTGGCCTGGATGCTCATGCTCGTCCTGAGCGGCATCGCCCGGCCGTAGAACCCCGCTGCGGCGGCGGCCGATGCCGATGAGACGTCCGGCCACGGCGAGCAGGCGCAACCGCAGAGTCGACGCCGAAGCTGGTTGCGACGCCCGCGATGACGACCTGAGTGACGCCGAGCCCGTCGAGATGGTCGGCAGGGTCGGTGTTGTGGAATGCGCCCCAGGTGTATTTGGTGACGGTCTTGTCGCCGGACTGCTGGTTGAGCATGGGGAGCAGGTCGCTGAAGCCGTCGGGCAGGTCGCGGGCGTCGTCGCCTTGCTCGGTGCGGCCGGGGGCGGTGCCGGCGACGTTGACCAGCACAATCGGCAGTCCCTTGGCACGGAAGGCGTCGGCCAGCGCCACGGTGTTCGCGACGACGTCGCCGAGCGGATGCACGGTCGGCAGGCCGGTCAGCCCTGCTTGCAGGTCGACGACCATGAGTGCGGTGGTGGGGTCATGGACCGTGACAGGCACTGGTTCTCCGCGATTTGCTGGATTCCGTGAGGCGGGCGTTGTACGTGACCGCTGTCAGCGTCGGGGGCGCGGGGACAGCGAGCGATCGGCAATCGTCATGACGATCAGGGCGGCACTGATGCCGACCATGATCCAGGCGATCTGGTGGAGGCCGTGGTCGGTGACGTGCGTGTGGAACACGATGCCGGTGATGGCCGAGGAGGCGATCGAGCCCATGTAGGCAAAGGTGCGCAGCAGACCCGAGGCGCTGCCGAGTTGTTGAGCGGGAGCCTGGTCGTACAGGGCGGTCTGGTTGCCGGCTGATGCGGCGCCCATCGAGATGCCGAACGCAACGGTGATGGCAACGAACAGGCCGATCCAGGTGGAGGAGGTCAGCAGAAGAACGCCCGCCGACCCCGCCGCGCACATCAGCGCGGCGGCGATCAGCGGTCCTCGTATGAGATTGCGTCGCGACACCGGCGAGATGACCACCGCGGACACCAGGGTCATGGGCAGCAGGAGCAGCCCGGCCGCGCTCTCGGACAGGCCACGTACGGCCTCGGCCCATTGCGTGAGCCCGTAGAGCACGATGTACACGCACAGCATCGCCAGGCCGAAACGCAGATAGGTCCGGGTCAGAGCCCGGTCGGCCGCGAGCAGGCGCACGTCGAGGAACGGGTTGGCGGCACGCAACTCCCAGAGCGCGAGCGCGGCTCCCGCTGCCACCGCGATGCCCAGCAGATACCAGTGCGCGGCGGGCAGGTCGTACAGGAACACCAGCAGTGCGGTCATCGTCGCGCCGAAACCGAGGATGCCCGGCACGTCGAGGGCGGAGGCGACGCCACGCAGGGTGTGGTCGCGGCCGGTGGGGCTGTCACGGGGGATCCAGGCCAGTGTCGCGGCCAGGGCGATCAGTGCTACCGGCACGTTGAGGAAGAACACCGACCGCCAGGTCAGGGCGCCGACCAGGAGACCGCCGACGGGCAGTCCCAGCGACGCCGTGGCGGTGCCGGCTATCTGCAGTGCGCCCAGGACGTTGCCTGGCGGTTCGTCGAGGCCGGCGTCGTGGGCTCGACGGCGGATCAGCAGCATCGCGGTCGGGTAGGCGCAGGAGGTGCCGAGACCGATCAGGACTCTGCTGATGAGCAGGGTGATCAGATCCTGCGCGAGGCCGCCCACCGTGCCGCCCACTGCCACCAGCACGCTCCCGGTCAGAAAGACCCGTCGCGGACCGAACACCTGGGCGGCCTTGCCGGCCGTGGGCTGGGCGATGGCGCTGGCCAGATACAGTGCGGTCACCAGGGCTGCGGTCTGCCCGACCCGGACGTGCAGGCCGGCGGCGATCGGCACCAGCGCGGTAGCGATCAGTGAGCTGTTGATCGGATTCAGCGCCGAGCCGATCAACAACGGCGCGGTGAACCGCCAGGAGAACGGACGCGTGGCCCCGCCCGCCTCGCTCCGGGCGCTTGCGACGACCTCGGACTCCGGCTCATTCACGGCACGCCCTCCGTTCCTCGGGGTAGGGCTCGATGATCACGGTCGCCGGTCAGAACAGGTCGGCCAGCCGCTCGATCAGCAGCGCCGCCGCGTCGAGAGTCGCGATCTCCTCGGCAGTGAAGGACGTCGCCATCGCCGCGGCCATCGTGGCGGCGACGACGCTGCGCTCGGAACTCAGCACGGCCCGGCCGCCCTCGGTGACCGTGAGCAGCTGACGGCGCCCGTCAGAGGGATCGGCGGTACGGGCCACCAGCCCACGGCCTTCCAGGACCGCGACGGTGGCGCCCATCGCCTGGGGCGTGATCTGCTCACGCCTGGCCAGTTCCGCGGTGGTGACCGCACCCAGCCGTTCGAGCCGCGAGAGTGCCGTCAGCTGCGGGCCCGTCAAGTCGCCCTCGCTCAATGCTTCATGACTGCGGCGCCTGAACGCGCCGATGCTGATCCGCAGCCGCGTTGCCACCCCGATCAGCGCGGGGTCCGGCTCAAGGTTTTCGGCGCGGTCGTCCGACGCCCGTGAAGTCATGTCAGAATGCTAGCCTTGCAAATTTTGGTTTGCAAGGCTAGCCTTCCAATATGTGGTGGAGCGCAGGCTTCTGCCGCACAGCGAGGATCCCGCTCATGATGCCGAGTCCGATTTCTCGGCGGGCCGCTGACGTGCGGTCAGCCACCTGCCGGGTCCGCCGGTCGGCTTGTGTTCGGTGCCAGGCGGCTGCAGACGGCCGCCGGTCCCCCGTCAGAAGGTGACCGCTTCACCCTTCGGCTCGGCTCGCTCGGCGGTGTAGGAAACGCCGTGGACCTTGAGGCCGTCAGGGCCGAGCAGGGTGATGGCCCCTCCGGCGTCGCCCAGGTGGAAGTCACCGGAACCGGGGACGGTCAGGGTCTCGCCCGGCTCAAGGCTGACGTCGGGCAGGGGGAGCCTGCACTTCTCCTGATCCGCGAGCTGCCAGTTCGTGAGACTGACGGGGGTGCGGGAGGTGTTGATCAGGGTGACGGTTTCGCTCGGGCGCTCCCGAGCACTGGGAGATGCACCACGGGGGCAGCCTGTGGGTCAAGGGGTCCGGGTGCTGGCGCATGTACCGGGCCCGCGTCGGCATCGAGTGGAGCAGTGCCGTCCGCGGTGACCATGCCCAGGCCCACCACTCGCGACGACAGGTTGCCGAACCGCCTGCCGGTCGCGTCTCACCCCCTGTCCGCCCTCCCCGGCTGCATCCCCGCTGTGCCCCGGGCAGGGGGCAACGGGGGGATCGAGTGCGACAGGTGATCAGTTGCGGGAATCCCGCGAAGCGGCTGGCGAGCGTGTGCGCGCGCCACGACGGCGGCGAGGAGGCACCACCGAGCGGATCAGCGCCACCGCCCGGGACTTCGCGGTCGTCGAGCCCGGCGCCAGTGCGTACCGTTCTGGTCGGCAGGGCATGAGCCGGGCACTATGAGGCGCATGCAGCACGCCGACAAAGCGGGGCAGAGACCGAGCGCCCCGGGATCCGACCCCCGTGAGAGCGCCGCCGGGCTGCGGGTCGGGGTTCTCGGTGAGCTGACCGTGACACACGACGGACGGCCCTTGCACCTTGGCGGGCCCCGGCCCCGTGCACTGTTCGCACTGCTGGTCCTGGCCCGGGGCGCTGTGGTCACCTGCGACCGGTTGATCGACGCCGTGTGGGGCGAGGAGCCGCCGCCGAGCGCGGTCGGTGCTCTGCAGGCGTACGTCTCGCGGCTGCGGCGGGAACTGCGACCGGCTCTGACGGCCGACGCCCGCAGCAGCATTCTCGTGCGGGAGGGCGCCGGTTACGCGATCTGCCTCACGCGTCAGGAGGTCGACGCCTGGCAGTTCGAAGCGCTCATCGAGGCGGCCGGCCAGGACGTGCCGTCGGCTCCGGACAAGGCAGCCCTGCTCACCGAGGCACTGGGCCTCTGGCGGGGCCCGGCTCTGGCCGGGTTCGAGGGCCAGCCCTGGGCACGGTCAGAGGCGGCACGCCTGGCGGAGCTGCGTGAAGTGGTACGAGAACGGCTGCTGGCAGCCCGCCTGGAACAAGGCGAACAGGGCGAGTCACTGCTCCACGAGGCCGAGGAACTCGTCGCCGAACGACCCCTCCGCGAGGAACGTTGGTTGCTGCTGGCCCTCGCCCGCCACCAGGCGCACGACCACGCCCAGGCTCTCTCCGTACTGCGCCGCGCCCGCCGCACACTCGCCGACGAACTGGGCATAGATCCAGGCCCCGCCCTGCGACGCCTGGAAGCCGAGATCCTGTCCCATGCCCCGAGCCCGGCCGTACCCACGCCGCCTCCGCCGTGCCCACCCGAGCCGGCAGTCGTCTCTGCGTCGGGCCAACTCATCGAGCGGCACGCCGAGTTGGCCGAACTGCGGCACTGTCTGGCGGACGCGGCCGAAGGCCGGGGCGGGCTGGTCTGTGTGCAGGGCCCCGCCGGGATCGGCCGCACCGCACTGCTGGCAGAGACGCGCCGACTCGGCACGCGACGGGGCCTACGTGTACGAGGTGCCGGTGGCGGCCCGCGGACATCCCCCACCGGGCCCCCGCGCGAACCCTACGACGTCGTACGGCAGTTGCTCGGCCCGGAGACCTCCGGGCCTGGCGGCGTGCTGTCTGACACGACGACGACGCTGTCCGACGGGGCGGATGGTTTCGACGTTCTGCACGGGCTCTACCGACTCACCGAACGCCTCGCCACCGCAAACACCCCACCACGCTCGCCTCTGCTCCTCCTCGTGGACGACCTCCAGACCTGCGATCCGCCGTCCCTCCGCTTCCTCGCGCATCTGCTGCCCCGCATCCAGTCCCTGCCGATCCTCGTCGTGACCACGCTGCACACCGGGGAACCGCCCGCCTTGGGCGAGAGCGCGCAAGTACTGGCCGACCTCGGCCAGGATCCGATGGTGGTGCACCTCCAGCCGCAGCCGCTCACCGTGGAGGGCGTCGGTCGTCTCGTACGCCGGCACCTCGGCGACTTGGTGCGCGAGGAGGTCGTCCAGACCTGTCACCGGGTCTCGCAAGGACTGCCGCTGCTGTTGGCCCAGGTGATCGGGACACTGAAGACGACGGGAGAGGAAACCGACCCCCGCACCGTCCACGAATCCGGCGTACGGTCCGTCCGCGACCTCCTGCTCCCCCGGCTGGACCGGCTGCCGCCCGCCGCCGCGCACGTCGTACGGGCGATCGCCGTCCTGGGCGGCGCGGCCTCGCTGCCCGCACTCGCCGCCTTCACAGAGCTGTCCGAACAGGACGTGGCCACCGCCACGGCGGCCCTGGTGCGGGCAGACGTGGTCCGTGACCAGTACCCGCTGGACTTCGCCCATCCCCTGGCCGGTGAGGCCGTACTGCGGACGGTGCCGCAGGACGAGCTCCTGGCCCTGCACGCACAGGCGGCACGCCTGCTCGACCGTGCCGGGGCCGCTTCGGAGCAGATCGCCGCCCATCTGCTGCCGGCCCCTCGCCGGGGCGACCCATGGGCGGTTGACGTGCTGCGCAGCGCCGCGGCTCGCGCGAGCGCCCGCGGCGCCAACGACACGGCCGCCACCCTGCTCACCAGGGCGCTGCTCGAGCCGCCCGCGCCGAACGTACGGCCCGAGGTGCTGCTGGAACTGGGGCGGGCCGAAGCGCACGTCAACGGACCGTCGGCGGCGCGGCATCTGCGGGAGGCGTACGAGAGTTCCCCGTCGGCGACCGGCGCCGCACGTCTGCTCGCGCAAACGTTGATCTACACCGGGAGGCCCGGCGAGGCGGCCGCGTTCGCGGCACGGGCGGCGACGGAACTGTCGGATGGGCAGGCGGACGTGGACCGTGACGACGCTGGCGCCGACGAGCGGCGGGGGCTGCTGGCCCTGGCGCGGCTCGGTGCCTTCGCCCACGGGCTCCCCGCCGCGGCAGCACGGGAAGCGGGGACCTGCGGCACGGACGATCCGGCGGCGCCCGTCCTCGGGGACGGGCCCGGCGCCCGCATGCTCGCGGCGGAGGCGGCGCGCGAGGCCACCGTGTGGCGGCTCGACCGCGCCGCGGCCATCGCCTCGGCTCGCTGCGCGCTCACGGAACGGGCACTGCTGCACAGCGGCGAGATCCTCTCGTGGTGCACGGCGGGCGTGGTCCTGGATCTGGCCGGCGAGGACGTCAGGGTGCTGTGGGACGAGACGCTGACCTACGCCGGGCAGCGGGGGTCGCTCATCGGCACGCTGTCGGCGCATCTGTGGAAGGGCTTCACGCAGTGGCGGCACGGCGCGCCGGAGCAGGCCCGCCAGTCGCTCGAGACCGCCCTGGAGCAGTTCGCCGCGTGGGGGGTCAGGCCCGGCGCGCCCCAGTGCCGGGCCTTCCTGACAGGTGTGCTGCTGGACCTCGGTGACATCGCCGGAGCACGGGCCTGCGTGGAGCGCATGCGGCAGCGCAGCGCGGGTGGTGAGGGTGCGCGTCTGTGCGCGGAGAGCGAGGCTCGCGTGCTGCTCGCCGAGGGCCGGTGGCCGCAGGCACTGGCGGTGCTGGGTGGCGTAGGGCATCTGCAGCCCGAGGTGGTGAACCCGGTGTGGTGGGACGAGGGGCTGCTGCGGGTGCGGGCGCTGACCGGGATGGGTGAGCGGGAGCGGGCCGAACGGCTGGCGCGCGAGCAGTTGTCGATGGCCCGTCGGTGGGGCGCGCCCGGCACCGTCGGCCGGGTGCTGCGGCTGCTCGGTGAGGCGCGCGGGCCCGACGGCGCGGGCGAGCTCCGGGAGGCGCTCGCGCTGACGGCGGATGGTCCCGCTCGTCTGGAGCACGCCCGTGCCCGGCAGTCCCTGCGGGCCGTGACCTGCGGTGATCGGGTCGAGGACGGTGTCGTACGCCGATTCCCCCCTGTGTGACCGGCGTACGACAGGCCGTCGGCAGGAGAATCCGACGGCCGACTTGCGAACGGCTTGCAAGCGGTTCGCAAGAACGATGGTGCATCGTCCATGTCCCAGCCGAGGCAGGCGCATCACGCAGCATCCGCACCGCAGGAGCACGAACGGGGGCGGTCCGGGGGACGGACCGAAGTCAAGGACATGAGCGAAGCGATACGCGACGGGGACCCGTGGGCGGTCCCCGGTTACACACAGACCAAGACGCTGGGTTCCGGGGCCAGCGGCCGGGTGGTGCTGGCCCGGCACGACACGACCGGCACCCAGGTGGCGATCAAGTACCTGGCCGAACAGCTCGGTGACGACCCCGCCTTCCGCGAGGTCTTCCGCGCCGAGGCCCGGCTGCTGGGCGAGCTGCGCTCCCCCCATGTGGTGGCGCTGTACGAGTTCGTGGAGAGCCCGCGCGGTGCCGCCATCGTCATGGAGCTGGTGGACGGCGTGGCTCTGCGCACGCTGTTGCGCGAGCACGGTGCCACGACTCCCGAGGCCGCGCTCGCCGTGCTCAAGGGCTCGCTGCTCGGCCTTGCGGCGGCCCACGCGGCGGGTGTCGTGCATCGCGACTACAAGCCGGACAACGTTCTGGTCGACGCCGAGGGTCGCTCCAAGCTGGTCGACTTCGGCATCGCCGTGCCGAGCGGGGTGGCGGCCAACGCGTCGGGCACCCCGATCTACATGGCGCCGGAACAGTGGACCGGCGGTGCGGCGGCGCCGGCCACCGACGTGTACGCGGCGACGGCCACCTTCTTCGAGTGTCTGACGGGAATGAAGCCCTACCCGGGCCGGACGCTGGCCGAGCTGGCCGTCCAGCACATCGAGGCGCCCATCCCGGACGAGCTGGCGCCCGAGCCGGTGCGCCCGTTGATCCGCCGGGGCCTGGCCAAGACGCCCCAGGAGCGCCCGCAGAGCGCGGCGGCGTTCGTCGAGGAGTTGGAGGCCGTCGCGGCGGGCGCGTACGGCCAGGAGTGGGAGGAGACCGGTCGACGTGAACTCGCCGCTCTCGCCGCCCTGTTCCTGCTTCGGTTCCCGTCGGCGGACGGTGGCGCCTCGGGGACCACGGCGCTGGCCACGACCGTCCTCAAGCCGGGCTCCCGTCGGCTGCCAGGTCGGCGGGGGAAGGTGCTGGCCGGGCTCGCGGCGGGGGCCCTGCTGGTGGTCGGCGGGGTGGCGGTGACGGCGGTCGCGACGGGCGGGGGCGCGGGGCATCGCACCACGAACGCGGCCGGATCCGGCGGAGGATCGGGCGGCTCCTCCGACGAGCCGGGTTCCAGCGCATCTGCCGACTCCCCGGACGCGGCCCCCTCGGCGTCCGACGCTTCCCCCTCACCCTCCAAGGCCGGCTCGCCCTCCGCGTCGGCGTCCGGCGACGAGAGCGGCTCGCCCGGTCCGGACGGCACGTCCGGCAGCTCGGGCAGCGGATCGTCCGGCGCGGGAGGAACCACCGCGGCAGGCGGTACGAGCACCACGGGCGGCGGCGGAACCACCGGCAGCACGTCCGGCACCGGTGCGTCCACGAGCGGCGGCGGTACGACCAGCAGCGGGGGCGGTACGACGACGAGCGGGGGCTCCACCAGCGGGGGCGGCACCCCCACACCGGCGCCCACGCTCCACGTCACCTCCGCGCAGATCAACGCGGTCGGCCCGACCTCGGCGGCCTGCACCATCGTGGCCTCGGTGACGGTGACGACCGACGGTGCGGCCGACGGAACGCTCTACCTCAGCTGGTACGTCAGCGACTCACCCCGGGTCGTCGGCACCGTCGTCGCCACCGACCCGGTCCCGCTGCCCAAGGGCAAGACGCAGATCGCGAACCGCTACACCCACGCCTTCCCCGTCCCCACACGCTACGACTACCTCGGCGTCAAGGTCACCACCGATCCCGCGGCCGACTCGGGCAACGGGTCCTTCCAGGCCACCGCGGCCCCCGTCGATTGCGACCCGCCCCGTTGACTTCTCCCCCAGCTGAAGCCGGGAGATTCTTCCCTCGCGGGTTGAGCTTTCTGCTTCTCAGACAGCAGCTGCCCCGAATTAACGGCAAGGGACGTGGGTACGCCCAGCAGTCTTACGCCAGCTCCACAGACCTGACATCCCGCCAGCCCGGCGGTAGGCCCGGCCGGCTTGGTCATCGCCGACCAGACGCCACACAAACTACCGCTTACCTGCGGGTGGTTGGCGGTGAACGCCGGTTCGCCCTGGCGGCGCATCGGCTTTCCCTGCCCTGCTCCGCAGGAGTCCGCTTCCTCCCCCGCCTGAAGGCGGGGGTATCCACGGAGGAATCCCGATGAAACTCCCCCATCCTCACCACCGCGCCCGCTACCCGCTCGCGCTGCGCCGCCGCCCCGTGCGGTGGGAGAAGCAGCAGCCGACCTGGCGCCAGGCCCGGCCGGGTGTGATCGCCCAGGCGCTGAAACGTGCCCAGGCCCGCCCGTCGGGCAACTGGTGCGTCGTCGGTGCCACACGCGATCTGCGCGACGACCGGCCGCTGGCCGGCACGGTGGCCGGGCGCGAGGTCGTGGTGTGGCGCACCGCGGACGGGCGCCTCGCGGCGGGCCCCGGCGTCTGCCCGCATCTGGGTGCGCCGCTCGCCGCCGGTCCGGTCCGCTGCGGCACTCTCGTGTGTCACTGGCACGGGCTGGCGCTGACGGGCGGGCCGGTCGCGGGCTGGGAGCCACTGCCCGTGCACGACGACAGTGTCCTGGTCTGGGTGCGCCTGGACGAGGTCGGCGGTGAACCCCCTCTGGAGGCACCGGTCGTACCGGACCGTCCGCCGCTGTCGCGGTCGCTCGCCGCCGTCTACACCGGCGTGGGGATCTGCGAGCCGGAGGACATCGTCGCCAACCGGCTGGATCCCTGGCACGGCGCGTGGTTCCACCCCTACTCCTTCGTCGACCTCACCGTGGTCGGCACACCGGACCCCGGCGAGGACGAGGACGAGGGGTTCACCGTGGACGTCTCGTTCAAGGTCGCCGGCCGGCTCGTCGTCCCGGTGCGTGCCGTCTTCACCACACCCGAGCCGCGGACGGTCGTCATGCGGATCACGCGGGGCGAGGGCCGGGGATCGGTCGTGGAGACGCACGCCACCCCGCTGGGGCCGGACGAGACGGGCCGCCCGCTCACGGCCGTCGTGGAGGCGGTCGTGGCCTGCTCGGAGCGTCCCGGCTTCGCCGCGGCCCGTACGGCGGCCCCGGTGCTGCGCCGGATCATGACGGCGGCGGCCGGACGCCTGTGGCGCGATGACCTCGCCTACGCCGAACGCCGCTGGCTGCTGCGCTCGACCGGCCGCTTCCCCGGCTGAGGCGGGCGGTTGACAGGGTGACCATGGACGGGCCCGAGCCGGACGCAGGCGGGTCCTCGGATGCCGGGGTGACCACCGGGTTCCTCGCCCGGCGTCTGGGGGTCAGCCCCACCACCCTGCGGTCCTGGGACCGCAGATACGGGCTGGGCCCGGCGACCAGGGCGCGGGGAAGCCATCGCCGGTGGACGCCCGCCGACGTGTCCATGCTCCTGGAGATGTGCCGTATGACGGCCGCCGGCATCCCACCGGCGGAAGCGGCCAGGACGGCGATGGAACACGCCGGGAGAAGCACCCCGCACTCCCCGCTCGCGCACCACTTCCCGGCCGTGGACGACCAGATCGCGGAGCCTTTGTACGCCTCCCGGTCCGGCAGCGGGCTGCCGTTGGGGAGCGTGCGCCAGGAGTGCAGGGGCCTCGCCCGGGCTGCCGTCCGGCTGGACGCCTTCGCCGTCCAGCAACAGCTGACCGCCGCGATCGGCGCTCATGGGCTGGTGGTCGCGTGGGAGGAGATCCTGGCTCCCGCCCTGCAGGCCGTCGGGCGCAAGTGGCAGTCGGCCGGTGAGCGTTACGTCGAGGTGGAGCACCTCCTGTCCTGGCACATCTCCGCGACCCTGCGCCACGTGTACGTGCGCGGCGCGTCCGCTCAGCAGGGGGCGCACTCGTCCCCGGTGGTGCTGGCCTGCGTTCCGGGCGAGCAGCACACGCTCCCGCTGGAGGCACTGAACGCCACACTGGCCGAACGCGGGGTCCCCACCCTCATGCTGGGCGGAGCCGTGCCCCCGGACGCCCTGATCGCCGCGGTGCGGCGCGTGGGTCCGGCGGCCGTGGCCCTGTGGTCGCAGTCGGCCTCCACGGCCAGTACGCCGTTGGTCCAGCACCTCATGGAGACGCGCTGGGGGGTTCGCGGTGCGCGGATGCAGAGCCGGGTGCTGCTGTGCGGTCCGGGCTGGAAACGGACCCGGATTCCTGGCCCGCCGCGCCCGCGTGGCCTGCACGAGGCGCTGCGCGTGCTGGGCGCCCTGGATCTTTCAACTCCCGCCTGAGCAACGGAATTGGCCTGTTGTTACGGTGCTCCGGTGTCTGAATCCTCACGTGATACCGCCGCGGGTGCCGGCTGGGGCGTCGCGGAACCCGGTGAGTACAAACGGCTGATGCCGTCCAAGGTCGCGAAGCTGTCCTGGCTGAACCCCAGGACGCTGTGGGCCGCCCGTAACGGTGTGGTGGCCTCGTGGTTCGGGGACCCGACGGGGCACACCCGCAACAGGTGGGTGGCCCAGCGGGAGGCGGCGGGGGCACCCGCCGACAAGGTGATCCGGCGTGCGGACCCGGAACGGTTCTCCTTCATGCTGATGGGCGACACGGGTGAGGGCGACGACTCCCAGTACGCCGTGGTGCCGGGCTTCTTGAAGATCGGTCGGGGGACGGACTTCGCCGTCATCGCCAGTGACGTCATCTATCCGGTCGGCAGCGCCGACGACTACGGCACCAAGTTCTTCCGTCCCTACCAGGACTACCCGGCGCCGATCTACGCGGTGCCGGGCAACCACGACTGGTACGAGGACCTGGGTGCCTTCATGCGGGTGTTCTGCAACGCCCCGGCCCTGCCCCGTGAGGCGGCGCCGCGGCCCTTCACGCGGGCGTGGATGCGTTCGCTGCTGTGGCACCGGCCGCGCTCCGGTGACGGCCGGCACCTGGACGAGGAACGGCGGTTGAGGTCCGCACCCGAGCAGCAGGCGGTGCAGCCGGGGCCGTACTGGGCGATCGACGCCGGACCGCTGCGCATCGTAGGCATCGACACGGGTCTGCTGGGCACCATCGACGCCGAGCAGGGCGCCTGGCTGCGTGAGGTCTCGCAAGGGCCCCGCCCGAAGATCCTGGTCACCGGCTCACCCCTGTACGTGGACGGCGAGCACCACCCGTGCACCATCGAGGGCGGTGGCGGCACCGTCGACGACATCGTCCGCGACCCGGCGCATCACTACGTGGCGGCGATAGGCGGCGACATCCACAACTACCAGCGGTATCCGGTCCAGGTGGAGGGCCGCACCATCCAGTACGTCGTCTCGGGCGGCGGCGGCGCGTTCATGCACGCCACGCACACCATCCCGCGGGTCGACATCGCGAACGTCACGGAGAAGGACTTCCGCTGCTATCCGCTGCGCGGTGACTCCCTCGCCTTCTACAGCCGCCTGTACGGCCGCCAGCTGCGGCTGCGCCGCTTCTTCACGCTGACCGAGGCCGAGGCGATGGCGGTGATCGCCGAGCGGCTGGGCATCCAGCCGACCCGTACGCCGGGCGGACCGGTACGGGTGACCCGGCGGGTGCGCCTGGTGGCGAGCCTGCTCGGTGCGGGCGGCCGCCCGGACCGTACCTCGCGCTTCCGCCTGCCGGTGCGCAAGATCTACACGCAGCTGTTCTCTCCGGGCTCGGCGACCTACAGCCCGCCCTTCTTCAAGAGCTTCCTGCGCCTGGACGTGAGTCCGGAGGCGGTGCGGGTGCGGTGCTTCGCCGCCACCGGCAACCGTGCGCAGGAGATCGAACCGCCGGTCGAGGACGAGTTCGTTATCGCGCTGACCTGACCGGATCTTGACCTTGGGGGTGGGAACACTTCTCGCGACGTCCCCGTTGGCACTTCCGTACTACTTGATTCATCAAGCAACCACGGAGGAGCCCGTGCCGCCGACCTCTCGCCCCCTGCGCAAGCTGGGCTTTTTGACCATCGGCCTGTTCGACGAGGCCGATCCGCGGCGGGGCCACGAGTCCACGCTGGAGATCATCGAGCTGGGCGAGCGGCTCGGCTTCGACAGCGCGTGGCTGCGCCACCGGCATCTGCAGTACGGCATCTCCTCCCCCGTCGCCGTGATGGCGGCGGCCTCGCAACGCACCCGCCACATCGAACTGGGCACGGCGGTCATCCCGCTCGGCTGGGAGAACCCGCTGCGGCTGGCGGAGGACCTGGCGACGGTGGACATCTTGTCCGGGGGCCGGGTCAACCCGGGTGTCAGCGTCGGTCCGCCGATGCACTTCGAGCAGGTCAAGGAGGCGCTGTACCCGGACACCGCGGATGCGGAGGACTTCTCCTACGAGCGGGTGCGGCGGCTGCTCGCCTTCGTGCGCGGCGAGAGCGCGACCGACTTCAGCGGCATCGAAGGTTTCGAGGTGTTCTCCGATCGAGTGCAGCCGCATTCCCCCGGTCTGGGCCGGCGCCTGTGGTACGGCGGCGGCAGCCTCAGTTCGGCGCGCTGGGCAGGCGAGCACGGCATGAACTTCCTGACCAGCAGCGTCGTCAAGGCGGAGGGCGGGGAGGGGCCGTACGACTTCGCCGAGATCCAGCTATCCCACATCCGCGCCTTCCGCGAGCGGCACCCGGACGGGGAAGGCGCCCGCGTCTCCCAGGGCCTGGTCGTCATCCCCACCGACTCCGCGACGCCGGAGCAGCGCAAGCGGTACGAGGAGTACGCGGCCAAGCGCACCCCTCGTACGACGTCACCGCAGGGCCCGGCGCGGCTGCTGTTCGCTCCCGACCTCGTCGGCACCTCGGACGAGATCGCCGAGCGGCTGGCCGGACACGCGGCGTTCCGCGAGGTGGACGAGGTCGCGTTCGCGCTGCCGTTCACCTTCGAGCACGAGGACTATATGCAGATCCTGACCGACATGGCCACGAAGCTGGGCCCTGCGCTCGGCTGGCAGCCGTCGGTGTGAGCTCACCAGCGCCCGGGTGCGGTGCCGGTGATCGGCCGGGACGGCGTGCCGTCCACGCCGACGGGGACGTCGCCGGTGAGCATCACGCGGTGCATGATGCGCGGGAAGTCGAGGTGAGCGTTGTCGCTGGGGGCGAGGTGGATGGTGGCCCGGTTGTCCCAGAAGGCGACGCTGCCCGGCTCCCAGCGGAAGCGCACGGTGTATTCGGGCCGTACGGCCTGTTCCAGCAGCATGTCGAGCAGGGCCCGGCTCTCGGGGCGGGACACGCCGGTGATCTGTTCCAGGTAGTAGCCGTTGACGAACAGCACCCGCTCCCCCGTCTCGGGGTGCACGCGCACCAGCGGGTGCTCGGAGGCGACCTGGTGGTCCAGCAGATGGCGCAGGTAGCTGTCGTCTCCGGGGCGGGGCTGGTAGCCGACGCCGAGACGGTGCTCGGCCCGCAGCCGGTCGGCGAAGTCCCGTACGGGCGCTGAGAGTCCGGCGTAGGCGGCGGCCAGGTTGGACCAGGTGGTGTCGCCGCCGTAGGGCGGTACGGTCTCGGCGCGCAGGATCGTCGCCGCCGGCGGGTCGACGCGGGCGCCGTGGTCGCAGTGCCAGCCGCGCAGCAGGGTGTGCCGGCGGCGCTGCAGCCACTCCTCGTGGTCCATGCCGAACTTCCCGCCCAGCTCCAGCCGGTCGGCGGTGGTCTCCACCTCGGGAACGTCGGGCGGCGAGGCGCTGCCCCGCTTGCCCAGTACGACAGGCCGGCCGAACCGGCGCGCGAAGGCCACGTGGGCGCCGTGGTCGAGCCGTTGACCGCGGAAGAACACGACCTTCCAGTGCAGCACCGCCGCCCGGATCGCGCCGACGACGGCGTCGTCGAGGTCGCTCGCCAGGTCGACGCCCGTGATCTCGGCTCCGATGTGCCCGGCGACCGGTTTCACCTCGATCCCGGCCGCCTGTCCAGCCGTTGCCGTCGCATCCCACTCCGCCGTCATACGCGCTCCGTCGCTCGTCCGTGGCCGCTCGATGCGAGCCGCCACGGAGATCGTGACAGCGTTTCCCGCGCCTGGCGACAGGGTGTCTCGAGCCGCAGACGGGGCTCGCAACGGGGTGGCGGCAGTTCGAAACTTTCGACGTGAAAGACGAATGATGCGAGAAGGATTGACGCTTCCTGTGGGCCTCCTATCATCCAAGACGTCCGAGAAGACGGTCGGCGTTCGACATATCGACCCTCGGATGTCATGTCCTGCTCAAGTGCGTGCGCACCCCCACACCACCGCAGAGGAGCGTCATGAAACCTCTCCACCCCTTACGAGGGCGTCGGCTCTCCGCCGTCGGCCTGATGGCCGCCACCGCACTGCTGGCCGCCGGAACAGCGGCCGCGGCGCCCGACGCCACCGTCAAGGCCTCGACCCTCGGGGCCCAGGCAGCCCAGTCCGGGCGGTACTTCGGCACCGCGGCGGCGGCCGGGAAGCTCGGTGACTCGACGTACTCCACGATTCTCGACCGGGAGTTCAACATGATCACCCCGGAGAACGAGATGAAGTGGGACACCACCGAGCGCTCCCGCGGCTCGTTCAACTTCGGCCCGGCCGACCAGATCGTGGGCCACGCCACCGCCCACGGCCAGCGCATGCGCGGCCACACCCTCGTCTGGCACTCCCAACTGCCCGGCTGGGTCAGCTCCATCACCGACGCCAACACCCTGCGCAGCGTGATGAACAACCACATCACCACCGAGATGAACCACTTCAAGGGCAAGATCTACGCCTGGGACGTGGTCAACGA
>NZ_JBSFDB010000042.1:0-67088 GCF_053593695.1 Streptomyces sp. NPDC002144
CGGTTACATTCCGAACCCGGAAGCTAAGCCTTACAGCGCCGATGGTACTGCAGGGGGGACCCTGTGGGAGAGTAGGACGCCGCCGAACAATTATTCAAAGGGTCGGATCCTGAACTTCGGTTCGGGGTCCGGCCCTTTTTCGTTGTGCGTCACTTGAAGTTCACGTTGCGCAACCACCATCCGCAGCATGGGTACTGCTGCAATGCTCAGGGCCGCCGGCGTCGGACTCGGTGACGAGGTCGTCGTACCGGCCTTCGGGAACGTCGAGGTCGCCGAGGCGGTCGCCATGGCCGGGGCGCTGCCGGTGTTCGCCGACATAGACCCGGTGACGTACTGCCTCGACGCCTCCGCTGTCGAGGCGGCCCTAACTCCCCGTACCGCGGCGGTGGTTGTCGTACACCGCTTCGGGCGGCCGGCCGACATCGCGCGGCTGCACGGTGTCGGGCAGCGGCACGGGCTGCTCGTGCTGGAGCAGGGCGAGTCCGAGGCGCCGTACGACGAGGTCGCGCAGCGGCGGGAGCGGGCGGCCTATCTCGACGCGAAGTTGCGGGGGGTGCGCACCCCGGACGGCGGCGATGGTCACACCTATCAGCAGTACGTCGTGCGGGTGCCCGGCAATGGGCGGCCCGACCGTGACGCGTTCGCGCGCGCCGTGCGGGCCAGGGGAGTTGAGTGCCGGGTGCCGGTGAAGACGCCCGTGCACCGGCTGCCGGAGTTCCGTCGCTGCGTTTCTCTGCCGGAGACCGAGCGTGCCGCCGACGAAACGCTTGCTCTGCCCGTCGATGCCGCGTTGACGAAGCGGGACATGCAGCGCATCGTGGGCGCCTGCAATGCGCTGGGCGGATTGCTCCAGCCGGCTTTCTGAGCGTGGTTGGGAGCAGGCGTCTGTTCGGGGTATGATCTATTCCGTTGCCGCGGGGGAAACCTCGAAAAGGCGACAGGCCCCCTTAGCTCAGTCGGCAGAGCGTCTCCATGGTAAGGAGAAGGTCAACGGTTCGATTCCGTTAGGGGGCTCCAGCCAAAAGGCCCCGCCCAATTGGGCGGGGCCTTTTTCGTACCCGTAACCCGTCTCAGTCCGTCTGCAGGCCCGGGACCCGCATCGCCAGGATCGCCATGTCGTCGGACGGGGCGTCCGAGGCGAAGCGTTCCACGGCGCGCATGATGCGGGCCGCGACGGCGCCGGCGGTCAGGCCCGTGCAGGTCGTGAGGACGTCCGTGAGGCCGTCGTCGCCCAGCATGCGCGTGCCCTCACGGCGCTCCGTGACGCCGTCCGTGACGCACAGGAGGACGTCTCCGGGGTCGAGGGTGACCGTCTGCTCGTAGAGCTCCAGGTCGTCGAGGACGCCGAGGAGCGGCTGGGGCTCGGCGGCCGGTTCGACCGTGCCGTCCTGGCGCAGGCGGAGCGGCAGGGGATGGCCGGCGCAGACCACCTTCAGTTCCGCGCTGCCGTCCTCCTGGGGGCGCAACTCGCCGTAGAGGAGGGTCAGGAAGCGGCTGCGGGCGCCCTCGTCGAGAATGGCCGAGTTCAGTCGCTCCAGGACCGCCGGGCCGGACAGGCCCTCGCGGGCCAACAGGCGCAGGGCGTGCCGGGCGAGGCCCGTGACGGCGGCCGCGTTGGGACCCGTACCGCAGACGTCGCCGATGGCGAAGCCGTAGGCGCCGTCGCTGATCGGGAAGAGGTCGTAGAAGTCGCCGCCGACCTCGTTGCCCTCGCCGGCCGCGCGGTAGATGACCTCGACCTCGACGCCGTCGATCTCGGGCAGCTCCGGCGGCAGGAGGCTGCGCTGGAGGGACTGGCTGATGGCCGTGCGCTCCGAGTACAGGCGGGCGTTGTCGAGGGCGAGGGCGGCTCGGCGGCTCAAGTCCTCGGCCAGTTCCAGGATTTCCTGGCGGAAGTGTTCGTCGGTGGGCTTGCCGAGGGTCAGCATGCCGATGACGCGGTTGCGGGCGACCAGGGGGAGGACGACGGTCTCGCCGCCGACCGCGGAGGCCGTGGCGAGCGTGGGGCCGATGCCGGAGGTGACCTGGTGGGCGGGGCCGCCGGACAGGCCGAGGCTGCGCATGGAGCTGCGCAGGGCCGCCTGATGGGCGACCTCGCCGGGGGCGGACCAGACGCGGGCGCCGGGGGTGGGGACCGGGTCGGGCGGGGGCACCTTGGAGAGCAACGACTTGATGCCGTCGATGAGTTCCTCGTCCTCGTGCAGGACGTAGGAGAGGTACGGCTCGGAGGCCTGGTCGGCGATCGTGTAGACCGCGCACCAGGTGGCGAGGGTGGGGACTGTCATCTGGGCCATCAGGGCCAGGGTCTGGTCGCGGTCCAGGGTGCCGGCGAGGAGGTCGGAGGCCTCGACGAGGAAGCTGAGGGAGCCGCGGCGCAGGCGTTCCAGTTCGCCGAGGCGCGCCGACTCGACGGCCAGCGCGATGCGGTCGGCGGCGAACTGCAGGCGCAGGGCCTCCTCGTTGGAGTATCTGCCGGGGCTCTCGGCCGCGACGCCGAGGGAGCCGGTGAGGCGGCCCTCGACCTTCAGCGGGACCGTGACGACCGAGCGCATGCCCGTGCCGCTCAGCAGCGGTACGGCGCCGGGGACGGCCGTCAGGTCGTCGTGGACGGCCGGCATGCGCGCTGAGCCGTAGCGGCCGGGGCCGGCTTCGACGGGCACGCGCGCGAAGCGCTGGCGGGCGGAGGGCAGGCCGGTGGAGGCGCGGACCTCCAGCTCCGTCTCGTCGTCGGTCGCGAGGAGCAGGAAGGCGGAGTCGGCGTCCAGCATGTCGCGGGCGCGCTCCACCGTGCGCTGGAGGAGGCCGTCGAGGTCGTCCGGGGCCGGGGAGCCGATGAACACCTCGAAGGGGTCGGTGTTCTGGCCGTCGGCGGCGGAGGCGGTGTCGGAGGCCGGCAGGCGCAACGGCGTCTGCAGGACGGCTCGTTCGTGGTCCCGGACGAGCAGACAGACCGTGGAGGGCTCGCCGCCGGTGTCGCGGACGCGGAGGTGGGAGGCGTACACCGGGGTGACGCGGCCGTTGGCGCCCCTTACGCCGTAACTGCCTTCCCAGCGGGAGAGTTGGAGCGCCTCGGCGATACCGGTGCTGGTGCCGGGGGTGTGCGGCCAGGCGGCGAGATCGGTGAGGGGCTTTCCGATCACCTGTTCGGCGGGGTAGCCGAAGAGTTCCTCGGCGTCCTCGTTCCACGAGGTGATGGAGCCGGTGCGGTCGATCTGGACGACGGCGACACGGACCCGGCCGTCGGCGAGCGGCAGGAGGTCGGCGGGGAGGGACGGGCCCGCCGCGCGCGTGCC
Organism: Streptomyces sp. NPDC002144; assembly: GCF_053593695.1. Classification (NCBI taxonomy): domain Bacteria; kingdom Bacillati; phylum Actinomycetota; class Actinomycetes; order Kitasatosporales; family Streptomycetaceae; genus Streptomyces; species Streptomyces sp. NPDC002144. Next base: position 3,294 of record NZ_JBSFDB010000042.1, read on the forward strand.
CACCGCGCGCTCGGGGAGGTCGAGCTGGAACCAGACCTGTTTGTGGGTGGGCGTGTACTCCACGCCCCAGCGGCCGGCGAGTGCCGCGCACAGCTGGAGGCCGCGGCCGCCTTCGCGGTCGGGGCTGCCCATGTTGACGGGATGGCCCTGGAGGGGGATCTCGCGCTCCGGGTAGCGGTCGGCCACCTCGACCCGTACGCCTTGGTCGGTGCGCAGGCACAGGACGTCGGCGGAGGTGCCCGCGTGCACCACGGCATTGGTGACCAGCTCGCTGGTGAGCACCACGGCGTCGTCGACGATGTCGGCGAAGCCCCAGCCCTGGAGGGTGTCGCGGACGAAGGAGCGGGCGGTCGCTACCGATCGCCCCACGGGCTCGAAGCTGGCGGCCGCGCGCGCGGTGATCACAGAACTCCTCGGCCTGTTGTCGACGTGCTGGGCTGCGTGGCCGACCGGCTCGTGCCGCTGATGCGGCAGGCCGCCCGTCGGCCGGGGGTCCGGGGGCTGTCCCCCGGGGATCAGTCCGGTGGTCATGTGTGCGGCCGCCCCTCCGATGCCCGCTCGTTCTCGTGCCACCGCCCATGCCGGACGGACCGGTGCGGCTGGACAGCCGCATGCAAGGTTACTTACCTTCGCCGTCCGTGCGGATGCCGGTCTGCAGTGTTTCCGCCCAGAGGGTGTGCGGACGATGTGCGAAGCTGCCGAACTGTTATGGCCGGGTTCAGGCAGGGTGAAACACTGGGCAAGCTTCTTGTGAAGGTCCGGGCAGGCTGAGTGACTTCCGCGTACAGCGGGCAGCAGCCCGTGGTGTGACCTGATATATCCGGCAGAAATGCGCAGCAGTACCGGTACCACGAGCAGTAGTACCGGAACACAGCAGTAACGGTCGACCCCTGCGGGAGGGACACAGTGGAGTCTGGCGCAGCGACGCGGGGCACTAAGACGCGCGCGAAAGGCGGACAGTCCCTGAACAACCAGCGCAAACCACGCGGCGGGACCACGGCGGTGGACACGGCAGCCCTGAACCGACTGCTGGCGGCCCTCGTGGCCATGCGCGACGGGAATTTCCGCAAGCGGCTCACGGTGTCCGGGGACGGCGTGATGTCGGAGATCGCCGCGGTGTTCAACGAGGTGGCCGACCGCAATCTCCATCTGACCGGTGAGCTGTCGCGGGTGCGGCGCATGGTCGGCCGCGAGGGCAAACTCACGGAGCGGCTGGAGACGGGCGCCTACGAGGGTTCCTGGGCCGCCGCCGTCGAGGCCTCCAACGCGCTCGTGGACGACCTCGTACGGCCCGTCTCCGAGGTCGGCCGGGTGCTCACCGCGGTGGCGGAGGGTGACCTGTCGCCCCGCATGGAGTTGCGGACCCACGCTGCCGACGGGACCGGGCACCCGCTGCGCGGGGAGTTCCTGAAGGTCGGCCGCACGGTGAACAACCTCGTCGACCAGCTGTCGACGTTCACCGACGAGGTCACGCGCGTGGCCAGCGAGGTCGGCACCGAGGGCAAGCTGGGCGGACAGGCACGCGTGCGTGGCATGTCGGGTTCGTGGAAGGACCTCACGGACTCCGTCAACACCATGGCGTACCGGCTGACCGCGCAGGTCCGCGACATCGCGCTGGTCACCACGGCGGTGGCCAAGGGTGACCTGTCCCGCAAGGTCACCGTGCACGTCGCCGGCGAGATGCTGGAGCTGAAGAACACCGTCAACACGATGGTCGACCAGCTGTCGTCCTTCTCCTCCGAGGTGACGCGAGTCGCGCGCGAGGTGGGCACGGAGGGCGAGCTCGGCGGGCAGGCGCAGGTGCCGGGTGTGGCCGGTGTGTGGAAGGACCTCACCGATTCGGTGAACCTGATGGCCGGCAACCTCACGGCCCAGGTGCGCGGGATCGCGCAGGTCACCACGGCCGTCGCCAGCGGTGACCTGTCGCAGAAGGTCACCGTCTCCGCACGCGGCGAGGTCGCTCAGCTCGCCGACACGATCAACCAGATGACCGAGACGCTGCGGATCTTCGCGGACGAGGTCACGCGCGTGGCGAACGAGGTCGGAGCCGCCGGGCAGCTGGGCGGCCAGGCCAATGTGCCGGGCGCGGCCGGCACCTGGAAGGACCTGACGGACTCCGTCAACACGGTGTTCCGGAATCTCACCATTCAGGTGAGGGACATCGCGGCCGTCACCACGGCCGTGGCCAACGGTGACCTCTCCCAGAAGGTCACGGTGAACGTGGCCGGCGAGATGCTGGAGCTGAAGAACACCGTCAACGGGATGGTGGACCAGCTGCAGTCCTTCGGTTCCGAGGTCACGCGCGTGGCGCGCGAGGTCGGTGTCGAGGGCGAGCTGGGCGGTCAGGCGCAGGTGCCGGGCGCGGCCGGTACCTGGAAGGACCTGACGGACTCCGTCAACACCGCCTTCCGCAACCTCACCGGCCAGGTCCGCAACATCGCGCAGGTGACGACGGCGGTTGCCAACGGCGATCTGTCGCAGAAGGTCACCGTGGACGTCTCCGGCGAGATGCTCCAGCTGAAGAACACCGTGAACACGATGGTGGACCAGCTGTCCTCCTTCGCCGACCAGGTGACCCGCATGGCCCGGGACGTGGGCACCGAGGGCCGACTCGGAGGTCAGGCGGTCGTGCCGGGTGTGGCCGGTACGTGGAAGGAACTCACCGACTCCGTCAACGGCATGGCCGGCAACCTGACGGCCCAGGTCCGCAACATCGCCCAGGTGACGACCGCGGTCGCCCAGGGCGACCTGTCCCAGAAGATCGACGTGGACGCGCGCGGGGAGATCCTGGAGCTGAAGAACACCATCAACACGATGGTCGACCAGCTCTCCGGCTTCGCCGACCAGGTGACCCAGGTGGCCCGCGAGGTGGGCACCGAGGGCCGTCTGGGCGGTCAGGCGCAGGTGCCCGGCGTGGCCGGTGTGTGGCGGGACCTGACCGACTCCGTGAACGGCATGGCGGGGAACCTCACCGCGCAGGTCCGCAACATCGCGCAGGTCGCCACGGCGGTGGCCCGCGGTGACCTGTCCCAGAAGATCACCGTGGACGCGCGCGGGGAGATCCTGGAGCTGAAGAACACGCTGAACACGATGGTCGACCAGCTGTCGTCCTTCGCGGAGGAGGTCACCAGGGTCGCCCGCGAGGTGGGTACGGAGGGCCAGCTCGGCGGTCAGGCCGAGGTCCAGGGCGTCTCCGGCACCTGGAAGGACCTCACCCAGTCCGTGAACTTCATGGCGAACAACCTGACCATCCAGGTGCGCCAGATCGCCGAGGTCACGACCGCGGTCGCCAAGGGCGACCTGTCGAAGAAGATCACCGTCGACGCCAAGGGCGAGATCCTCGAGCTCGTCACGACCGTCAACACGATGGTCGACCAGCTGTCCAGCTTCGCCGAGCAGGTGACCCGGGTGGCCCGCGAGGTGGGCACCGAGGGCATCCTGGGCGGCCAGGCGCACGTTCCGGGTGTCACGGGCATCTGGAAGGACCTCAGCGGCAATGTGAACCTGATGGCCAAGAACCTGACCATGCAGGTGCGCAACATCTCCCAGGTCGCGGCGGCGGTCGCCAACGGCGACCTGACGCGGACGGTGACGATCGAGGCGCGCGGTGAGGTCCAGCAGCTCGCCGACACCTTCAACACGATGGTGAAGACGCTGAGTTCGTTCGCCGACCAGGTCACCAAGGTGGCCCGTGAGGTGGGCACGGACGGCATCCTGGGCGGTCAGGCGCATGTGCCGGGTGTGGCGGGCACCTGGAAGGACCTCACCGACTCGGTGAACGGCATGGCGTCCAACCTGACCGGCCAGGTGCGCAACATCGCCATGGTCACGACGGCGATCGCCAAGGGTGACCTGACGAAGAAGATCGACATCGACGCGCGGGGCGAGATCCTCGAGCTGAAGACGACGATCAACACGATGGTCGACCAGCTGTCGTCCTTCGCCGAGGAGGTCACCCGAGTCGCCCGTGAGGTGGGCACGGAGGGGCAGCTGGGCGGTCAGGCACGCGTGCGTGACGTGGACGGCACCTGGCGCGACCTCACCGAGTCCGTGAACGAGATGGCGGGAAACCTCACCCGGCAGGTGCGCGCCATCGCGCGCGTGGCCACCGCGGTGACCCGGGGCGACCTGAACCTGAAGATCGACGTCGACGCCTCCGGCGAGATCCAGGAACTGCAGGACTACATCAACAAGATGATCGCCAACCTGCGCGACACCACGATCGCCAACAAGGAGCAGGACTGGCTCAAGGGCAACCTGGCCCGTATCTCCGCGCTGATGCAGGGCCGCCGCGATCTGCAGGACGTGGCCTCGCTGATCATGAGCGAGCTGACGCCGGTGGTCTCCGCGCAGCACGGCGCGTTCTTCGTGGCGATGCCGTTGGTCGACGGCAAGGACCTGAGCGCCGAGAACGAGGACGCGTACGAACTGCGCATGCTCGGGTCGTACGGCTACTCGATGGGCTCCATGCCGACCTCCTTCAGGCCCGGTGAGGCGCTGATCGGGACGGCCGCCGAGGAGAAGCGCACGATCCTCGTGGAGAACGCGCCCAGCGGCTATCTGAAGATCTCCTCGGGCCTCGGCGAGGCGCCGCCGGCCCAGGTGATCGTCCTTCCGGTGCTGTTCGAGGGCAAGGTGCTCGGCATCATCGAGCTGGCCTCCTTCACGCCGTTCACGCAGATCCAGAAGGACTTCCTCAACCAGATCGCCGAGATGATCGCGACCAGCGTCAACACCATCTCCGTCAACACCAAGACCGAGCAGCTTCTGAAGCAGTCGCAGGAGCTGACCGAGCAGCTGCGTGAACGCTCGGCCGAGTTGGAGAACCGGCAGAAGGCCCTCCAGGCGTCCAACGCCGAACTGGAGGAGAAGGCCGAGCTGCTGGCCCAGCAGAACCGCGACATCGAGGTGAAGAACACCGAGATCGAGGAGGCGCGGCAGGTCCTGGAGGAGCGCGCGGAGCAGCTCGCGGTGTCGATGCGCTACAAGAGCGAGTTCCTGGCCAACATGTCGCACGAGCTGCGGACGCCGCTCAACTCGCTGCTGATCCTGGCCAAGCTGCTCGCCGACAACGCGGACGCCAACCTCACGCCCAAGCAGGTCGAGTTCGCCGAGACGATCCACGGCGCCGGCTCGGACCTGCTGCAGCTGATCAACGACATCCTCGACCTGTCGAAGGTCGAGGCGGGCAAGATGGACGTCTCCCCGACGCGTATCGCGCTCGTCCAGCTCGTCGACTACGTGGAGGCCACCTTCCGGCCGCTCACGGCGGAGAAGGGCCTGGACCTGTCCGTACGCGTCTCCCCGGAGCTCCCCGCCACGCTGCACACCGACGAACAGCGGCTCCTGCAGGTGCTGCGCAACCTGCTGTCCAACGCGGTGAAGTTCACCGACTCCGGCTCGGTCGAGCTGGTGATCCGGCCGGCCGGCGCGGACGTGCCCATGGCGATCCGGGAGCAGCTGCTGGAGGCCGGTTCGCTCACCGACCCGGACGCCGGTCTGATCGCGTTCTCGGTCACCGACACCGGCATCGGGATCGCGGCCAGCAAGATGCGGGTGATCTTCGAGGCGTTCAAGCAGGCCGACGGCACGACCAGCCGCAAGTACGGCGGTACGGGCCTGGGGCTGTCGATCTCGCGGGAGATCGCCCAGCTGCTCGGCGGTGAGATCCACGCGCAGAGCGAGCCGGGGCGCGGCTCGACCTTCACGCTGTATTTGCCGCTGCACCCCAGCGAACTGCCTCCCCAGGGCTACCAGCAGCCCGTGGCGGCCCTCGGGGCCAGCGACCTGGTGGCCGCCTCGGACCTGTCCCAGCTGTCCGCGGTGGAGGTCGAGACGCCCGCCGAGGTGAGGTCGTACCAGCAGGCGCAGAACGGCGCCGCGGCCCTCTTCAGGCGCCGCCGCCGGGGCGGGCTCGACGGCGACCACCGGGCCGCCGGGCAGGAGCAGTGGGCGGGCGCAGAGCAGGGTGCCGCTCCGCAGCCGAACCGGGGCATCCGCTTCGGTGGCCAGAAAGTGCTCATCGTCGACGACGACATCCGTAACGTGTTCGCGCTGACCAGCGTCCTGGAGCAGCACGGCCTGTCGGTGCTGTACGCCGAGAACGGGCGTGAGGGCATCGAGGTGCTGGAACAGCACGACGACGTGGCGGTCGTCCTGATGGACATCATGATGCCGGAGATGGACGGTTACGCGACCACGACGGCGATCCGCAGGATGCCGCAGTTCGCGGGGCTGCCGATCATCGCGTTGACCGCGAAGGCGATGAAGGGCGACCGTGAGAAGGCCATCGAGTCCGGTGCCTCCGACTACGTTACCAAGCCGGTCGACCCCGACCACCTGCTGGCGGTGATGGAGCAGTGGATGCGAGGGGAGTGAGGAGGACCATCGATGTTCACGCGGAGTTGCTGACTCAGTGTGGCCGACGCCGTGTAGAAGTACGGGATACGGGGAACCTTCTGGTCTCCCGCTGCGTTTCTGCTACGTGCACAGTGACATCACGGTGACAGGGTGTGGCGACAGGCGGGGTGCGGCTACGATGACCGGCACAAGGACGGGCGGCGAAAGGGAGTCGTCCCCAGGGGCGGCGCCCGGTGCACATCCGGGGCGAGGAGGGCGGGCCATGGTGCAGAAGGCCAAGATCCTCCTGGTCGATGACCGGCCGGAGAATCTGCTGGCGCTGGAGGCCATCCTCTCTGCGCTCGATCAGACACTGGTGCGGGCATCGTCCGGGGAGGAAGCGCTCAAAGCACTGCTCACGGACGACTTCGCGGTCATTCTGCTGGACGTCCAGATGCCGGGCATGGACGGTTTCGAGACCGCCGCCCACATCAAGCGGCGCGAGCGGACCCGGGACATCCCGATCATCTTCCTCACTGCGATCAACCACGGCCCGCACCACACCTTCCGCGGTTACGCGGCCGGCGCGGTCGATTACATCTCCAAGCCGTTCGACCCGTGGGTGCTGCGCGCGAAGGTCTCGGTGTTCGTCGAGCTCTACATGAAGAACTGCCAGCTGAGGGAGCAGGCGGCGCTGCTGCGGCTCCAGTTGGAGGGCGGCGGCAAGGCCACGGTCGGTGACAGCAAGGAGCCGGCCTCCCTGCTCGCCGAGCTGTCCGCGCGGCTCGCGGCGGTCGAGGAGCAGGCCGAGGCGCTGTCCAAGCAGCTCGACGACGAGTCGGCGGACGCGGCCGCGGTGGCCACGGCGGCGCATCTCGAACGCAAACTCACCGGGCTGCGGCGGGCGCTGGACGCGCTGGAGCCGGGCACCGGGAGCGCGCCGTCGGTGACCTCGCAGAACTGACCTTCATCCAGAGGACAGTTGCGGGACAACCGCGGATGAGGACGCGTCAGTTCCACGTTCACTCAAAGGCGACACGAACGGGTGAAGCCGTGGGCACGCGTGTCCGTCGTCGCCTCCACCGGTAATCTCACACCTATGGCCTCACGTCCCTCCGCTGCCAAGAAGCAGCCCGCGAAGAAGGCGGCGGCTCCGGCGAAGAAGGCCGCCGCGAAAAGGGCCCCGGCGAAGAAGGCGCCCGCCAGGAAGGCCGCTGCGAAGAAGGCGGCGCCGCCGAAGCCGGCGCCCAACCCGACCGGCGGCCTCTACCGGCTTGTCCGCGCCCTCTGGCTCGGCGTCGCGCACGCCGTGGGCGCCGTCTTCCGCGGCATAGGGAACGGCGCGAAGAACCTCGACCCCGCACATCGCAAGGACGGCGTGGCTCTGCTCCTGCTCGGCATCGCACTGATCGTGGCCGCGGGCACCTGGGCCGATCTGCGCGGCCCCGTCGGCGACCTCGTCGAGATCCTGGTGACCGGCGCCTTCGGCCGGCTCGACCTGCTGGTGCCGATACTGCTCGCGGTGATCGCGGTGCGGTTCATCCGGCACCCCGAGAAGCCCGAGGCCAACGGCCGCATCGTGATCGGCCTGTCCGCGCTCGTCATCGGCGTGCTCGGCCAGGTCCACATCGCCTGCGGCTCGCCCGCCCGCAGTGACGGCATGCAGGCCATAAGGGACGCCGGTGGCCTCATCGGCTGGGGAGCGGCGACTCCGCTGACGTACACCATGGGCGACGTGCTGGCCGTACCGCTGCTGGTGCTGCTGACGGTCTTCGGGCTGCTGGTGGTCACGGCGACCCCCGTCAACGCGATTCCGCAGCGGCTGCGGCTGCTCGGGGTGAAGCTCGGGATCGTCGACGATCCGCACGAGGACGAGTACACCGAGGACGACCAGCGCTACGACGAGCAGTGGCGCGAAACGATGCCTCCGCGCGCCCGGAAGCGTGGCTCGGCCCCCGAGGCGTACGACCCCGACAGGGCGGAGCAGGAGGCCCTCTCCAAGCGCCGTGGCCGCCCCCGTCGCTCCGCCGTGCCCCAGCCCGACATGGGGCGCCCCATGGACGCCGTGGACGTCGCGGCGGCCGCCGCTGCCGCGCTCGACGGCGCCGTCCTGCACGGGATGCCGCCCTCGCCGGTCGTCGCGGACCTCACCCAGGGAGTCAGCGTCGGCGACCGCGAGGAGGCGACGCCGACGCCGACGCCCACTCCGACACCTGTGCCGGCCGCGCGGCCCAAGCAGGAGAAGCTGAAGGTCGAGGTCGCCGACCTCACCAAACCGGCGCCCGAGGCGCCCGGCGAACTGCCCGCGCGCGCGGAGCAGCTCCAGTTGTCCGGCGACATCACCTACGCGCTGCCCTCGCTCGACCTCCTCACGCGCGGGGGGCCCGGCAAGGCGCGCAGCGCCGCCAACGACGCCGTGGTCGCCTCGCTCACCAACGTCTTCACCGAGTTCAAGGTCGACGCCGCCGTCACCGGCTTCACGCGCGGGCCGACGGTCACGCGCTACGAGGTCGAACTCGGCCCCGCCGTGAAGGTCGAGCGGATCACCGCGCTGACCAAGAACATCGCGTACGCCGTCGCCAGCCCCGACGTGCGGATCATCAGCCCGATCCCCGGCAAGTCCGCGGTCGGCATCGAGATCCCCAACACGGACCGCGAGATGGTCAACCTCGGCGACGTCCTGCGTCTCGCGGCCGCCGCCGAGGACGACCACCCGATGCTCGTCGCGCTCGGCAAGGACGTCGAGGGCGGCTACGTGATGGCCAACCTCGCGAAGATGCCGCACGTCCTCGTCGCCGGAGCCACCGGCTCCGGCAAGTCGTCGTGCATCAACTGCCTGATCACGTCGGTCATGGTCCGGGCGACCCCCGAGGACGTCCGCATGGTCCTCGTCGACCCCAAGCGCGTCGAACTGACCGCGTATGAAGGCATCCCGCACCTGATCACGCCGATCATCACCAACCCGAAGCGGGCCGCCGAGGCGCTCCAGTGGGTCGTACGCGAGATGGACCTGCGCTACGACGACCTCGCGGCGTACGGCTACCGGCACATCGACGACTTCAACGAGGCCGTCCGCAACGGCAAGGTGAAGTCCCCGGAGGGCAGCGAGCGGGAGCTGCAGCCCTACCCGTACCTGCTGGTGATCGTCGACGAGCTCGCCGACCTGATGATGGTCGCCCCGCGCGATGTCGAGGACGCCATCGTGCGCATCACGCAGCTCGCGCGCGCGGCCGGCATCCACCTCGTGCTCGCCACGCAGCGGCCGTCGGTCGACGTCGTCACCGGCCTGATCAAGGCGAACGTGCCCTCGCGGCTCGCCTTCGCCACCTCCTCGCTCGCCGACAGCCGCGTCATCCTCGACCAGCCCGGCGCCGAGAAGCTGATCGGCAAGGGCGACGGGCTCTTCCTGCCGATGGGGGCCAGCAAGCCCACCCGTATGCAGGGCGCGTTCGTGACCGAGGAGGAGGTCGCGGCGATCGTCCAGCACTGCAAGGACCAGATGGCGCCCGTCTTCCGGGACGACGTCACCGTGGGCACCAAGCAGAAGAAGGAGATCGACGAGGAGATCGGCGACGACCTCGACCTGCTCTGCCAGGCGGCCGAGCTGGTGGTCTCCACCCAGTTCGGGTCGACGTCCATGCTCCAGCGCAAGCTGCGTGTCGGCTTCGCCAAGGCCGGGCGGCTGATGGACCTCATGGAGTCGCGGGGGGTCGTCGGACCGAGCGAGGGCTCGAAGGCCCGTGACGTTCTTGTGAAGCCCGACGAACTGGACGGCGTGCTCGCGGTGATCCGCGGGGAGGCTTGAGAGAGGACCCGAACGGGTGCGGCCGCCGATGTCTGATCGTGACTCACCCGTAAGGGATCATTGAGCAACCGTTTCCCTTCGGCGTACGTCAAGTTGAGGGAAGCGACAAGCGCGTGCCCCACCATCGGTGTGTCCGGCCATACCGATGGGCTAACAAGCTCCACCGCCCGGTTGCCCGACCCTTTCGCACCCCCCCTAGACTGAACCTCCAGCACAGGTGGCTTAAACGCTCGAAAGGCGCCCCCGTGTCCATCGGCAACTCCCCTGAAGACGAGCGTCCGTTCGAAGACGATCGCGAGCAAGCCCTGTCCGTCGGCCGCGCCCTCAAACAGGCGCGGATCGATGCCGGGCTGACCGTCGACGACATCAGCAACGCCACCCGGGTCCGCGTCGCCATCGTGCACGCCATCGAGGCGGACGACTTCGCCCCCTGCGGCGGGGACGTCTACGCGCGCGGGCACATCCGGACCCTGGCCAAGGCCGTCCACCTCGATCCGGCCCCGCTGCTGGCGCAGTACGACGCCGACCACGGCGGCCGTCCCGCGCCGACCCCGGCGGCGCCGCTCTTCGAGGCGGAACGCATCCGTCCCGAGCGGCGCGGGCCGAACTGGACCGCGGCGATGGTCGCCGCGATCGTCGCCGTGGTCGGCTTCGTCGGGTTCACCGCCTTCAAGGGCGGCGACGACAGTGGTGCCAAGAACCAGGTCGCCGAAGGGTCCACGCCCTCCGTCAGCAAGTCCGCCTCGCCCACGCCCAAGAACAACAAGCCCGCCACCCCGAAGTCCGACCCCTCCGACAGCGCCATCGCGGCCGCGCCGCAGGACAAGGTGACCGTCCAGGTCTCCGCCGCCGACGGACGCAGCTGGATCTCGGCCAAGGACCACAACGGCCGGCTGCTGTTCGACGGACTGCTCAAGCAGGGCGAGTCCAAGACCTTTCAGGACAGCGACAAGATCAACCTCGTCCTCGGGGACGCCGGAGCCATCCAGCTCTACGTCAACGGCAAGAAGATCGAGGACGACTTCCAGCCGGGCGCGGTCGAGCGCCTGACGTACACCAAGGGCGACCCCCAGGTCGGTTAGCACCACGGTCGTTCCCACGGGGCTGGCGAAGATCGCCAGCCCCGTCGACATGGGCTGTCAGTGAGACAAAGTAGTCTTGAGCGCATGCCTGAACGCCGTACCGTCGCACTCGTCACCCTTGGCTGCGCCCGTAACGAGGTGGACTCGGAGGAGCTCGCAGGCCGCTTGGAGGCGGACGGCTGGGAGCTCGTGGAGGACGCCGAGGACGCGGACGTCGCCGTCGTCAACACCTGTGGCTTCGTCGAGGCCGCCAAGAAGGACTCCGTCGACGCCCTGCTGGAGGCCAACGACCTCAAGGGCCACGGGAGAACCCAGGCCGTCGTGGCGGTGGGCTGCATGGCCGAGCGGTACGGCAAGGAACTCGCCGAGGCCCTCCCCGAGGCCGACGGCGTGCTCGGCTTCGACGACTACGCGGACATCTCCGACCGCCTGCAGACCATCCTCAACGGCGGCATCCACGCCTCCCACACCCCGCGCGACCGGCGCAAGCTGCTGCCCATCAGCCCCGCCGAGCGGCAGGAGTCGGCCGCCGAGGTCGCCCTGCCCGGGCACGGCCCAGTGGACCTCCCGGAGGGCCTCGCGCCCGCCTCCGGCCCCCGCGCGCCCCTGCGCCGCCGGCTGGACGGCTCCCCGGTCGCCTCGGTGAAGCTCGCCTCGGGCTGCGACCGGCGCTGCTCCTTCTGCGCCATCCCGTCCTTCCGCGGCTCCTTCATCTCCCGCCGCCCCAGCGACGTCCTGAACGAGACACGCTGGCTGGCCGAGCAGGGCGTCAAGGAGATCATGCTGGTCTCCGAGAACAACACCTCGTACGGCAAGGACCTCGGCGACATCCGTCTGCTGGAGTCGCTGCTGCCGGAGCTCGCCGAGGTCGACGGCATCGAGCGGGTGCGCGTCAGCTACCTCCAGCCCGCCGAGATGCGTCCCGGGCTGATCGACGTCCTCACCTCCACCCCGAAGATCGCCCCGTACTTCGACCTCTCCTTCCAGCACTCCGCGCCCGACGTGCTGCGCGCGATGCGCCGCTTCGGCGACACCGACCGCTTCCTGGAACTGCTCGACACCATCCGCAGCAAGGCGCCCCAGGCGGGAGTGCGCTCCAACTTCATCGTCGGCTTCCCCGGCGAGACCGAGGCCGACCTGGCGGAGCTCGAGCGCTTCCTGAACGGCGCGCGGCTGGACGCCATCGGCGTCTTCGGGTACTCCGACGAGGAGGGCACCGAGGCGGCGACGTACGAGAACAAGCTGGACGAGGACGTCGTCGCCGAGCGGCTGGCCCGTGTCTCCCGGCTGGCGGAGGAGCTCGTCTCCCAGCGCGCCGAGGAGCGCCTCGGCGAGGGCGTGCACGTGCTCGTGGAATCCGTGGACGAGGAGGGCGTGTACGGCCGCGGGGCGCACCAGGCGCCCGAGACCGACGGCCAGGTGCTGCTCACGAGCGGCGAGGGACTGAGCGTCGGCCGTATCGTCGAGGCCAAGGTGGTCGGTACGGAAGGTGTCGACCTGGTGGCCGAGCCGCTCACGGGCTCGCTCGCGTGTAGTGAGGAGGCGGGCAGATGACCGGAGTGCCGGCATCGGCGGCGAACGGCTCCTCCAAGGCGGGTGCTCCGAAGACCGACGGCACCGATGCCGAGGCGGCGGGCGGGACGAAGCCCGCGCGGGGCGGCAAGATCGAGGCCGCGGCCGTCGACCAGGCCAGCGTTTGGAACATCGCCAATCTGCTGACCATGCTCCGGCTGCTCCTGGTCCCCGCCTTCGTCGCCCTGATGCTGGCCGACGGCGGATATGACCCGGCCTGGCGCTCCGTCGCCTGGGCCGCCTTCGCCGTCGCCATGATCACCGACCTGTTCGACGGGCATCTGGCGCGCACCTACGACCTCGTCACCGACTTCGGGAAGATCGCCGACCCCATCGCCGACAAGGCGATCATGGGGGCGGCGCTGATCTGTCTCTCCTCGCTGGGCGACCTGCCGTGGTGGGTGACGATCGTCATCCTCGGCCGGGAACTGGGGATCACGCTCCTGCGTTTCCTTGTCATCCGGTACGGCGTCATCCCGGCAAGCCGCGGCGGCAAGCTGAAGACGCTCACGCAGGGCGTGGCCGTCGGGATGTACGTCCTGGCGCTGACGGGGTGGCTGGCCACCCTGAGGTTCTGGGTGATGGCCGTGGCGGTCGTCCTGACCGTGGTGACCGGGCTGGACTATGTGAGACAGGCCATTGTGCTGCGCAGGCGGGGAATCGCCGAGCGCCGGGCCGCGTTGGAGGAGGCGGAAGCGTGAGTTCCCCGGCCGCCGACGTGGTGCGACTACTGACCGTGAGGGGCGAGACCCTCGCCGTCGCCGAGTCCCTCACCGGCGGGCTCGTTGCGGCGGACATCACAGCGGTATCCGGGGCGTCCAAGGCCTTCCGCGGTTCGGTGACCGCCTACGCCACCGAACTCAAGCACCACCTGCTGGGCGTCGACGCCCCCCTGCTGGCCGCTCGCGGAGCGGTGGACGCGCAGGTCGCGAGCCAGATGGCGGCCGGCGTGCGCAAGGCGCTCGGCGCCGACTGGGGCATCGCGACGACGGGTGTCGCGGGCCCGGAGCCGCAGGACGGACAGCCCGTCGGGACGGTGTTCGTGGCCGTCGACGGGCCGTTCGCGACGATTCCTGGTTCTGCCGGTGGCGGAAAAGTACTGGCCCTGCGGTTGAACGGCGACCGCGCGGAAATTCGTAGAGAGAGTGTACGGAGCGTACTCGCACTGCTCCTGAGTGAGCTTGCGAGCGAACACCATGGGAATGAGCGGGCACAGGATACGGAACAGAACGGGGGGTTTTGATGTTTGCAGCCCTGAGTGAACACGACATCGCTCCCCGCACGGCCGCGGCGCGAGGCGGTACGGTGGGGCGAGAAGGATGCGGCTACGCGGTCCGAGGAGGGAGCCACCGATGATCCTGCTCCGTCGCCTGCTGGGTGACGTGCTGCGTCGGCAGCGCCAACGCCAGGGCCGTACTCTGCGCGAAGTCTCCTCGTCCGCCCGAGTCTCACTCGGCTATCTCTCCGAGGTGGAGCGGGGGCAGAAGGAGGCTTCCTCCGAACTGCTCGCCGCCATCTGCGACGCGCTGGACGTACGGATGTCCGAGCTCATGCGAGAAGTGAGCGACGAACTCGCCCTCGCCGAGCTGGCCCAGTCTGCTGCGGCCACCGAGTCCGTCCCGGCACCGGTCCGTCCGATGCTGGGTTCCGTCTCGGTGACCGGTGTGCCACCGGAACGGGTGACCATCAAGGCGCCCGCGGAGGCGGTGGACGTGGTCGCCGCGTGACCCTCACGCGGGTGTAGACCGATGAGGCGCTGACCGGCACCGAAAAAGTGTGCGGGGCCCCGGCCGGGGCTTCTCCAGGGAGACCTGGAGAGGTGCGGTCGGGGTTTTCGTGCTGTTCGGGGGCTTCTCCCTCCGCGACCGGGCCCGGGCCGCTACGGCCGTGCCGGTCCGTTTGCCGGGGTGGCGAGGGGCGGTCAAGGTGGAGGCCCGTGGCGCGTTGTCGCGGGGAACGCCCGGGACTGTGGCTCCCCAAGGTGAGCGGTGCGCCCCTGTGCCGTTGGTGCGCCCTCCCGTCGGTGGCGGCGGCGGTCTAGCTTCGGGGCTGGAGGTGGTCCATGGCACGGCCGGCAGCGCGCTGGGGGGCGCTTCTCGGGTTCGGGGCGCTGTGGTGGTGGGCCGTGCTGCGGCTCGCCTTCACGCCCGGTGCCGGAGTGCTGGAGGGGGCGGTGGCAGCAGGCGGGTGGGGGCTCAGCCTGCTGCCGGTGCACTGTGTGCCGAAGGCCCGGGCGGAGGGGGCCCTGGGGGCGGGGCGGTGGCGGGCGGCCTGGCGGGCGGTGGCCCGCGCTACCAGGGCATCGCCACTCCGCCGTTCGGACGCAGGATCTGGCCCGTGACGAAGGACGAGGCGTCGCAGGCCAGGTAGAGCACGGCGTGGGCGACGTCCTCGGGTTCGCCGACCCGGGCCAGCGGGGACAGCCGGGCCATCATCGCCTCGGTCTGAGCCTGCGCCTCGGCCTCGTGCCGGTCGGTCATGGGTGTACGGGTCCAACCTGGCGCGACCGCGTTGACCCGGATGCCGTGCCGGCCCACCTCGCTCGCCAGGGTCCTGGTGAGCTGCACGACGGCGGCCTTGGCGACGCCGTAGCACAGCAGCCCCGGTCGGCCGGTGTCGACGGCGCCGGACGCCATGGTGACGATGCTGCCGCGCACCTTCCGGGCGAGCATCGCACGGGCCGCCTCCTGGCAGGCGTACAGGACGCCCTTGAAGTTGACGTCCAGCACCCGGTCGAGGTCCTCGTCGCGGGTCTCCAGGACCGGGCTGCTGTGCATGATCCCGGCGATCGCCGCCATGACGTCCAGGCGCTCGCAGGAGGCGACGGCCCGGCCCAGCTGCCCCCGGTCGGTGACGTCGAGGTGATGGGTGTGCGCGGTGCCACCCGCGTCCTTGACCAGGGTGGCCGTCTCGTGCAGGCCCTGTGCGTCGCGGTCGGCGCAGTGGACCGTGGCGCCGGCTTCGGCGAGCAGGACGGCCGAGGCACGGCCGATGCCGCCGGCGGCCCCGGTGACGAATGCGGTGCGTCCGGTGAGGTCGTACGCCTTGACGGGCATGAAGGGACGGTACGAGGGTTTCTGACGGGTCGTCAATTAGTCGTACGGCGTGGAGCTCCGCGGAGTGACGCGGTGCTCGGGGCCGGTCCCGTCTGGCAGCGCGGGCACCAGTAGGTGGGGCGCTCGCGGGAGCCGTCGCCCTGGTCGGCCACACGGATCGAGGTGCGGCAGCGCAGACACGGGCGCGGGGCGCGGCCGTACACGAACAGGTCCTGACCGCGCCGGCCGGTCGTGCTGCGGACCGGGCGGTCGCGGTTGGCCTCCAGCAGCCTCTTGGCGAACTCCGGCAGCTTGGCGGCGCGCTCGGCGGGCAGGGCACCGACGGGGAGCCAGGGGGTGACGCCGAGCAGGAAGCACAGCTCGCTCTTGTAGACGTTGCCGATGCCGGCGAGATTGCGCTGGTCGAGCAGGGCCTCGCCGAGGGGGCGCGCCGGGTCGGCGAGCAGGTTGGCGAGAGCCCGCTCCGGGTTCCAGTCCGGGCCGAGGAGGTCGGGGCCGAGGTGGCCGACGACGCGCTGTTCGTCCGAGGTGCGCATGAGCTCCAGGACGGGGAGGCGGTAGCCGACGGCCGTGTGGTCCTCGTTGCCGAGGATCACCCGGATCTGGTGGGACGGGCCGCCGGTCCAGCGCCGGCCGTTGGCGAACACCTTCCAGGACCCGTCCATCTTCAGGTGCGAGTGGAGGGTCAGCCCGCCCTCGACACGGGTCAGGAGGTGCTTGCCGCGCGGAGTGACGTCAAGGACCGTACGGCCCGTGAGGTCCGCCGTGGCGTACTTCGGCACCCGGAGGTCGCTGCGGGTCAGCACCTTGCCCGCGAGGGCGCCGTGCAGGCGTCTCGCGGTCTGCCAGACCGTGTCTCCTTCGGGCATGGGTCAAGGGTGGCACGAGCCGGCGGGCCGGCGCGGTGTGCTGGTCACGCCCGCAGCCGCAGCCCACGGGGCGTCGCGATGAAGCCCGCTCCTTCCAGGAGGGCGCCGATGGGGGAAGTGAGGGCCGAGGCGCCGTTCACCCGCTCGACCGTGACCGTGCCGAGGGAGCCCGCACGGGCGGCGGCGGCGAGGGCTTCGGCGGCCGTCCGCAGCCGGGGATCGTCGGTCGCTGTGCCGTCCGGTTCCGCGGGCCAGGCCAGCAGGGTCTTGCCGCCGCGCTCCATGTAGAGGGTCAGCTCGCCGTCGACGAGCACGACCAGGGAGCCCGCCTTGCGGCCCGGTTTGTGACCCGCGCCGGTCGGGGGCTCCGGCCAGGGGAGGGCGGCGCCGTAGGCGTTGGCCGGGTCGGCGGCGGCCAGGACCACGGCCCGGTTGTCGGGCGTGCGGCGGCGGTTGGGGAGGGCGGCGCCGTACGAGTCGTAGGAACCGAAGGGGGAGACTGAGCCGCCTCGCGGGCCGCCCGCTCCCGGGGAGGAGAGGTCGCGGGGGAAGTCGCGTGGGGAGACGTATTCGTCCCTCGACGGGGTGCGCGGGACGCCGAAGTCGTCCTCGAGGCCGGGACGGCCTGCGTCCGTCCGGTCTCCGCTCGGGGCGCTGCCGTCCGCGTTGTCGAAGGCGTCCGCCCAGTCGAAGGAGTCGGGGAAGTCGGCGCCGTAGGGGGTGTGGCCGAGCGGGGTGTCACCGTCGGCCGCGCGGTCGCCCGGCGGGGTGAAGGCGTGGGGGGAGCCGAAGGCGCTGTCTCCCGGGATGCCGTCGGTGGGCGGCTGGGGCAGGGCTTCGCCCCGGTCGCGGGCGTTGGACACCGCGCGGAGGCGGTCCACCGCGCCGTCCATCGCGAACTGGGCGGCGCCGAGTCCCTCCACCACATAGCCGCGCCGTGCCTGCCCGCTCTCCTCGAACGCCGACAGGATGCGGTACGTCGCCGAGAAGCCACCCTCGACGCCCTCGGCGGCGACGGCCCCCCGGGTGACCACGCCGTGCCGGTCGAGGAGGGTGCGGGCGAGCGCGTGCGCGCGGACCGTCGTGTCGGCCTCGCGGGACGGGAGCAGGGACCAGCGGCCGGCGACCGTGGGCGGGCCGCTGCGGGAGGCGGGACGGGCGGCCGCCGTGAGGGAGCCGTAGCGGCCGCGCGGGACCGCTCGCTTGGCGCGGTGGGCCGTCGAGCCCGCGGTGCGGCCCGATCCGAGCAGGGACCGCATGGGGGTGAGGGTGTCGTTCGTCAGCCGGCCCGACCAGGCCAGGTCCCAGACGGCGTCGGCCAGTTGGGGATCGGTGACGTCGGGGTGGGTGGTTGCGCGGACCTGGTCGGCGATCTGGCGGAAGAACAGGCCGTAGCCGCCGGAGAGGGCGGTCAGGACGGATTCGTGCAGCGCCGTCAGCTCCAGGGGGTGCGGCGGGGGCAGGAGCAGAGGGGCCGCGTCGGCCAGGTAGAGGGAGACCCAGCCGTCCTTGCCCGGCAGGGCGCCCGCGCCGGCCCAGACGATCTCTCCGGCCGCGGTGAGCTCGTCCAGCATCGCCGGGGTGTAGTTGGTGACGCGGGACGGCAGGACCAGCTTCTCCAGGGCCGAGGCGGGCACGGACGCGCCCTGCAACTGCTCGACCGCCCGCACCAGTCCGTCGATGCCGCGTAGCGCGTGTCCCTTGCCGATGTGCTGCCACTGCGGGAGGAACTGGGCGAGGGCCTGCGGTGCCACCGGTTCGAGTTCGTGGCGAAGGGCAGCCAGGGAGCGGCGGCGCAGCCTGCGCAGCACGGCCGCGTCACACCACTCCTGGCCGATGCCCGCCGGATGGAACTCGCCCTGTACGACACGGCCGCTGGCGGCGAGCCGCTGCAGGGCGCCTTCCGTGACCGCCACGCCCAGGCCGAAACGGGCCGCGGCCGTGGCCGACGTGAAGGGGCCGTGAGTGCGGGCGTAGCGGGCGAGGAGATCGCCCAGCGGGTCCTTGACCGGTTCCATGAAGGCTTCCGGCACACCGACCGGCAGGGCCGTGCCGAGCGCGTCGCGCAGCCGGCCCGCGTCCTCGATCGCCGCCCAGTGCTCGCCGCCGCCGATACGCACCCGGATCACGCGGCGGGTGCCGGCCAGCTCCTGGGCCCACTGCGGCTCCGCCCCGCGCTCGGCCAGCTCGGCGTCGGTCAGCGGACCGAGGAGGCGCAGGACGTCGGCGACGGCCTCGGCGTCCTTCACCCGCCGGTCCTCGGTGAGCCATTGCAGCTCCCGCTCCAGCTCGGCCAGCACCTCGGCGTCGAGGAGCTCGCGCAGCTCCGCCTGGCCCAGCAGCTCGGCCAGCAGCCGTGAGTCCAGCGACAGGGCGGCGGCGCGGCGCTCGGCGAGCGGAGAGTCCCCCTCGTAGAGGAACTGGGCCACGTACCCGAACAGGAGCGAGCGGGCGAAGGGGGACGGCTCGGGAGTGGTGACCTCGACCAGGCGCACCTTGCGGGACTCCAGGTCGCCCATCAGCTCCACGAGACCGGGGACGTCGAAGACGTCCTGCAGGCACTCGCGGACGGCCTCCAGGACGATCGGGAACGAGCCGAACTCGCTGGCGACCTCCAGCAGTTGGGCGGCACGCTGGCGCTGCTGCCACAGCGGGGTGCGCTTGCCGGGGTTGCGCTTGGGCAGAAGCAGCGCACGGGCGGCGCACTCGCGGAAGCGGGAGGCGAACAGGGCCGAGCCGCCCACCTGATCGGTGACGATCTGGTCGACCTCGCCCTTGTCGAAGACGACGTCCGCCGCGCCGACCGGTGCCTGTTCCGCGTCGTACTCCGTGCCCGCCTTCATCGGCTCCTGGTCGAGCAGGTCCAGGCCCATCAGATCGGCGTCCGGCAGGCGCAGCACGATGCCGTCGTCGGCGTGCATCACCTGGGCGTCCATGCCGTAGCGCTCGGAGAGCTTGGCGCCGAGGGCGAGCGCCCACGGGGCGTGGACCTGGGCGCCGAAGGGGGAGTGGACGACGACCCGCCAGTCACCCAGCTCGTCACGGAAGCGCTCGACGACGATCGTCCGGTCGTCCGGGACATGGCCGCAGGCCTCGCGCTGCTCGTCCAGGTACGACAGGACGTTGTCGGCGGCCCAGGCGTCCAGGCCCGCCGCGAGGAGGCGCAGCCGGGCGTCCTCCTTGGGCAGCGAACCCACCTCGCGCAGGAACTGGCCCACCGCCCGGCCCAGTTCGAGCGGCCGGCCGAGCTGGTCGCCCTTCCAGAAGGGGAGACGGCCCGGCACTCCCGGCGCGGGGGAGACCAGGACGCGGTCGCGCGTGATGTCCTCGATGCGCCAGGAGCTGGTGCCCAGCGTGAAGACGTCGCCCACCCGGGACTCGTAGACCATCTCCTCGTCCAGCTCACCGACCCGGCCGCCGCCCTTCTTCGGGTCGGACCCGGCGAGGAAGACACCGAACAGCCCGCGGTCCGGGATCGTGCCCCCGGAGGTGACGGCGAGGCGCTGGGCACCGGGGCGGCCGGTGACCGTGCCGGTGACACGGTCCCAGACCACACGCGGGCGCAGCTCGGCGAACGCGTCCGACGGGTAGCGGCCGGCGAGCATGTCCAGGGTCGCCGTGAAGGCCGACTCCGGGAGCGAGGCGAAGGGGGCCGCCCGGCGGACCGTGGCGAGCAGGTCGTCGACCTGCCAGGTGTCCAGGGCGGTCATGGCCACCAACTGCTGGGCCAGGACGTCCAGGGGGTTGGCGGGGACCTTCAGGGACTCGATGGAACCGGTGCGCATGCGCTCGGTGACCACGGCCGCCTGGACGAGGTCGCCGCGGTACTTCGGGAAGACCACGCCCGTGGAGACGGCGCCGACCTGGTGGCCCGCCCGTCCCACGCGCTGGAGGCCGGAGGCCACTGAGGGGGGCGATTCGACCTGGACGACGAGGTCGACCGCGCCCATGTCGATGCCGAGTTCGAGGCTGGAGGTCGCCACCACGGCAGGGAGGCGGCCCGCCTTGAGGTCCTCCTCGACCAGGGCCCGCTGCTCCTTGGAGACCGAGCCGTGGTGGGCGCGCGCGATGACCGGCGGGGCGCCCTGGGCCGCGCCCGAGCCGCCCATCAGTTCGGCCGGAGCGTGGTGCTCGTCCAGGGGTTCGCCGGTCGCCCGCTCGTACGCGATCTCGTTGAGCCGGTTGCACAGGCGTTCGGCGAGACGGCGGGAGTTCGCGAACACGATCGTCGAGCGGTGGGCCTGGACCAGGTCGGTGATCCGCTCCTCGACATGCGGCCAGATGGAGGGGCGCTCCTGGCCTTCCGAGCCGTCGGCGACCGGGGAGCCGCCCAGCTCGCCGAGGTCCTCCACGGGGACGACCACCGAGAGGTCGAACTCCTTGCCGGACTTCGGCTGGACGATCTCCACCTTGCGGTGCGGCGAGAGGTACCGGGCGACCTCGTCGACCGGGCGGACGGTCGCCGAGAGGCCGATGCGGCGGGCCGGCTTCGGCAGGAGCTCGTCGAGGCGCTCCAGGGAGAGGGCGAGATGGGCGCCGCGCTTGGTGCCGGCCACCGCGTGCACCTCGTCGAGGATCACCGTCTCGATGCCGGTCAGCGCGTCGCGGGTCGCCGACGTCAGCATCAGGAACAGGGACTCCGGGGTGGTGATCAGGATGTCCGGCGGGCGGGTGGACAGGGCACGGCGCTCCGCGGGCGGGGTGTCGCCGGAGCGGATGCCGACCTTGACCTCGGGCTCGGGCAGGCCCAGCCGGACGGACTCCTGGCGGATGCCGGTCAGTGGGCTGCGGAGGTTGCGCTCCACGTCGACCGCGAGGGCCTTCAGGGGCGACACGTACAGCACCCGGCAGCGCTTCCTCGGGTCCGCCGGCGGGGGCGTCGAGGCCAGCTGGTCCAGGGCGGCGAGAAACGCGGCGAGGGTCTTGCCGGAACCGGTGGGGGCGACCACCAGCACGTCCGAGCCCTCTCTGATGGCGTTCCACGCGCCCGCCTGGGCCGCGGTGGGCGCGGAGAAGGCCCCCGTGAACCAGCCGCGGGTCGCGGGGGAGAAGCCGTCCAGGGCTCGGTGTGCGGAGCTGACCATGCGTCCATCCTGCACCCGGCCACTGACAATGGCGCTGACCTGCGGGTTCGCGCCGCGGGGGTGGTGGGTGGGGGGCCGTCTCCGTCGGCGGTCGGCGGTCGGCGGGTGGTCGGGGGCGGGGTGGTGTGGCCGTGGGCGGTCGGGGTGTGGGGTGTGGGATGTGACCGTGATTCCCGTCGTGTGGCGGTGTGGCCCAGGGCGGCTGGGCTGTGGCGGTACGGCCCACGAGCGGTCGGGGGCTGTGGCGATCGGGAGCCTCGCGGTGTGGTCCCGTCGGTCGGGGGCCTCGCGGTGTGCTCCGTTCTCGGGGGTTCTCGCGGTGTGGCCGTGTGGTCGGGGCCCGGTGCTGGGACCCCGGCTGGGCGGGCCGCAGCGGGTCGTCCAGGGTCGTCGCGGCGGTCGCGGGTCCTCCAGGCTCGTGTCGCGGGTCTTCCAGGCTCGTCGCGGGCCGTCGCGGGCGTAATGGGTTCGCCAGGCCTCGTCGGTCTCGCCGAGAATGGGGGTGTGGCGGGTTCGGGCAGTGAGGTGGCACGGCACTGGCGGTATGCGGAGTTGCCGGGAGTCGACCTGCTGCGGGCCCGGTACATCCGCAAGGCGTTCGTGCGGCACACCCACGAGCACTTCGTGATCGCGGCCATCGCGGACGGGGTCGAGGTCTTCAACCACCGCGGGGCCGATCAGTACGCGGGCGCGGGGACACTCGCCCTGGTCAATCCCGACACACCGCACACCGGACGGGCCGGGGTGCCGGAGGGGTGGCGGTACGGCGCCGTCTATCCGTCGCCGGAGGTGGTCGCGGAGATCGCCGCCGAGACCACGACCCTGCGCGGGACTCCGGGGTTCGTCAGTCCGGTGCTCGACGACCCCTATGCCGTAGGGCTGGTGCACCAGGTGCTGCGGGCCGTCGACGAAGGGAACGCGTTGGCCGCCGACACCCTGTTGAGGGTGGCCGTGACCAGGTTGCTGCGGCTCAACGGCGGTCACCTGCCGCAGCGGGTGGTGCGGACGGCGGGCGGCCGGATCGCCTCACGCGCGCGGGCCGTGCTGGAGGAGCGGATGGCCGGGCCGCCGACCCTGGAGGGGCTCGCGGCTGATCTCGGGACCAGTCCGTTCGCGCTGCTGCGGGCGTTCCGGGACGCGTACGGGATGCCGCCCCACGCCTGGCTGACCGACGCCCGGGTGCGGAGGGCGCGGCGGCTGCTGGACGCCGGTACGCCGCCCTCGGAGGCGGCCGTCGCCGTGGGATTCACCGATCAACCGCATCTGAACAGGCACTTCGCCCGGATCGTGGGGGTCCCTCCGGGGGCCTACCAGCGGGAGCGCAAGAACGTACAAGACGCTCCGCGTGGGCTGCTCGTACCGTCGGAGGGGTGGCAGAACAGACAGCTTTCGCAGACATACGGGGCGAGGACAAGCCCGACGCCGCCGTCGTCCGGGACGCCCTCGGAGTCGGCGTCGCCGTAGGACTGTCCGGCTTCGCCTTCGGGGTGACCGCGGCCGGCAGCGGGGTCACGGTGTTGCAGGCCTGTGTGCTCAGCCTCCTGGTGTTCACCGGGGCGTCCCAGTTCGCGCTCGTGGGCGCGCTCGCGGCGGGTGGCAACCCGCTCACGGCCGCCGCCGGCGCATTTTTCCTGGGAGTCCGCAACGCCTTCTACGGGCTGCGTCTCTCGCAGTTGCTGGCCCTCCCGCGCGCGGTACGGCCGTTCGCCGCCCAGTGGGTCATCGACGAGACGACCGCCGTGGCGCTCGCGCAGCCGACGCGGCGCAGTGCCCGGATCGGGTTCACGGTCACCGGGCTGAGCCTGTACCTGCTGTGGAACCTGACCACTCTGCTCGGCGCACTCGGTGCCCAGGCCATCGGGGACACGGACGCGTGGGGACTCGACGCCGCCGGGCCCGCCGTGTTCCTGGCGCTGCTCGCGCCGATGCTCAGGACAACCACCGAGCGTGCCGTCGCGGGCCTCGCCGTCCTGCTGGGGCTCGGCCTGCTGCCGGTACTGCCCGCCGGCGCACCCGTCCTGGTGGCCGCGCTCGCCGCCCCTGCCGTGCTCTTCCTGGAGGGACGGCGCAAGGGAACTCCACGCGACGCCGCCCATGACGACCACGCGGAAGAGGAGAGCCGTTGAACACCTGGATCGCGATCGGCGCCACCGCGCTCGGTTGTTACGCCGTCAAGCTCATCGGCCTGCTCGTGCCCGCGGGCACCCTGGAGCGCCCGCTCGTGCGGAGGTTGGCCGCGCTGTTGCCGGTGGCTCTCCTGGCCGCGCTGACCGCCCAGCAGACGTTCGCCGACGGGCACCGTCTGGTTCTCGACGCGCGGCTGGCGGGGATCGCGGCGGCCGCAGTCGCGTTGGTGCTGCGGGCGCCCTTCCTGCTCGTCGTGGCGGCGGCCGTGATCGTCACCGCCGGTGTGCGGGCCATGGGTGGGTGAAGCCGGCCGGGTCAGCCGATGACGCGACCGTGCGCCCTGAGGGTGCGCAGTGCCTCGATCGTCACCATGGGGCGTGCCTCCAGGGCGGTGCCCGGCGCCCACTGGCGCCAGCGGACCGGCCAGCCGCCGTCCTCCTGCTGGGCGTCGGCGAGGAAGTCCAGGGAGCGTGCCATCTCGTCGTCGGTGAACCACGCGCGCGCCAGTGAGCTCGGCGTCCTCGCGTAGTCGTGCGGGAAGTGATGCTCGCCGGGGGCGTAGCCGGGCGCCACGGGGTACGCGGCGAGGTCGCTCGGATCCAGCGCGGCGAGCCGGTGTTCGCGCACCAGACGGCCGAGACGGTCGGCTGCGGCCTCCGCGCGCGGGCGGTCGGGAGCGGAGTCCAGGAAGGCCACGGCGGCCTCGATCTCGTAGGGGTGCGACTCCCGCAGGGAGTCGATCGCCTGCCAGCAGTAGTCGGTGGCCCGGAACAGCCAGGCGTGCCACACCTCGTTGCGGTGCAGCAGGCCCACCACCGGCCCGGTGGCGAGCAGTTCGCTCGGCGGATCGTCCACGATCGGCATGAACGGGGCCGCGGGGTAGCCGCGCTGGCTGGGATGGATCGCCGGGAGCGCCCCGTCCTTGGTGGAAACGGAGGTCAGATAACGGCACACGCGCTCCACCCGCTGTCCGCCGCAGCGCCCGATGGCGTCCAGGACCCGAAGCGCGTGCCCAGTGTGCAGCGGCTGGCTGACCGGGCCGCGCAGATCGGGCTCCAGGGCGTGGCCGTACCCGCCGTCCTCGTTGCGGTAGGCGTCCAGCGCGATCTCCACCGGGTCGGCGCTTCCGTTCAGGAAGTGGTGTGCGAAGACGCGCTGCTCGAGCACGCGCGCGGTGAGCCAGACGAAGTGCTCGGCGCGGAAGAGCGGGGAGTGCGCCGGGGGCGTGGCAGGGAGTGGGGAAGCTCCTGTTTCGGACATGCGACAGACCGTAGGGCGGAAAGCGGTCTCGGCAAGTGGTCCCGGCTCAGGCCCACCCTCAGGGGCGGGATACTGGAGGCATGCGGTTGACGGTCTTCTGGGAGCGGATGGCGGATCACTTCGGTCCGGAGTACGCCGACACCTTCGCGCGCGACCACGTGATGTCGGAGCTCGGCGGACGCACGGTGCGCGAGGCGCTGAACGCCGGCTGGGAGGCCAAGGAAGTGTGGCGCGTGGTCTGCGCGGTCATGGACGTTCCGGGGGAGAAGCGCTGACCGGTCGTGGAGATCGCAGGGTGGCATCCGATTGTCACAGCGGTGGGCGAGACTTGACGCGTGGCACCCACTGACGAGACCGGGCCGACGGCCCAGGACGCATCCCCGTTCGGCACGACGCCGCCCGACCGCCCGGCCGACGGCGGTGACAGGTCGAGCGCCGCCATGCCCCGCTGGCTGCCGCGGGCCGTGGTGCTGGTGCTCGCCCTCTACGCCGCCTTCCAGCTGGGCACTTGGGCCTTCCACCAGCTCACCGGGCTGCTCATCAACCTCCTCATCGCGTTCTTCCTGGCCCTCGCCATCGAGCCCGCGGTGAGCTGGATGGCCTCGCGCGGCATGCGCCGGGGGCTCGCCACCGGCATCGTCTTCCTCGCCGTGATGGTCCTCGCGGCGGGCTTCGTCACCCTGCTCGGCTCGATGCTGGCGGGCCAGATCATCAAGATCGTCGAGAACTTCCCGGACTATCTCGACTCGGTCATCAACTGGGTCAACACCCACTTCCACACCCACCTGAAGCGGGTGGACGTCCAGCAGGGTCTGCTCCGCTCCACCTGGCTGCGCAACTACGTGCAGCACAGCGCCACCGGCGTCCTGAACGTCTCCGCCCAGGTCCTGGGCGGCCTCTTCCAGCTGCTGACGATCGCGCTCTTCTCGTTCTACTTCGCCGCCGACGGCCCCCGGCTGCGGCGCGCGATCTGTTCCGTACTGCCGCCCGCGCGGCAGGCCGAGGTGCTCCGCGCGTGGGAGATAGCCGTCGACAAGACGGGCGGGTATCTGTACTCGCGCGGTCTGATGGCGCTCATCTCCGGCATAGCCCACTACATCCTGCTGCAGATCCTGGGTGTGCCCTACGCGCCCGTGCTCGGCGTCTGGGTGGGCCTGGTCTCGCAGTTCATCCCGACCATCGGCACGTATCTCGCGGGCGCCCTGCCCATGCTGATCGCGTTCACCGTCGATCCCTGGTACGCGCTGTGGGTGCTGATCTTCGTCGTCGTCTACCAGCAGTTCGAGAACTACATGCTGCAGCCCAAGCTGACCGCGAAGACCGTCGACATCCATCCCGCCCTGGCCTTCGGCTCGGTCATCGCCGGCACCGCGCTCCTCGGTGCGGTGGGCGCCCTGATAGCCATCCCGGCGGTCGCCACGCTGCAGGCGTTCCTGGGGGCGTACGTGAAGCGGTACGCGGTCACCGACGATCCCCGGGTCCAGGGCCACCGGCGAGGGGGATCGGGTCCCGGCCTCCTCACACGCGCGCGCGAGCTGTGGACCGCGCGGACGGGAGCGGTACGGGACGAGGCGGGGGAGCGCGGCGAGGACTCCTCCCGGGGGCGGGAGCCGACCGGGCTGGCTGACGAGGCTCAGTAGGTGAGGACGGCCCATACGCCGGTGGCGATGACGGCGAGGACGTAGCACCCGGTCGCCGCGGCCACCAGCCGCAGCCGGTTGGGCTCGCTCCATGAGGTACGGGACAGCAGCCAGGCCAGCGCGGGCAGCACCAGGACGGCATGGAGGCTGACGCCGTGCAGGGGCTTGAGCGGGGCCGTCGAGTGGTATGCCGCCTCCTGGTGGCCGGTACGGGTGAGCACCACACCGCGCGCGATCATCGCGGCGCCCGAGGCGAGTGCGACGAGCAGGATCGCGAACCCGGAACGCACGGCGAGCGCCATTCCGGCGGGTCCCGCGGGCCGGTGCCGGAACGAGGCCGCCGCGAACACGGTGAGCAGCACCACGAGGACACCCCCGCCCACCGCCAGCGTCATCGACACGGCGGTGTCGAAGGGCGTCTCCGTGTCGAGGTGCGAGGGCACCCGGCGCCAGGCCTGGAGGGTGATGCCGCCGACCTCCACGACGCAGTCGGCCGCGAACACGGCGAGCAGCACGGTACGCAGGCGTGGTCCGACGCGGAGATACGACGTGACCCAGGTGACCGCGATCAGGGTCGCCCCGAAGGACAGCCCGAAGGTCACCGGCTTGCGCCAGGAGACGGGCCCGTACCAGGGGCCGCCGTCGACGGCGAACACCAGCAGATGCGCGAGGCCGGAGAGGATCAACAGGAGCCCGACGGCGTGACAGAGACGCTCCACCGGGCGCAAGCCCGGCAACCGTGTGAGTGGTACGGCCGGTGCCGGGACGTCGGCGGGGCGCCGCGCCGCTTCGCCGCTCTCTCGGGTGCTCTTCTCGGTCCTCATGCCCCTGAGCCTTCCGGGACAGCCCCCTCCCGGTCGTCGTCCCGTCGAAGGCATCCGCCGTACGCCGCCGGGAGCAGCCCGGGCTGTCGGTGGGTTGACAGAGTCTCGGGGGTGCCGCGTGGTGCGCTTGACACGAAAATCGAACATCCATTCTTATGAAGGCTCCGGCGAGGCTCTCCACGGGTGATTCGGCACGTTTTTGACGGATAAGTACCCGAGTTATCCACAGGCCGGACGGGCGTCGGGGCGCATTGTCAGTGGCAGGCGTTAGCGTCTTTGACGTGAAGCGATCGACTCAAGCAAATCGGGTGGAACCCATGGCAGGAACCGACCGCGAGAAGGCCCTGGATGCCGCACTCGCACAGATTGAACGGCAATTCGGCAAGGGCGCGGTCATGCGCATGGGCGACCGGTCGATGGAGCCCATCGAGGTCATCCCGACCGGGTCGACCGCGCTCGACGTGGCCCTCGGCGTCGGCGGCCTGCCGCGCGGCCGTGTCGTCGAGGTCTACGGACCGGAGTCCTCCGGCAAGACGACCCTGACCCTGCACGCGGTGGCCAACGCCCAGAAGGCGGGCGGCCAGGTCGCGTTCGTGGACGCGGAGCACGCGCTCGACCCCGAGTACGCGCGCAAGCTCGGCGTCGACATCGACAACCTGATCCTTTCCCAGCCGGACAACGGCGAGCAGGCTCTGGAGATCGTGGACATGCTGGTCCGCTCCGGCGCCCTCGACCTCATCGTCATCGACTCCGTCGCCGCGCTCGTCCCGCGCGCGGAGATCGAGGGCGAGATGGGCGACAGCCACGTGGGTCTGCAGGCCCGTCTGATGAGCCAGGCCCTGCGGAAGATCACCAGCGCGCTCAACCAGTCCAAGACCACCGCCATCTTCATCAACCAGCTCCGCGAGAAGATCGGCGTGATGTTCGGCTCCCCGGAGACCACCACCGGTGGCCGGGCGCTGAAGTTCTACGCCTCGGTGCGCATCGACATCCGCCGCATCGAGACCCTGAAGGACGGCACGGAGGCGGTCGGCAACCGCACCCGCTGCAAGGTCGTCAAGAACAAGGTCGCGCCGCCCTTCAAGCAGGCCGAGTTCGACATCCTCTACGGCCAGGGCATCAGCCGCGAGGGCGGTCTGATCGACATGGGCGTGGAGCACGGCTTCGTCCGCAAGGCCGGCGCCTGGTACACGTACGAGGGCGACCAGCTCGGCCAGGGCAAGGAGAACGCGCGCAACTTCCTGAAGGACAACCCCGACCTGGCCAACGAGATCGAGAAGAAGATCAAGGAGAAGCTGGGCGTGGGTGTGCGGCCGGAGGAGCCGACGGCCGAGCCGGGCGCGGACGCCACCGCCGTCTCCGCCACCGCCTCCGCGGACGACGCGGCGAAGACCGTGTCCGCTCCGGCGGCCAAGGCGGCCAAGACCAAGGCCCCGGCTGCCAAGAGCTGATCCATGACGCGGCGAACCGACTGGTCCGAGTACGCCTACCCGGACGCTCCGCGTGGGCGGGGCGGGGCGGGTGACGGGGGTTTCGCCGGTCCGGATGGCGAGGCGTACGCGGACGGCGCGGACGGGGGACACGGCCGCGCGGTGTCGTACGGCCACGGGGGGCCGTACGACACCGCGGGGCCGTTCGGTGACGAGCCCGGCGGGCAGTGGCCGGACGACGGTGGGCCGCGGGGCCCGGGCGCGTCCGGTGGCGGCACGCGCCGGCACGACGGGGCCCGTGGCGGGGCCCGTACAACGGGCGGCTCCCGTGGGCGTCGGCAGCGGCGCCGCGGTGAGCCGGCCGGTGAGGACGGTGGCTCCTCCTTCTCGTCGAGGGCCGAGCGGGAGGAGCCACCGGCGGACCCGGAGGAGCGGGCGAGGGCGATCTGCCTGCGCCTGCTCACCGGGACCCCGCGCACGCGCAAGCAGCTCGCGGACGCCCTGCGCAAGCGGGAGATCCCGGACGAGGCCGCCGAGGAGGTGCTGTCCCGGTTCGAGGAGGTCGGGCTGATCAACGACAGCGCGTTCGCGGAGGCCTGGGTGGAGTCCCGGCACCACGGCAGGGGGCTGGCCCGGCGGGCGCTCGCCCAGGAACTGCGGACCAAGGGCGTCGACTCCACGCTGATCGACGCGGCCGTCGCCCAGCTCGACTCCGAGCAGGAGGAGGAGACGGCGCGGGAACTCGTCGCCCGCAAGCTGCGCTCCACGCGCGGTCTCGACCGTGACAAGCGGCTGCGCCGTCTCGCGGGCATGCTCGCCCGCAAGGGCTATCCCGAGGGAATGGCCCTGCGGGTGGTCCGACGCGCGCTGGAGGAGGAGGGGGAGGACGCGGAGTTCCTCGAGGACGAGGGGTTCTAGCGCTCGGCGTCGAGTGCCGCCCACGACGCCACCGGCAAACCCGTCGCCTTCCACGCCTGGAAGCCACCGACCAGATCGGTCGCCCGGCGCAGCCCCAACTGGTGGAGTGACGCGGCCGCGAGGCTCGACGCGTACCCCTCGTTGCAGATCACCACGACCCGCAGATCGTGGCCCGTGGCCTCGGGGACACGGTGACTGCCCCGCGGGTCGAGGCGCCACTCCAGCTCGTTGCGCTCGACGACGAGGGCACCGGGGATCAGCCCGTCGCGCTCGCGCAGGGCCGCGTACCGGATGTCCACCAGCAGCACCTCACCGGCGAGGGCACCCTCGTACGCCTCCCTCGGCTCGACCCGGTCGAACCCCGCGCGCACCCGCTCCAGCAACTCGTCGATGCCCAGGGGCCGTTCGCCCGCACTGCGCGACGGCCCCGCCACCGTGTCCGTCACTGCCAGTCCTCCGGACGCTCGACCTGCTCCAGGCGCAGGACCTGGCCCACGCGGCTGTACCGGCGGATCTGCGGGAGCGGGGGGTAGTAGGCGTGGACGGAGACGGCGTGCTGGTCGGTGGACTCGTTCAGCACCTCGTGGACGTGGTGACGACCGAAGGCGCGCCCCTTGCCGGCGGGCAACCGCCGCTCCCGGTCCACCCCGTCGGTCAGTTCGAGGGTCTTCCAGCCGTCGGCGGGCAGCCGCGCGGCGAGTGAGTTCTCCTTCAGCTCGCCGGAGGCCGTGATGAAGGCGCCGACGGACTCGGCGTGGTCGTGCCAGCCGGTGCCCGTGCCGGGCGGCCAGCCGATCAGCCAGGCCTCGCTGCCGCCGGGACCCTCCAGCCGTACCCAGGTGCGGCCCTCGGGATCGAGCGGGAGCGAGGCGATGAGCTCGGCGTCGGCGGCCGTGCGCCGTACGAAGTCGAGGAGGTCGGCCTGCGTCGGCGTGGAGGCCGTGGGAGCCGTCGTGGGCGCGGAGGGGGAGACAGACACGTGACACCGTCCTGAAGAGCGTTCGCGGAGCGCGCGCGACAGCACGGAAGCGGCGCACGCGGGTGAGGAAGAGGATGCGAATTCAGCAGGACTCGCGACACAGGCAGCCCGGGTAGCGGACGAGGTCCAGATGGACCCTCCGCCACAGGCGCACACAGGTGTCGGTCACGATGCGGAGTACACCATGTCGGTGCAGACCGGTCAACTCACTGTCACTATGTGGACCGCACAGTGACCGCGTGTATGGCGTACGTGCGTACGAGAGCGCCGCAGACCCTGCGACACAGACCTCTCGACCCGGTTCCCGCGCCACATCCCACGACGCCCCTCCGCGCTCCCCGTCCGCCTCAACGCGCCCCCGCGCCCGCCTCGGCCTCCGTCTTCGCCGGGTTGCCCAGCGTCGCCTCCGCCGCCGCGTACAGGTCGGCCGGACGAACCCCGCCCAGCGCCGTCACGAGGTGACCGTCGGGCCGTACCAGGAGCACGGTGTGCGCGGGGGCGCCCGGGTAGCTCTCGGCGACCAGCAGTTCGGCCGGATGGGGCAGCGCGGTCACGGCGGCCGCCAGCCGGGGCATGATCCCGGCGGTCACCCAGTGCTTGCGGTCCCACACCCCCGTACCCGGCGCGACCAGGACGACGAGCAGAGCGCCGCGTCCGAGGCGCTCCCGCAGCCCGACGAAGGAGCCGTCCTCCGCGGTCACCAGCACATCGGCGACCGGCGCCCCGGGAGCGGTGGCCACCGGCACCTCGCCCTCGAGGTGCCGGGGCGCGAGCGGCGAGGAGGCGTACGCCCCCGGCGTGCCGAGCGTCCCGCGCCCCAGGTGACCGTCCGTGAGCAGCGCTTCGGCGCCCCGGGCAGCGCCGGGCACGTACGCGCGCAGCCCGCCACCGCCGCGCAGCAGGGGCAGCACCTGGTCGGCGGCGCGCAGCCGGGCGGCGACCGCGCCGCGCCGCTCCGCCTGGTAGCTGTCCAGCAGCGCCTCGTGCGGCCCCTGGTGCCAGGCCAGCGCCAGCTTCCAGGCGAGGTTGTCGGCGTCCCTGAGCCCCTCGTCGAGCCCCTGGGTACCCAGCGCGCCCAGCAGGTGCGCCGCGTCCCCGGCGAGGAACACCCGGCCGACCCTCCATCGGCGCGCCAGCCGGTGGTGGACGGTGTGGACGCCGGTGTCGAGCAGGTCGTACGGCGGTGTGGAGCCCCCCGTCCAGCCGGCGAGGGTCTCCCGGACGCGGGCCAGCAGCAGCTCGGGTGTGACCAGGTCCTTGCCCGGCGGCAGCAGCCAGTCCAGGCGCCACACCCCGTCCGGCAGCGGTCGCCCGGTGACCTCCCCGCCCGAGGGCCCGGCCGTCCGCCACGGCGGCATCCGATGGAGCAACGCCTCACCGTCCCACGGAAGTTCCACCCGCAGGGCGGCCACGGCGTGTCGCTCGACCGCCGTACGGCCGGGGAAGCGGATGTCCTGGAGTTTGCGCACGGTGGAGCGCGGGCCGTCGCAGCCGACCAGGTAGCTGCCGCGCCACCAGGTGCCCTGCGGGCCGCGGGTGTGGGCGGTGACTCCGGAGGGCTCCTGCTCGACGGAGTCGAGACGGCTGTCGACGGCGATCCTGGCGAGACGCTCGCCGGCCAGGGCCTCGCGCAGGGCGCCGGTCAGGACGTGCTGGGCGATGTGCAGCGGAGCGGGCTCGTCGTCGCCGAACGCGATCTCACGCATCACCTGCTTGCGCCGCAGCGACCGCCATCCGGCCCAGCGCAGTCCGGCCTCCTCCACCGGCAGGCCGGTCAGCCGCTCGATCAGGGCGGCGGTGTCCTCGCGTAGCACCACCGTGCGCGCGGGACGCGGCTCGTCCTTGCCGGGACCCTCGTCCAGCACGACGGAGGGCACTTCCTGACGGGCCAGCGCCAGGGCGAGCGTGAGCCCGACGGGCCCCGCACCGACGATGATCACCGGGTCCACGGCGCGGCGCCCCCTGCCCGCGACGGTGTCCTGAGGGACATATGTGAACAGGAAGTTGGAGCAGGGTGCACGATCACAGAACGTATGCAACCCATTGGCGGTGTTTGCGTCAAGTGACCGAGGCAGTGGCGATCAAGCCACTGCCTCGGTGTGGATCAGCCGAGTTGACTGATCATCAGATGGTGCCGCCGCCCCCGGCCCCGAAGGTACCGCCGACCGCCGCGGGGTTGAGTTCCTCCATGTCCTCGGCGCCGAGGACCGCGCCCGTGCTCCGCTTGCTGCGCCGCAGCCGGCGCTCCAGCCAGCTCGCGAAGCTGGTGAGGACGAAGTTGACGACGATGAAGATGATCGCCACCACGACGAAGCTCTGGATCACGTTGGCGTAGTTGGCAGCCAGGGTGCTGCGCGTGTTGAGCAGCTCGGGGAAACCGATCATCACGCCGCCCAGCGCGGTGTCCTTCACGATGACGACCAGCTGGCTGACGATGGCCGGCAGCATGGCCGTGACCGCCTGCGGGAGCAGGATGCCGGTCATCGTCTGGCCCTTGCGCAGGCCGATCGCGTACGCGGCCTCCGTCTGCCCCCTGGGCAGGGCGAGGATGCCGGCGCGCACGACCTCGGCGAGCACCGAGGCGTTGTAGAGCACCAGACCGGTGACGACCGCGTACAGCGGGCGGTCCTCGCTGGTCACGCCGGTGGAGCGGGCGTAGAACTCGTTGGCGAACAGCATCAGCAGCAGGACCGGGATCGAGCGGAAGAACTCGACCACCACCCCGGCCGGGACCCGCACCCACCGGTGGTCGGACATCCGTGCGATACCGAAGACCGCGCCCAGCGGAAGCGCGATGACCATGGCGAGTGCGGCGGCCTTCAGCGTGTTGCCCAGACCCGGCAGCAGATACGTGCTCCACGCCTCGGACGTGGTGAAGGGCTGCCACAGGGACCACTTCAGCTGGCCCTTGTCGTCCAGCTTCAGCCAGACGAACCATGCCACCAGGGCGAGCAGAACGACGAAGACGACCGAGAGCAGGGCGTTGCGTTTCCTGGCCCTGGGGCCGGGTGTGTCGTACAGGACCGAACTCATCGCTTCACCGCCAGTCGCTTGCCCAGCCAGCCCAGGATGAGCCCGGTGGGAAGGGTCAGCACCACGAAACCGAAGGCGAAGACCGCGCCGATGAGCAGCGTCTGGGCCTCGTTCTCGATCATCGACTTCATCAGATAGGCGGCCTCGGCGACCCCGATTGCGGCGGCCACGGTCGTGTTCTTCGTCAGGGCGATCAGCACGTTGGCCAGCGGGCCGATGACCGCACGGAACGCCTGCGGCAGCACGACGAGCCGCAGGGTCTGGCTGAAGCTCAGCCCGATGGCGCGGGCCGCCTCGGCCTGCCCCAGGGGCACGGTGTTGATGCCGGAGCGCAGCGCCTCGCAGACGAAGGCCGCCGTGTAGGCGATGAGGCCGAGCACGGCCAGCCGGAAGCCCTGCACCTTGAAGTCGGAGGCTCCCATGTTCACGCCGAAGATGTCGGCGAGGCCGAGTGAGGTGAACAGGATGATGACCGTCAGCGGGATGTTCCGGACGATGTTGACGTAGACGGTGCCGAATCCGCGCATCAGCGGGACCGGGCTGACCCGCATCGCGGCCAGCAGGGTGCCCCAGACCAGGGAACCGACGGCGGAGAGTGCGGTCAGCTTCACCGTCATCCAGAACGCCCCGAGGACGTCATAACCTTGAAGAAAGTCGAACACGATCTCCCGCGCTTCCGGGTGTGTGGCGTACGAGAAGGGCGTGGCGCGCCGCCGCCGTGATCGCGAGGTACGGCGGCGCGCCCGGGGAACCCTGGAGAGCTGGGCCCTGCCTTGCTTGACGATCCGGCTACTTGACGATCTGGCCGATCTTCGGCGCCGGCTCGTTCTTGTAACCGGCCGGGCCGAAGTTCTTGTCGACCGCCTTCTGCCAGGAGCCGTCGCTGACCATGGTGGTCAGGGCGTCGTTGATCTTCTTGAGGGTCGCGCTGTCACCCTTCTTCACACCGACGCCGTAGTTCTCGTTGCTGAGCTTGAGCCCGGCGAGCTTGAACTGACCCTTGTACTTGTCCTGCGAGGCGAAGCCCGCGAGGATCGAGTCGTCGGTGGTCACCGCGTCCACGGCACCGCTCTGCAGGGCGGCGATGCACTCCGAGTAGCCGCTGTACTCCTTGAGGTTGGCCTTCGGGGCGATCGTCTTCTGGACGTTCTGCGCCGAGGTGGAACCGGTCACGGAACACAGCTTCTTGCCGTTGAGGTCCGTGGCCTTGGAGATGTCCGAGTCCTTCTTGACCAGCAGGTCCTGGTGGGCCAGCAGGTAGGGGCCGGCGAAGTCGACCTTCTGCTTGCGCTCGTCGTTGATGGAGTAGCTGGCCGCGATGAACTTGACGTCGCCGCGGGCCAGCGCGTTCTCACGGTCGGCGCTCTTGGTCTCGACCCACTCGATCTGGCCGGGCTTGTAGCCGAGTTTGCCCGCCACGTAGGTCGCCACGTCCACGTCGAAGCCGGAGAAGGAGCCGCTCGGCTCCTTCAGGCCGATGCCCGGCTGGTCGAACTTGATGCCGACCTTGATCTTGCCTCCGCCGCCCGAGGAACCACTGTCGTTCTTGTCGCTCGACCCGCACGCCGTGGCGGCCACGGCGAGGGCGAGGACGGCGGCCGAGGCGGCGGTGACCTTGCGGAGCTGCATGGTGAACATCCTTTGGCTGGTGAGAAGAGAGGGAGCGCCGACGGCGGAGCCGGCGCGTGTCAGTGGTGGAGGATCTTCGACAGGAAGTCCTTGGCGCGGTCGCTGCGCGGGTTGCTGAAGAACTGGTCGGGGGTGGCCTCTTCGACGATCCGGCCGTCCGCCATGAACACCACGCGATTCGCGGCCGATCGCGCGAAGCCCATTTCATGGGTGACGACGATCATGGTCATGCCGTCCCGGGCGAGCTGCTGCATGACCTCGAGGACCTCGTTGATCATCTCGGGGTCGAGGGCCGAGGTCGGCTCGTCGAAGAGCATGACCTTGGGGTCCATGGCCAGGGCGCGGGCGATGGCGACGCGCTGCTGCTGGCCGCCGGAGAGCTGAGCGGGGTACTTGTCGGCCTGGGTGCCCACACCGACCCGGTCGAGCAGCGCGCGCGCCTTCTCCTCGGCCTGCTTCTTGTCGGCCTTGCGCACCTTGATCTGGCCCAGCATCACGTTCTCGAGCACGGTCTTGTGCGCGAAGAGGTTGAAGGACTGGAAGACCATCCCGACGTCGGCGCGGAGCCGGGCCAACTCCTTGCCCTCCTGGGGCAGCGGCTTGCCGTCGATGGTGATCGCGCCCGAGTCGACGGTCTCCAGGCGGTTGATGGTGCGGCACAGGGTGGACTTGCCGGACCCGGAGGGTCCGATCACCACGACGACCTCGCCGCGGGCGATCGTCAGGTCGATGTCCTGGAGTACGTGCAACGCGCCGAAGTGCTTGTTGACGCTCTTCAGGACGACCAGTTCGCCGGCCTGGGGCACAGCATCTTCCTTGGCCACCGATACTTCGGTCATCGCTATCGGGCTCCGTCCTCCTCGGTTTCGGAGGACAGTAGTGAGCGGCCGCGACCAGCGTCATTACATCTGAGGGAGATCTGAGCATCACGATCCGATAGCAATCGGACACGGGTCGTAGCAGTTGTCCGCTCAGCTGTATCGGCCGGATAACGGAAGCGGCGGGCGACAGGAACCCGCTTGACTCCGTCTGCGTCCATCAGCGTGACTGCTGGGTGCGCACGCGCGTGTGGACCGCGTTTTTACCCATCCTGAACGTACGGCCGATGAACCGAAGGGGGCCCGGATGAGACTGCTCCTCGTCGAGGACGACAACCATGTCGCCGCCGCTCTCTCAGCGGTTCTGGCACGGCACGGTTTCGACGTCACCCACGCGCGCAGCGGCGAGGAGGCTCTTCAGGCGCTCGTACCGGAGGGCGACGGCTTCGGTGTCGTCCTGCTCGACCTGGGCCTGCCCGACCAGGACGGATACGAGGTCTGCGGCAAGATCCGCAAGCGCACCAGCACTCCGGTGATCATGGTCACGGCGCGCTCCGACGTCCGCTCCCGCATCCACGGCCTCAACCTCGGCGCCGACGACTACGTGGTCAAGCCGTACGACACCGGGGAGTTGCTCGCCCGCATCCACGCCGTCAGCCGGCGCACCGCCCACGAGGACGCCGCGCACGGTGAGGACAGCGCGCTGCGCCTGGGTCC
The DNA here is from genome assembly GCF_053593695.1 of Streptomyces sp. NPDC002144. Taxonomy (NCBI): domain Bacteria; kingdom Bacillati; phylum Actinomycetota; class Actinomycetes; order Kitasatosporales; family Streptomycetaceae; genus Streptomyces; species Streptomyces sp. NPDC002144. The sequence continues at coordinate 40,476 of NZ_JBSFDB010000042.1, forward strand.
CGTGCTCATCGAACTGCCCACCCGCCAGGTCACCGTGGACGGTTCGGTCGTCCAACTGACCCGCAAGGAGTTCGATCTGCTCGCCCTGCTCGCGCAGCGCCCCGGGGTCGTCTTCCGTCGGGAGCAGATCATCAGCGAGGTCTGGCGCACCAGTTGGGAGGGGACCGGACGCACCCTGGAGGTGCACGTCGCCTCCCTGCGCGCCAAGCTGCGCATGCCGGCCCTGATCGAGACGGTCCGCGGCGTCGGCTACCGGCTCGTCGCCCCGGCCTCGTAACGGCCACGCGTGCGTACACGTCTTCTTCCGCTGCTCATCGTCCTGATGGCGGCCGTGCTGCTCGCGCTCGGCATCCCGCTCGGGGTGAGCGTGGCCGCGGCGCAGCAGCAGAAGGTGGTCGTCGACCGGATCGACGACACCGCGCGCTTCGCCTCCCTCGCCCAGTTCGTCACCGACGCCTGCAGCTCGACCCGTACGTCCACGGACGAGCGCCTGGAGACCCTGAGCAGTGAACTGACCAGCTATCACGACGTCTACGGCATCCGGGCGGGGGTCTTCTGCCGTACCGACATCCCCATGGCCCAGGCGCCGGCGAGCTTCTTCCTGCCCCATGACGGAGTGGTGCGCGACGCGTTCGACGAGGCGAAACTCAGCCGCCGCAGCCATGACCCGAAGCAGGTGTGGCCCTGGCAACGGGGACGTCTTGTGGTCGCCTCGCCCGTGATCCGGGACGGTGACGTCGTCGCGGTCGTCGTCACCGACTCGCCCACCGGACAGATGCGTTCACGCATCCTGCACGGCTGGCTGGTCATCGGCCTCGGCGAGATCGCCGCGATGCTGCTCGCGGTCGGTGCCGCGCTGCGGCTGACCGGCTGGGTGCTCCGGCCCGTACGGGTCCTCGACGCCACCACCCACGCCATCGCCAGCGGCCGGCTCAAGTCCCGGGTCGCGGCCGCCGGCGGTCCGCCGGAACTTCGGCGCCTGGCCCGTGCGTTCAACGAGATGGCGGACAACGTCGAGGACGTGCTGGAGCAGCAGCGGGCCTTCGTCGCCGACGCCTCGCACCAGCTGCGCAACCCGCTCTCGGCGCTGCTGCTGCGGATCGAACTGCTCGCGCTCGAACTACCGGAGGACAACGAGGAGATCGCATCGGTCCGCACCGAGGGCAAGCGCCTGGCCGAGGTGCTCGACGACCTGCTCGACCTCGCCCTGGCCGAGCACACCGAGGCCGACCTCAGGACCACCGACATCGGCGCGCTGACCGCCGAGCGCGTCGCCGCGTGGACCCCGACCGCCGAGGCCAAGGGCGTACGGCTGGTGGGCGACTGCCCGCCGACCACCGCCTGGGCCGATCCGGTCACCCTCTCCAGCGCGCTGGACGCGGTGATCGACAACGCGGTCAAGTTCACGCCGGAGGACCAGTGCGTCCAGGTGCGGGTCGCGACCGACGGCGACAGGTCCACCGTCGTCGTCAGCGACCACGGCCCGGGACTGACCGACGAGGAACTCGCCCGCGTCGGCGACCGCTTCTGGCGCAGCGGCCGCCACCAGAACATCAAGGGCTCCGGACTCGGCCTGTCCATCTCCCGCACCCTGCTCGCGGCGGGCGGCGGCACCATCTCGTACGCCCACCACGAGCCGCACGGGCTGACGGTGACGGTCTCCGTGCCGCGCACCCGCCCTACGGCTTGACCGAGCGGTAGTAGCGCTTGGCGCCCTCGTGCAGGGCCAGCGGATCGGTGTAGATCGCGGTGCGCAGGTCCACGAGCTGCGCGGAGTGCACATGCCCGCCGATGTCGTCGCGGCTCTTGATTACCGTACGGGTCACCCACTCGGTGAGCCGGGGGCTGACGTCCGCCCGTGTGATCAGGATGTTGGACACCGCGATCGTCGGTACGGCGACACCGTTCTGGATGCTCGGGTAGGCCGACTCCGGCATGTTGGTGGCGCGGTAGTAGCGGGTGGCGCCGCCCTGTTCGTGCAGTTTGGCGACGAGATCGGCGGGGATCGGAACGAACCGGAAGGTGAAGCGCTCCGCCAGTGTCTCCAGCCCCTGCGTGGGCAGTCCGCCCGACCAGAAGAACGCGTCGATCTCGTTGCGTTTCAGCTGATCCGGGCCGGTGTCGATGCCGTCGGCGGACGGCTCGACGTCCTTCTGCGGGTCGAGGCCGGCCGCCTTCAGCACCCGGTCCGCTATCAGCCGTACACCGGAACGGGCCGGCCCTATGGCCACCCGCTTGCCCCGAAGGTCCGCGACGGACCGCACGGTGGAGTCGCGCGGGACGATCAGCTGCACATAGTCGTCGTACAGGCGAGCGACCCCGCGCAGCCGGTCGTAACCGGTCCGATGGCCGAGTTCGTACGTGTCCACGGCGTCGGCCGCCGCGATGGTGAAGTCGGCGCCGCCGGTCGCCACCCGCCGGACGTTCTCCTGCGAGCCGTCGCTGGTCCGCAGGTCCACCGTCAGGTCCGGCATGTCCTTGTGGAAGGCGTTCCGCAGGCGTACGCCGTACTGCTGGTACACCCCCGCCGGCGTTCCGGTGCTGAAGCTGATGGTGCCGCTCGGCGGATTCTCGCCCAGCGGCAGCAGCCACCACAGCAGCAGGCCGAACACGACGAAGCCGACGGCCGCGCCCTGCAGGGCCCGACGCCTGCCGATCCGGGCGAGCACTTGGGACATGCGGGCGATCCTGCCAGCCCGCGCGCGGTGCTGACCAGGGCGGAACGCACGGGAGCGCTGTCAGTGGCGGCCGATACAGTCGCCGTATGAGCTCATCGCCCGCCGATCTGGTCCGTGCGTTCCACCTCGCCGTCGGGCTCGACGCCCGCACCACGCCCACCGAGGTCCCGCCCCGGCTCGCCGCCCACCGGCGGGAACTGCTCGCCGAGGAGGCCGCGGAGGTCGCCGAGGTCTCGGTGACCGGCCCCCTCGACCGGCTCGCGCACGAACTGGCCGACGTCGTGTACGTGGCGTACGGCACCGCCCTCGTCCACGGCATCGACCTCGACGCCGTCATCGCGGAGATCCACCGCTCCAACATGACCAAGCTGGGCCCCGACGGCCGCGTCGCCCGCCGCGCCGACGGCAAGGTCCTCAAGGGCGAGCACTACGAGGCGCCGGACGTGTCGGGCGTGCTGCGGCGGCAGGGCTGGGTGCCGGACGGGGCCCCGGGAGAATCCCGGGACGGGGGGTTCACGGGAGCGCCTACCCTTGACGCATGACCAGCAGCAGCGACCGGAGCCTCGCAGTGGACGTCCAGGGACCCAAGACCTACGAAGTGCGTACCTACGGGTGCCAGATGAACGTCCACGATTCCGAGCGATTGTCCGGGCTGCTGGAGGAGGCGGGCTATGTGCGCGCCCCCGAGGGTTCCGACGGCGACGCGGACGTCGTCGTCTTCAACACCTGCGCCGTGCGGGAGAACGCCGACAACCGGCTGTACGGCAACCTCGGCCGGCTCGCCCCGAAGAAGGCCTCGCGGCCCGGCATGCAGATCGCGGTCGGCGGCTGTCTGGCGCAGAAGGACCAGGACACCATCGTGAAGAAGGCGCCCTGGGTGGACGTCGTCTTCGGCACGCACAACATCGGCAAGCTGCCGGTGCTGCTGGAACGCGCGCGCGTGCAGGAGGAGGCGCAGGTCGAGATCGCCGAGTCCCTGGAGGCGTTCCCGTCCACGCTGCCGACCCGGCGCGAGAGCGCCTACGCGGCCTGGGTCTCCATCTCCGTCGGCTGCAACAACACCTGCACCTTCTGCATCGTCCCGGCACTGCGCGGCAAGGAGAAGGACCGCCGCACCGGTGACATCCTCGCCGAGATCGAGGCGCTGGTCGCCGAGGGCGTCTCCGAGATCACCCTCCTCGGACAGAACGTCAACGCTTACGGCTCCGACATCGGCGACCGTGAGGCGTTCAGCAAGCTGCTCCGGGCCTGCGGCACGATCGACGGCCTGGAGCGCGTCCGCTTCACCTCGCCGCACCCCCGCGACTTCACCGACGACGTGATCGCGGCGATGGCCGAGACGCCGAACGTGATGCCGCAGCTGCACATGCCTCTGCAGTCCGGCTCGGACACCGTCCTGAAGGCGATGCGCCGCTCCTACCGGCAGGAGCGCTACCTCGGGATCATCGAGAAGGTGCGGGCCGCGATTCCGCACGCGGCGATCACCACCGACATCATCGTGGGCTTCCCCGGCGAGACCGAGGAGGACTTCGAGCAGACCCTGCACGTGGTCCGCGAGGCGCGCTTCGCGCAGGCCTTCACCTTCCAGTACTCCAAGCGCCCCGGCACCCCGGCGGCGACCATGGACGGCCAGATCCCCAAGGAGGTCGTCCAGGCGCGTTACGAGCGGCTCGTCGCCCTCCAGGAGGAGATCTCCTGGGAGGAGAACAAGAAGCAGGTCGGCCGCACCCTGGAGCTGATGGTCGCCGAGGGCGAGGGCCGCAAGGACGGCGCCACCCACCGCCTCTCCGGCCGCGCCCCCGACAACCGCCTGGTCCACTTCACCAAGCCCGACCAGGAGGTCCGCCCCGGAGACGTCGTCACCGTCGAGATCACGTACGCCGCCCCGCACCACCTCCTCGCCGAGGGCGCCGTCCTCGATGTGCGCCGCACGCGCGCGGGTGACGCGTGGGAGAAGCGCAACGCGGCGGAGACCACGAAGCCGGCGGGCGTGATGCTGGGCCTCCCGAAGATCGGCGCCCCGGAGCCGCTGCCGGTGGTCACGGGGGGCTGCGCGGCGCACTGAGCGGCGCCTTGTACGCAGGGGAGAGGGTGGGGCATGGGGCGCTGGGTGGTGGTCGTCGACCGCAGTATCGGCAACCAGAACGACGTCGACGAGGTGGCGCACTTCGAGGGCTCTCGGGACGAGGCCCGGGCCCGTCTGTACGAGATCGCCTGCACCCACCGTCCGGGGGTCGGCCTGCGGCAGAAACGCCGGCAGGTCTACCGGATCGGTGAGGGAGACGCCTACTACGTGAACGTCGAAGGCGCGATGACGACGCACCGCGTGATGTACCGGCTCGCCGAACTCGCGTGGAGTACTCACCCGGAGTCCTGGCCCTGGGCCTGGAAGTAGGCTGCCGATCATGCTTGTCGCCGCCGCCGTCTGTCCCTGTCCGCCTCTTCTCGTGCCCGAGGTGGCCGCGGGTGCCGCCCCGGAACTGGACGGTGCCCGGACCGCGTGCGCGGACGCGCTCGGGGTGCTCGCCGCGTCCCGGCCCGACCTGCTGGTGGTGGTCGGCCCCGCGGAGCAGAGCGGTCGCGGTACGCACCCGGAGGGCACGCCGGGCTCCTTCCGTGGCTTCGGCGTGGACGTCGGTGTCCGGCTGGGCGCGGACAAGGGAATCGCCGCCGAGCGCGACCTTCCGCCCTCCCTCGCCGTCGCCGCCTGGCTGCTGCAACGGACCGGATGGGCCGACGCCCCGATCGAAGGACTCGGCGTGGGGGAACCTCTCGAGGCCGAGCGGTGTATTCAAGTCGGAAGGGACATCGCCGCCCGGGCCGAGCGGGTGGCACTGCTGGTGATGGGCGACGCCAGCGCCTGCCGCACGCTCAAGGCACCCGGCTACCTCGACGAGCGGGCGGCCCCCTTCGACGCGGAGGTCGCACGTGCCCTGGGCGCGGCCGACGTGGCGGCCCTCGAGGCGTTGGACGCCGGGCTGGCGTACGAGCTGAAGGCGTCGGGCCGGGCCGCCTGGCAGGTCCTCGCGGGCGCCGCCGAGGGTGCGGACCTCACAGGTGCGCTGCTGTACGAGGACGCGCCGTACGGGGTCGGGTACGTGGTCGCCACCTGGTCGTAAGGGCCTGGCCGTAGTGATAGCGGCGGCGCCCCGCAGTAGCGCCGCACCGACCGCGGGAACGGCGGACGGCCGGGAGCCCTCGGGCCCCGCGGCCGTCCGCCGATGCGCCGGGAAGGTCAGGAAGCCGGCGGTGTCGGGGTGTCCGGCGGCACCGTGCCGGTGCCCGTCCCCGTGTCGCCCTTGTGCGCGAGCCGGTCCATGGCGCCCTTGGCCTTGCCCGTCCCCGTCTGGATCCTGGCGCTGTACTTGCCCTTGGTCTTCTCGTCGACCACCTTCGCGGCCCTGTCGAGACCGTGCGAGATCTTGTCCCCGTGCTGCTGCGCGAGGCCCGAGACCTTGTCCTTCGCCGGGGAGAGCTTGGCCCTCAGATTGTGCAGGAGACCCATGGTCCACCTTCCCTGTAGCCCGGGCCGTTGTCCGTTCCCGGGGCGCTCGCGCGCGGCGCCGTTACGTGCGGGCGCCCTCGCCGGCCTCGCTGTCGGCAGCCTCCTCGGCGGACTGCTGCTGGGGGATCTCGACGCTCTCGCCGGAGGTGTCCCCGTCAGCCTCGCCCGTCGTCCGCTCGGCCTCCGCCGGCTCGTTGGCCTCGGCGGACTCCTTGGTCTCCGCCGGCTCTACCGCCGCCGCCTCGGACTGCGCCGTCGGTGTGCCGTCCTGAGCCGCCGCGGTTGACGCCTCCTCCGTGGCCTTCGACCTCCGGAGAAGTCGTGCGAAAACGCCCATATCCACTCCATACGTTACTCGTGCGGGGGAAATCCCGCGTCGTCCGGTGCGCCCGTTCGCGTCGCCCGGCTCGCCGCCCGCGGAAAGCGGCGGCGAAAACCTCGCAACGGGCAACGACCTCGGCCACGCCCCGTCACGTAACTCGTTCGAGGAGTGCTCCCCGCGTTTGGGAGACTGGTCCGGTGAGCAGCGCACCCCCCGCCCCCCGAGTCATCGCCGTCGTCGGTCCCACCGCGGCCGGAAAGTCCGATCTGGGCGTCTTCCTCGCCCAGCGCCTGGGCGGGGAGGTCGTCAACGCCGACTCCATGCAGCTCTACCAGGGGATGGACATCGGCACCGCCAAGCTGACGCCCGAGGAGCGCGGCGGCGTCCCGCACCACCTCCTGGACATCTGGGACGTGACGGTCACGGCGTCCGTCGCCGAGTACCAGAAGCTCGCCCGCGCGCGGATCGACGCCCTGCTCGCCGAGGGCCGCTGGCCCGTCCTGGTCGGCGGTTCCGGTCTGTACGTCCGCGGGGCCGTCGACAACCTGGAGTTCCCCGGCACCGACCCCGAGGTCCGGGCCCGGCTCGAGGACGAACTAACGCTGCGTGGTTCCGGCGCGCTGCACGCGCGTCTGGCCGCGGCCGACCCCGGGGCGGCGCAGGCGATCCTGCCGAGCAACGGCCGCCGTATCGTCAGGGCCCTCGAAGTGATCGAGATCACCGGCCGCCCCTTCACCGCCAACCTGCCCGGCCATGACTCGGTCTATGACACCGTTCAGATCGGCGTCGACGTGGCCCGCCCCGAGCTCGACGACCGCATCACCCGCCGGGTGGACCGCATGTGGGAGGCGGGGCTCGTGGACGAGGTGCGCGCGCTGGAGGCGCGCGGCCTGCGCGAGGGGCGTACGGCCTCGCGCGCGCTGGGCTACCAGCAGGTGCTCGCGGCGCTCTCGGGGGAGTGCACGCTGGAGGAGGCGCGGGTCGAGACCGTACGCGCCACCAAGCGCTTCGCGCGCCGTCAGGATTCATGGTTCAGGCGCGACCCACGGGTGAACTGGCTCAGTGGGGCTGCGGCGGACGTCACAGAACTTCCGCGGCTCGCACTGGCGTTGGTCGAACGACCGGTTACAGCCTGATCACGTCATGGCATCGGGACGCTCAGGCCGCCGTCCGGGCCTCCGGCGCCGTGCCATCATCGAGCTTCGATCGACCAAGTGGAGTCCGAGTTGGGAGGGCGCGTGGCGATGGAGGCCGGCCCTCGCGACACTGCACAAGGCACGGAGCCCCTCACCGTCGACAGCGGTGAGCCGGAGCAGGACGAGGATCGTCTGAGCCCCGACGGGCCCGACGAGATGCAGGGCGGAGTGACCGCCGACGGCCCCGAGCCCGAGGAGATGTTCGCGGGCGGGCCCGAGGTCGAGGTCGAGCTGCGCCCGCAGCGCAGGCTGCGCATCTGGCAGCTCGCCCCCATCGTCGCCCTGGCGGCGGTCGGCTCCCTGATGTTCGCTTTCCCGCTCGCCTTCGACTTCGGCGACAGCGGCGCGGTGATCGCCATGCTGGGCCTGCTGATCTGCTCCTGTGCGGCGGGTTGGGGCATGATGGCGGCCCGCCGGGTGGGCTACACCTGGCCCGGGCTGCCGCAGCGCGGCTCCGGCCGCAGACCGGACTGGCGGGTGGTCCTGGCCTACGTCGTCGTGGTCGCCGCGATCATCGTGCTCGCCGTGTGGAGAGTCGCCCGGCTGCGGTAGACGGTGCCTTTTCGGCGCGGTCCGAGGGGCACCGTACGATCGAGGCATGAGCACGCGCGCGCGGATCGCCTTCCTCAAGGGCCACGGCACCGAGAACGACTTCGTGATCGTCCCGGACCCCGAGAACACCATCGAGCTGCCCCCGGCCGCCGTCGCCGCCCTGTGCGACCGCCGGGCGGGCATCGGCGGTGACGGTCTGCTGCACGTCGTGCGATCCGCCGCCCACCCCGAGGCGCGGCACATGGCGTCCGAGGCCGAGTGGTTCATGGACTACCGCAACGGCGACGGCTCGGTCGCGGAGATGTGCGGCAACGGCGTGCGCGTCTTCGCGCGCTACCTCCAGCGCGCCGGTCATGTCGCCGAGGGCGATCTCGCGGTGGCCACGCGCGGGGGAGTGAAGACCGTGCACATCGCCAAGACCGCGTCCGGCAGCGGCTCCGCGGGTGACATCACCGTCGGCATGGGCAAGGCGCTGCTCCCCGAGGCGGACGTCACGGTGAGCGTCGGCGAGCGCAGCTGGCCCGCGCGGAACGTGAACATGGGCAACCCGCACGCCGTGGCCTTCGTGGACGACCTCGCACACGCCGGGAACCTGTACGCGCCGCCCCCCTTCAGCCCGGCCTCCGCCTACCCGGACGGGGTGAACGTGGAGTTCGTGGTCGACCGCGGCTCGCGCCATGTCGCCCTGCGCGTGCACGAGCGCGGCTCCGGCGAGACCCGGTCGTGCGGCACGGGCGCGTGCGCGGTCGCCGTGGCCACCGCCCGCCGCGACGGCGCCGACCCGGCGGTCACCGGGACACCGGTGACGTACACCGTCGACGTGCCCGGCGGAACGCTCGTGATCACCGAGCGACCCGACGGTGAGATCGAGATGACCGGTCCCGCGGTGATCGTCGCCGAGGGCGAGATCGACGCCGAGTGGCTGGAATCGTTTCTCCGCTGAGCGCCGTGCGGGCTTCGGATCGTAGGCAATCGCGCCCAGTGGTGCGGGTGTCAACTACTGAGGTGCCGTGCGGAAGTTCGAAAGCACAGCCATCCGCCATTCGCGTGGCGCGAAACCGTAAACCTCCGGACCTTCGCTCGAATGGGTGATCCGTTTCACGCTCGGCGAGAGGCGGTCAGACGCGCGTGATGGGCTCGGTAGCATCAAGCACCGGCCCGGACGGGGGACCGTTGCCACCCCCTGAGCCGTGTCCGCCCTGGGGCACCCCGTCCGCCGGTCCACGCAGCCGGAGGTGCCCATGAGTGCGGAGGCCACGAATCCCGCGACCCCAGGTCCGGTATCGAGCCCGGCGGCGCGCTGGCGGGCGCGGATCGACCTGCGCCGCCTGGGACGCGCCGCCCTGCTCGGCCCCGCGGCCCGCGACCGGCTGCCCGACGCCATCGGCCATGTCGTCGACGCGCACCGCGCGCACCACCCGAGCGCCGACCTCGACCCCCTGCACCGCGCCTATGTGCTGGCCGAGTCCTCGCACCGCGGCCAGATGCGCAAGAGCGGCGAGCCCTACATCACGCACCCCCTCGCGGTCACCCTGATCCTCGCCGAACTCGGCGCCGAGACAACGACCCTGACGGCCTCTCTGCTCCATGACACCGTCGAGGACACCGACGTGACGCTGGATCAGGTCGGGGAGCAGTTCGGCGCCGAGGTCCGCTATCTCGTCGACGGCGTCACCAAGTTGGAGAAGGTCGACTACGGCGCCGCCGCCGAGCCCGAGACCTTCCGCAAGATGCTGGTCGCCGCGGGCAGTGACGTCCGGGTGATGTCGATCAAACTCGCCGACCGGCTTCACAACATGCGGACCCTCGGTGTCATGCGCCCCGAGAAACAGGCCCGCATCGCCAAGGTCACCCGGGACGTCCTCATCCCGCTCGCCGAACGGCTCGGCGTCCAGGCGCTCAAGACCGAGCTGGAGGACCTGGTCTTCGCGATCCTCCACCCCGAGGAGTACGAACACACGCGGGAGTTGATCGTCGACAACGCCTCCCGCGCGGACGACCCGCTCGCCGACGTCGCCGACGAGGTGCGCGGCGTGCTGCGCGAGGCCGACATCCCGGCCGAAGTCGTGATCCGGCCACGGCACTTCGTCTCCGTGCACCGCGTCGCCCGCAAGCGCGGGGAGCTGCGCGGCACGGACTTCGGCAGGCTGCTGGTGCTCGTCAACGAGGACGCGGACTGTTACGGCGTCCTCGGCGAACTCCACACCTGTATGACGCCGGTCGTCTCGGAGTTCAAGGACTTCATCGCGGTACCGAAGTTCAACCTGTACCAGTCGCTGCACACCGCGGTCGCCCGCCAGGACGGGCAGGTCGCCGAAGTTCTCATCCGTACCCACCAGATGCACAAGGTCGCCGAGGCGGGCGTCATCGCGCTGGGCAACCCGTACGCGCCCGCCCCCGACGACCCGGCCGACGGCGAGCGCGCCGACCCCACGCGGCCCGGCTGGCTCTCCCGCCTCCTCGACTGGCAGGAGGCGGCTCCCGACACCGACACCTTCTGGTCGACCCTGCGTGAGGACCTCGCCCAGGACCGCGAGATCACCGTCTTCCGCCCCGACGGCGGCACGCTGGGCCTGCCCGAGGGCGCCACCTGCGTGGACGCCGCGTACGCGCAGTACGGCGAGGACGCGCACGCGTGCATCGGCGCCCGCGTGAACGGCCGCCTGGCGACGCTGAGCACGGTGCTTCAGGACGGCGACACCGTCCAGCTGCTCATGGGACAGGACCCCGCCTCCGAGCCCTCCAGGGAGTGGCTGGAGCATGCCCACACGCCGGCCGCGCGCATCGCCATCCAGCGCTGGCTGGCGGCCCATCCGGCGCACACGGACACGGCGGACGACGCCGAGCCCTCGTCCGCTCGCCGGCCCACGCCCGAGGGGGCGGTCGCCCCGCCCGCCGCGGACGTCATCGTCGACCAGCCCGACGCGACGGTACGCCTGGCGGGGTGCTGCACGCCCGTGCCGCCCGACGAGGTGACCGGGTTCGCCGTGCGCGGTGGTGTGGTCACCGTTCACCGGCTCGAATGCGCCGCCGTGGCGCGGATGAAGAGCGGGGGGCGCGCGGAGGTAGGGGTGCGCTGGGGGGACACCACCGAGTGCCGGGTCACCCTGCTCGCCGAATCGTTCGTCCGTCCGCACCTCCTGGCGGACCTCACGGAGGCGATGGCCCTCGAGGGTGCCGAGATCGTCTCCGCGACCATCGAGCCCCCGACCCAACAGCGCGTCCGGCACACGTACACCGTCCAACTTCCCGACGCGGCCCTCCTGCCGGCCCTCATGCGGGCCATGCGCAACGTGCCAGGCGTGTACGACGTGAACCGAACCCAGCCGCACCCATCCAACACGTGAAACCGCGCCCGCCCGCCTGACGGCTGCCACGCGCGCGTGGGGCCCCCACTGCGCTGAGCGGAGCCACCCGCTTATGGCAGGGGGCGCGCTTGGCCCTTGAGCAAGGGAGGCGTACGGCGCACATGCCCGGCGTGCGCTGAAGGGGGGCGCGCGTGGTGCGGGTCGGGCGCGCGGCGAAGGAGACGGGCGCGCGGTGAGGTAAAGCGGAGCGCGGGGTGCGGGCCCGGCGTGCGGCGGAGGCGGCCGGCGCGCGCGGAGATGGCCGGCGTTCGCTGCGCACGCTCGCGTGGGGTGGTCACGCTCGGTGAGGGGTGTGCAGAGCGGCAGCGGGGCAGACCGCCGCCTGTCCTCCACGCCCTACGCCTGCACTGCACCCGCACGCGCACCCGCCGGGCCCGCCGCACGCCGTCCCGCAGCCTCCTCACTCGTCCTGCACACGCCCCACTGTCGGTAGCGGCGTGTGCGTACGGGGGCGGTGCGTGATGTCGTGCCCGGCGTGTGGCGCATGCGTGCGCGCCTCCGACCCGTTCGGGTGGTACGGGTGCGCGTCGGCTCCGTGGGGCGTATGCGCACTGGTAGCCGTGGTCCATGCTGCTCACCCCCCGCGCTCTGGCGGCCTCCACGCGCGCGCGTGCCGTCGCCCCCCACACCGGAAAGCCCCGCCGGCTCAAGGCGGCCGCGCTGCTCGCCTCCGCCGTCTCGGTCTGCCTTCTCGCCGCGAGCGCCCCGCCGGCGCCTCTCGGCATCGGTGACCGTCTCTTCCCGTACCTCGGCAACCCGGGGTACGACGTGGCGTCGTACGACCTCTCCTTCACCTATTCCGGCTCCAACAGCAAGCCCCTGCAGGCGGTCACCACGATCGACGCCTGGACCACCCGGGACCTCGATCGCCTGAACCTCGACTTCGCGCACGGCAAGGTGGAGTCCGTCGAGGTCGACGGTGAGCCCGCCTCCTTCGCCGGCGCCGGCGAGGACCTTGTCGTCACGCCGGAGGAGCCGCTGCAGGAGGGCAGCTGGACGCGGATCAGCGTGCGGCACACCAGCGACCCCACGGAGACCGGGGACGGGGACGGCGGCTGGGTGCGCACCTCGGACGGCCTCGCCATGGCCAATCAGGCCGACGCCGCGCACCTGGTGTTCCCGTGCAACGACCACCCCTCCGACAAGGCGATGTTCACCATCCGGATCACCGCGCCCAACGGCTACACGGCCGTCGCCAACGGTCTGCCCTCCGGCGTCGACCGCGTCGGCCGGTCCACCGCATGGACGTACCGCACCCGGCATCCGATGGCCACCGAGCTCGCCCAGGTGTCCATCGGCCGCTCCACCGTCCTGCACCGCGAGGGGCCCCACGCCCTGCCCGTGCGCGACGTCGTCCCCACCAAGGACGTGAAGGTGCTCGAACCCTGGCTGGCCAGAACACCCGACCAGATCGCCTGGATGGAGAGCAAGGTCGGCCCGTACCCCTTCGAGACGTACGGCCTTCTCATGGCCCAGGCCACCACCGGCTTCGAACTCGAGACGCAGACGCTCTCTCTCTTCGAGAGAGAGCTCTTCACCGAGCCCGCCTACCCCAAGTGGTACGTCGAGTCGATCATGGTGCACGAGCTGTCCCACCAGTGGTTCGGCGACAGCGTCAGCCCCCGCACCTGGTCCGACCTGTGGCTCAACGAGGGACACGCCACCTGGTACGAGGCCCTGTTTGCGGAGGAGAAGGCCGGCAAGCCCATGGAGGCGCGCATGAAGGCCGCGTACGCCGCCTCCGACCGCTGGCGCGCGGCCGGAGGACCCCCTGCCGCTCCCAAGGCACCCGCCCCCGGCCAGAAGATCAGCCTCTTCCGGCCGAACGTCTACGACGGCGCCGCCCTCGCCCTCTACGCCCTGCGCCAGGAGATCGGCCGCGAGCGTTTCGAGCGCCTCGAACGCGCCTGGGTGGCCCTGCACCGCGACGGCACCGCCACCACCGCCGACTTCGAACGGCTCGCCTCCGACATCTCCGGACGTGACCTCGGCGGCTTCTTCAAGGCCTGGCTGTACGGCGAGAAGACCCCGCCCATGCCCGGCCACCCGGACTGGACGTCGGTCGCGCCCGGCAAGGCGGGACCGCGGAAATAAGGCGATGACGAGACGTCCCGTACCGTGCGACCATCTTCTGGCCGGCGCGGCACGGGACTCGGGAATCTCCAGGGGTACTCGTGCGTTGTGCACTACGACGCCGCAGACTCACTGCCCATCGACGTAAGGATCCAATGACCTCCTCTTCATCCCCTTCCCAGGACACGCAGCGCTTCGCGCACACCTATCCCGAAGGTCTTCGGGCCGATGCCCTGATGGAAGAGGACGTCGCCTGGAGCCACGAGATCGACGGAGAGCGGGACGGCGACCAGTTCGACCGCTCAGAGCGCGCGGCCCTGCGCCGTGTCGCCGGGCTCTCCACCGAGCTCCAGGACGTCACCGAGGTCGAGTACCGCCAGCTCCGGCTGGAGCGGGTCGTCCTCGTCGGCGTCTGGACCTCCGGGACCGCCCAGGACGCGGACAACTCCCTCGCGGAGCTCGCCGCCCTCGCCGAGACCGCCGGCGCGCTCGTGCTCGACGGCGTGATCCAGCGCCGCAGCGAGCCCGACGCGGCGACCTACATCGGCTCCGGCAAGGCGGTCGAGCTGCGGGACATCGTCGTCGAGACCGGCGCCGACACCGTGATCTGTGACGGTGAGCTCAGCCCCGGCCAGCTCATCCACCTCGAGGACGTCGTCAAGGTCAAGGTCATCGACCGTACGGCCCTGATCCTGGACATCTTCGCCCAGCACGCCAAGTCCCGGGAGGGCAAGGCGCAGGTCGCGCTCGCGCAGATGCAGTACATGCTGCCGAGGCTGCGAGGCTGGGGTCAGTCGCTGTCGCGGCAGATGGGCGGCGGCAAGGGCGGCGGCCTCGCCACCCGTGGTCCCGGTGAGACCAAGATCGAGACGGACCGGCGGCGGATCCGCGAGAAGATGGCGAAGATGCGCCGGGAGATCGCGGACATGAAGACCGGCCGTGAGATCAAGCGCCAGGAGCGCAAGCGCAACAAGGTGCCGTCGGTCGCCATCGCCGGTTACACCAACGCCGGCAAGTCCTCCCTGCTCAACCGCCTCACGGGCGCGGGCGTGCTGGTCGAGAACGCCCTGTTCGCGACCCTGGACCCGACCGTGCGCCGGGCCGAGACCCCGAGCGGCCGGCTGTACACGCTGGCGGACACCGTCGGCTTCGTACGCCACCTGCCGCACCACCTGGTCGAGGCGTTCCGCTCCACCATGGAGGAGGTCGGCGAGTCCGACCTGATCCTGCACGTGGTGGACGGCTCGCACCCGAACCCGGAGGAGCAGCTCGCCGCCGTGCGCGAGGTGATCAGGGACGTCGGCGCCGTCGACGTGCCGGAGTTCGTCGTGATCAACAAGGCGGACGCGGCCGACCCGCTGACCCTGCAGCGGCTGCTGCGGGTCGAGAAGCGTTCGATCGCCGTCTCGGCACGCACCGGCCAGGGCATCGCGGAACTGCTCGCCCTCATCGACAACGAGCTGCCCCGGCCGTCCGTCGAGATCGAGGCACTGGTGCCGTACACCCACGGCAAGCTGGTGGCTCGCGCGCACGACGAGGGCGAGGTGATCTCCGAGGAGCACACCCCGGAGGGCACCCTGCTCAAGGCGCGGGTGCACGAGGAACTGGCGGCGGACCTCGCGCCGTACGTGCCCGTCCCCGCGGTCTGACCGACAGCGCGAAGGCCCGCCCCCCGAATGTTCGGAGGGCGGGCCTTCGCCATGTCCCGGGGTCACGAGCGACACCACTGTGCCCGCGCGGTTGAGGGCGAACGGGGACGGGACGGTGAAGGTTTTTGTGAGGCGCCCCGGCCCCGCCTGTGCCTACCGGCCGGTCACTGACCGGCGAACTTCTTGCTCACGGACGCGTACACGCCCTTGGCCACGTCACCCAGCCTCGGTCCCGCCAGCCAGCCCGAACTGACCGGGCCGATCGAGGTGTTCGACACCAGCGCGGGCTCGCCGTCCGAGCCGGTCTCGACCCAGCCACCGCCCGAGGAACCGCCGGTCATGGTGCAGCCGATGCGGTACATCGTCGGATCGGAGGCGTTCAGCGACAGCCGTCCCGGCTTGTCCGTGCACCGGTACATCTTCTGTCCGTCGAACGGCGCCGCAGCCGGATAACCCGTCGCGGTGATGCTGGGAACCTTCGGCACCGCCGGGGCGTTGAAGTTCACAGGAAGCGCCGACCCGACCGTCTCCTGAAGTGACTTGCCGTTCCCGCCCTTCTCCGGCGTCACATGGATGACGGCGTAGTCGTACGGTGCCCCGTCGCCGCCCGTCTCACCGCCCTGCTCGATCCACTGCTGCGAGGTCTGCGCCCAGTCCGCCCACCAGACGCCGTAGGGAGCCACCTGCTCCCGGGTGGCGTTCTGCAGCTCGGCCGCCGTCCTGCCCGAGTCGTTGTACGACGGCACGAAGGCGATGTTGCGGTACCAGCCGCCCTTCCTGCCGGCGTGCACACAGTGCCCCGCCGTCCAGATCAGGTTGGACTTGCCGGGGTGGGCCGGGTCCTCCACGACCGTCGCCGAACAGACCATCGTGCCCTGGGGGGAGTCGAAGAACACCTTGCCGGAGGTCGCCGCGTTGGCGTGGTACGTAGGCGCGACGGCCTTCGCGTCCACCGGCGCGGGCGTCGGGTCGGTCACGCCCTGGTCACCGGAGAGGTCGTTGTTGTCGACGCTCTTGTTCGGGTCGTCGGCCCGCCGCATCCGGTCCGTGTTCCACAGGCCCTTGATGATCGGGTTGATGAAATCGTCGGCCTCGCGCAGCCAGTCGTCCTTGTTCCAGTTCTTCCAGGCGCCGTTCTTCCACTTGTCGATGTCGATCCCGTGCTCTTTGAGCTTCTTCCTGATGTCGTCCGGGATCTTGATCTTGCCGTCGCCGCTGCTCGCGGTGTCGGACGCGGACGCGGAGGACTGACCGCCCGCGTTGGTGTCGTTGCCGTTGCAGGCGGTCGCGGTGAGCGCCAGCACCGAGGAGAGCGCTACGGCGGCGAACACGGGGGTGGTCCTGCGACTCGCACCCCCGCCTCGCCGGACGTGGAACGACGGCCGTATGGATCGCATGGTCTGAACTCCCCCTGAGATGAACGCGCCGGGCTTCTGCCGAACCGGCCCGTCTGCCGTACCGGGCCCGTGTGGAACGGCATCACACACTATGTGCTCGCTGTGGGGGACTTCCCACGGAACGGCAACGGTTCCGTCACGGAAAGGATCTTGAAGCGACCCGTAACCCGGTGCGGCGAAGGAGGTTGGTAGCGGTGGGGGTTCTGCTGTCCGTGGGCGGTCCCCAGCGGGAGGACATGAGGTCGTGACCGAGACTGCGTGTGAGGGGAGTGCGTCCGAGGGAATCGGCGCGGCCGGTGGGGCCTCCGTGTCGGCGCGGGGCGCGTACGACGGGATCCTGCGTCGTCAGTCGGCGCGCGAGTCGGCGGCGCGCACCTATGCGCGTGCCCTGCCGATCGTTCCCGTGCGTGCCCGGGGACTCACCATCGAGGGCGCAGACGGGCGCCGTTACCTCGACTGTCTCTCCGGCGCGGGGACGCTCGCCCTGGGCCACAACCACCCCGTCGTCCTCGAAGCGATCCGCAAGGTCCTGGACTCGGGCGCACCCCTGCACGTCCTCGACCTGGCGACACCCGTCAAGGACGCCTTCGTCACCGAGTTGTTCCGCACCCTGCCCTCCGGGCTCGCCGACCACGCGCGCGTGCAGTTCTGCGGGCCGGCCGGAACCGACGCGGTGGAGGCCGCGCTGAAACTCGTACGGGCCGCGACCGGCCGTACCGGGATCATGGCCTTCACGGGCGCCTACCACGGGATGACCGCCGGAGCCCTGGCCGCCTCCGGGGGCGCCCCCGACGTACGGGTCGCCCGGCTGCCCTTCCCGCAGGACTACCGTTGCCCCTTCGGCATCGGCGGACCTCAGGGCGCCGAACTCGCCGCCCGCTGGACCGAGTCCGTCCTCGACGACCCCAAGTCGGGCGTGCCGCACCCCGCCGGGATGATCCTGGAACCCGTCCAGGGCGAGGGCGGTGTCATTCCCGCGCCGGACGCCTGGACGCGGCGGATGCGCGAGGCCACGGCCGCCCGGGCCATTCCGTTGATCGCGGACGAGGTCCAGACGGGCGTCGGCCGCACGGGGACCTTCTGGGCGGTGGAGCACAGCGGCATCACCCCGGACGTCATGGTCCTCTCCAAGGCCATCGGCGGCAGCCTCCCCCTCGCGGTGATCGTCTACCACGATGACCTGGACGTCTGGCCTCCCGGCGCCCACGCCGGCACCTTCCGCGGCAACCAACTCGCCATGGCCGCGGGCACGGCGACCCTCTCCTACGTCCGCCAGAACGACCTCGCTGTCAGGGCGGCAACGCTCGGCACCCGGATGCAGGACCAACTCCGACAGCTCAGTCGGGAGTTCGCGTGCGTAGGGGAGGTGCGGGGGCGGGGGCTGATGATCGGGATCGAGTTCGTGGACGCGGAAGGCGACGGGGGTGGTGACGCTGATGCCGACTTTCGCGATGGTCTCGCCGGTGGGCCCTATGAGCCCGGTGGGCTCGGTGGGCTCGGTGAGCTCACCGAGCCCCGTGCCTGTGTGCCCTCTGAACCTGGTGCAACCGCCACGCCGGCTCCGCGGTCCCAAGGCCCCCGCCCCGCCGCTCCCGACCTCGCGGCCGCCGTTCAGCGGGAGTGTCTGCGGCGCGGTCTCATCGTCGAACTGGGCGGGCGCCACGCCAGTGTCGTCCGTTTGCTCCCACCACTGACGATCAGTGACGAGCAGGCGGCCGCAGTGCTCGATCGCCTGGCCGACGCCGTGGCTGCGGCCGCCCGAGCCCACGCCGGGAGCCCGCCCGTGCCCCGCCGACCGAACGGGGCCCCTCCGCGCAGCCGGCAGGACGAGCGAGCCCAAAGGGCGGGCTGGCGCGGCGACTGACGATCGCGCGTCCCTGGTCACACCCAGGCCGACCTGAACTCCGTGACGCAGCACCCGATTCGCCACCCCGCGAGTCAGAGCCACCATGAGGACAGCCTTGAACACCACCCCCACTCCGGAGACCCCCGGATCTGCCACGGCCCCCCACGGCGCCCCCGACGAACCGTGTGTCGACCCGAACCAGCCCACACCGACGGGAACAACCCCGCGGCGGGGCGGAACGGGCGTGGAGGAGGGCAGGGTCCCCGCGCAGCGAAGGGTCCCGTCGTGGGCGTCGGGCACAGCCAACGCGTCGGAGCCCGCCGAAGATCCGTCCCACTGCGTGGCCGACCTCCTTGAGCATCCCGATCCACACACCGCAGCCGACGCCGCGGCCATCGAGAACCTGCTCCGCTGCTGGGTCCGCGAGACCGACCTTCCGGCCCCTGACGGCGGCACCCTCCGCATCCCCCTGCCCGCCAGCGGTACGGCACTGCTCGTCCCGGTCCGCTACTGGTCCCCCTCGGGATGGCACCGCTTCGGCCTTCCGAACCTCGCCGGCTCCTCCGATCAGTCGTCGCCCGCCGATGCCGTCACCATCGCCGCCCTGCTCGCCCGCGAGACAGCCACATGCAGCACCCCGAACTCGCGGCGCACTCTCCCTCCCTTCTCCGCGACCGCTTCCGACCTGGTCACCCGCGTAGCCGACTCCTCCCGTCGTACCGCCACTTTCATCCGTGAACGCCGGGAGCACCCTTCCGACGGCTCCGACCTCTTCCTCTCCGCCGAGCAGGCACTGGTGCTCGGCCACCCCCTGCACCCCACCCCGAAGAGCCGCGAAGGTCTCTCCGAGTACGAAGCGCGCCTGTACTCACCCGAGTTGCGGGGCTCCTTTCCCCTGCACTGGCTGGCCGTCGCTACCTCCCTGCTCGCCACCGACTCCGCCTGGACCGAGCGCGGCCGCCTCGTCCCCGCCCCGCAGCTCACCGCTCGACTCGTTGAGGCCGAACTGGCCCTGCCGGACGGTCATGCGGCCCTTCCCCTCCACCCCTGGCAACTGCGCGAGGTCCGCCGCCGCCCCGAAGTCTCGGCCCTGTTCGACGCCGGACTGCTCCGCAACCTCGGCCCCCAGGGCTCTCCGTGGCACCCCACCTCCTCCGTACGCACCGTCCACCGCACCGGCGCCCCCGCGATGCTCAAACTGTCGCTGGGCCTGCGCATCACCAACTCCCGTCGCGAGAACCTCCGCAAGGAACTGCATCGTGGCGTAGAGGTCCACCGCCTGCTGCGCAGCGGCCTGTCCCAGCAGTGGCGGGCCGCGCACCCGGGATTCGACATCGTCCGTGACCCGGCCTGGCTCGCCGTCGACACCCCGGACGGCGAACCGGTGCCCGGCCTCGACGTGATGATCCGGCACAACCCGTTCCGCGCCTCCGACGACGTCTCCTGCGTGGCCGGACTCGTCTCGCCCCGGCCCCTGGCCCCGTCCGTCCTTCCGGCGAGCCCGGCCCACCGCCCGGAGGCCCACCCGCAGTCGATGGGGTCACGCTTGGCAACGGTCGTCACCCGCCTCGCCCTTCGGACGGGACGTCCGCGCGGAGCCGTGGCCGCCGAGTGGTTCCTCCGCTACCTGGAGCAGGTCGTCCGTCCCGTTCTGTGGCTGGACGCGGAGGCAGGCATCGCCCTGGAGGCCCACCAGCAGAACACGCTGCTTCTGCTGGATGCCGACGGCTGGCCCGCAGGCGGCCGTTACCGCGACAACCAGGGCTACTACTTCCGTGAATCCCGCCGCACGGAACTCGATGCCCGGCTGCCCGGCATCGGCGAGCGCGGCGACACCTTCGTTTCCGACGAGGTCACCGACGAGCGTTTCGCGTACTACCTCGCGATCAACAACGTCCTCGGCCTCATCGGGGCTTTCGGCTCCCAGTGCCTGGCGGACGAAGCGCTGCTGCTCGCCGCCTTCCGCCGCTTCCTCGACGACGTCGCCTCCGGTCCCGCTGCTCTGCGCACTTCGCTCCCGGCCCACCTGCTCGACTCGCCCGTCCTGCGGTGCAAGGCCAACCTGCTGACCCGGCTGCACGGCCTCGACGAACTCGTCGGCCCGGTCGACACCCAGTCCGTCTACGTCACCATCGCCAATCCCCTCCGTCTGTGAGAACAGCTGGTCGCACACCGCTTTCCCGAGCACCAACTCCCTTCATCGCTGAGGAACATGCCCCACCCGCACTTCTGAGAGGAGCGTCGCCGTGTCTTCCATCGACGCCGACGCACAGGCAGCGCCAGCCCCTGCTCCCCGTACCGACACCGACGCCGAGACCAGCCCCCTTCCGGCCGGGAGCGGCACCGTGAGCACGGACAGCGACAGCGAGGACACGCTGGAGCTGCGCCTGCCCGACGAACTGATCGCGCTCTTCTCCGAGGAGGAGGGGACCCACGCCGACGAGGCACCGGAGCGGCGTGAGATCAAGACCGCGCCCTCTGGCGCACGCTCCATCGACGGCGACCTCCTCGACGACGTCGGAGACTGGGGGCCTGTGACCACACCGGCGGGCGCGTTCCACCTCGTCCCCGTGCACATGGAGCGGGACCTTCCGCTGGTCAGCCGCTGGATGAACGACCCTGCGGTCGCCGAGTTCTGGAAGCTGGCCGGACCTCCGTCCGTGACAGAGGACCACCTGCGCGCCCAGTGCACCGGCGATGGACGGAGCGTCCCGTGCCTCGGTGTGCTGGAGGGCACCCCGATGAGTTACTGGGAGATCTACCGGGCGGACCTCGACCCGCTGGCCCGCCACTATCCCGCCCGACCTCATGACACCGGAATCCACCTCCTCATCGGTGCTGTCGCCGACCGTGGGCGAGGTATCGGCAGCGTCCTGCTCAGAGCCGTCGCCGACCTCGCTCTCGACAGGCGCCCCGTCTGCGCGCGCGTCGTCGCGGAACCCGACCTTCGCAACACCCCCTCCATCGCCGCCTTCCTGAGCGCCGGTTTCGGGTTCTCCGCCGAGGTCGAGCTGCCCGCCAAACGGGCCGCTCTCATGGTCCGAGACCGGTTGCTGCGCGATCTGCTGTGACGTGGTGTCACGTCATCGTCACCTTTGGTACACCGCCCGAGCCGATCCGGTTCCCACTTCGCAGCGCCGGTCGCTTCGACGCCGAAATTCACCGAACCGATGTCGAAACCGAGCGACAGCGGCTCTCGCCCATCCAGAACCGCACTCACCCCGTCCATCTACGGTCATCGACAGTCCTCAACGATCCGAAGCAGTCCGATCCGAACCAGGCCACGGCGCACCCGGCCCTGATACCGCCCCTGGTCCCCGCCTTGATCACCCCTTTGTCAGTGCGGCGCCGTAGGGTGGTCGCGCTATGACGAAGCCCTCACTCCCCGAACTCCTGCATGCTGCCGTCACTGCCGTCGGCGGTACGGAGCGCCCCGGCCAGGTGACCATGGCCGAAGCCGTCGCGGAGGCGATCGACGACGGCTCCCATCTGCTGGTGCAGGCCGGCACCGGTACCGGAAAGTCGCTGGGCTATCTCGTGCCCGCGCTCGCGCACGGGGAGAGAGTCGTCGTGGCGACGGCGACCCTCGCCCTGCAGCGTCAGCTCGTCGAGCGGGACCTGCCGCGCACGGTCGAGGCCCTGCACCCCCTGCTGCGCCGCCGTCCGGAGTTCGCGATGCTGAAGGGCAGATCGAACTACCTGTGCCTGCACCGCCTCCACGAGGGCGTTCCGCAGGACGAGGAAGAGGGCCTGTTCGACCAGTTCGAGGCGGCCGCACCCACCAGCAAGCTGGGCCAGGACCTACTGCGGATGCGTGACTGGGCCGACGAGACCGAGTCCGGCGACCGTGACGACCTCACCCCCGGCGTCTCCGACCGTGCCTGGTCCCAGGTGTCGGTCTCGTCCCGGGAGTGCCTGGGCGCGTCGAAGTGCGCGTACGGCGCCGAGTGCTTCGCCGAGATGGCACGCGAGCGCGCCAAGCTCTCCGACGTGGTCGTCACCAACCACGCGCTGCTCGCCATCGACGCCATCGAGGGCGCGCCGGTCCTGCCGCAGCACGAGGTGCTGATCGTCGACGAGGCGCACGAGCTGGTCTCCCGCGTCACCGGCGTCGCCACCGGCGAACTCACACCCGGCCAGGTCAACCGCGCGGTGCGCCGCGCCGCCAAGCTGGCCAACGAGAAGGCCGCCGACCAGCTCCAGACCGCCGCCGAGGGCTTCGAGCGGCTCATGGAGCTGGCCCTGCCCGGCCGCCTGGAGGAGATCCCCGAGGACCTCGGCTACGCGCTCATGGCGCTGCGCGACGCCTGCCGCACGGTCATCTCCGCGATCGGTGCGACCCGTGACAAGTCCGTGCAGGACGAGGACGCGGTCCGCAAGCAGGCGCTGGCGTCCGTCGAGGCGGTGCACGACGTGGCGGAGCGCGTCACCAACGGCAGTGAGTGGGACGTCGTCTGGTACGAGCGCCACGACCGTTTCGGCGCCTCCTTGCGCGTCGCCCCCATGTCGGTGTCGGGCCTGCTGCGGGAGAAGCTGTTCGCCGACCGGTCCGTCGTCCTGACGTCGGCGACGCTGAAGCTCGGCGGCGACTTCAACGGCGTCGGCGCCTCGCTCGGACTCGCCCCCGAGGGTACGGAGGGCGACGACGTGCCCAAGTGGAAAGGCGTGGACGTCGGCTCGCCGTTCGACTACCCCAGGCAGGGCATCCTGTACGTCGCCAAGCACCTGGCGCGCCCCGCGCGTGACGGCGACCGGGCGGACATGCTGGACGAACTGACCGAGCTGATCCAGGCGGCGGGCGGCCGTACGCTCGGACTCTTCTCGTCCATGCGGGCCGCCCAGCTCGCCGCCGAGGAACTCCGTTCCCGCATCCCGGAGTTCCCGATCCTGCTGCAGGGCGAGGAGACCCTGGGTGAGCTGATCAAGAACTTCGCGGCCGACCCGCAGACCTGTCTGTTCGGCACGCTGTCGCTCTGGCAGGGGGTCGACGTCCCGGGCCCCAGCTGCCAGCTGGTCGTCATGGACAAGATCCCGTTCCCACGCCCGGACGACCCGTTGATGAGCGCCCGCCAGAAGGCGGTGGAGGACGCCGGGGGCAACGGTTTCATGGCGGTCGCCGCAACCCATGCCGCGCTGCTCATGGCTCAGGGCGCCGGCCGCCTCGTACGCGCGTCGGGGGACCGGGGTGTGGTGGCCGTACTCGACCAGCGTCTGGCCACGGCCCGGTACGGCAGCTATCTGAAGGCGTCACTGCCCGACTTCTGGTACACGACGGACCGTAACCAGGTCCGGAAGTCCCTGTCGGCGATCGACGCGGCCGCCAAGAAGGCGGAGGCGGAGGCGGAATGACGGGTGGGTGGTCCGACGCGGCCGCTCAAATTGGGGGAACTAGTTTACTCATCGTTGTCGGTGTTGCACTGGAAACAATGAAACAGCTTGAATCACAGCTAGTTAAACGTCACTATAAAGGATTTATTAAATAAATTAATTTAGGGGACTGCTTGTCCCTTGAATTATATGTGCAAGACTTTATTTAGGGGGGAATACGCATGAATTTAGTCTTAATGGGGCTCCCTGGCGCAGGCAAAGGTACACAAGCCGAGAAGATTGTCGAGAAATATGGCATCCCTCATATCTCAACTGGTGATATGTTTCGTGCTGCAATGAAAGATGAGACAGAGCTTGGACTAAAAGCAAAATCATTTATGGATAAAGGTGAATTAGTACCAGATGAAGTTACAATTGGTATTGTTCGCGAAAGACTTAGTAAGGATGACTGTGAAAAGGGTTTTCTTCTAGACGGATTCCCTCGTACTGTTCCACAAGCTGAAGCTTTAGAATCCATTTTGTCTGATTTAGTAAAAAAACTTGATTATGTGATCAATGTTCAAGTTGATCAAGAAATATTAATGGAAAGACTAACAGGACGCCGTATCTGTAAAAGCTGTGGGGCCACTTATCATTTAGTGTTCAACCCGCCGGCTAATTCAGAAACATGTGATCGCTGTGGCGGAGAGTTATATCAACGTGCAGATGATAACGAAGCTACTGTTAAAAACCGTTTGGATGTTAACATCAAACAATCTCAACCATTACTTGATTTTTATGAGTCAAAAGGCTATCTGAAAAACATCAATGGCCAACAAGATATTTCGAAAGTATTTTCAGATTTGGATGAATTACTAAGTACTTTAAAGTAATCCTTAATTCATAAAACACTTTTGCTTAGACTAATCTGTTCTAGCATGGACTAAAATCAGAGAATCAAATAGAAGAATTGGGATGAAATGGCTAAGGAGTTTATTCCTAAACATGATGCATTTCCTTTTTTCAAAAGGTATAATAATTCCTATGGTTATATCTGTAACAAGTAAAGCATAAATATGAACTTTGTTCTGTTTATGTGAGTTAGAAGAATAATCAATTTAAGATAATTGGTGCAGAGTATTTTGGATTTCATGGTAGCTCCGCTTGAATTGCTTTTTTATCTAGTAGTGAAGAAGGTAACTATTATTCTTTCTATTATGGACATAAGGTATTGGACCAGGTGTGCGCTATCGGTAATTCCTCTTTAATATCGGAATGCGAAGATCTTAACGGCAATTCATCAAGCAATTGTGTATGTGATGCAAAGAATACGGTTAGACTCTTGAAGAAGCTTTAACTTTATTTTTTTGCGGAAATTACGATAAATGATGAAACGCCGCAGTTAGCACTGGCTATTTGTTTCTATCGTACTGTTTGCGAGAAATATTTCATATAATATAGCTTTATGGCAGTTCATTTAAACGAGTATTAGCTGTGTTGGTGGTCACATTGGTCGATTCTGATGGAATTTTATAATTTTTATTATTAATTTGTTATTAATAGCGACGTGTGTGTAACATTATGTTATAATCTATTAGTTGCAGTTATATGACAAATTAGTATATTATAGAGCAGTTCAGAGTAGTTGATGTACACCGATCGTGTTACAAAAGAGAAGAACTACACTTTGCTATAGTTAGTTTTAAGTATTTCGCATTTTAAAATGAAGGGAGAATTTATTCGATGGCTAAAGACGATGTAATCGAAATTGAAGGCACAATCACTGAAACTTTGCCGAACGCCATGTTTAAGGTAGAATTAGAAAATGGTCATACTGTATTGGCTCACGTTTCTGGTAAAATCCGCATGCATTTTATTCGTATTTTACCTGGTGATAAAGTAACGGTTGAGTTATCTCCATATGACTTGACTCGCGGAAGAATTACTTACCGCTTTAAATAATCTGATTGCACTCCGTACTATCAAGGAGGTTAGGATAATGAAAGTTAGACCATCTGTTAAACCTATCTGCGAAAAATGCAAAGTTATCCGCAGACGTGGGAAAGTTATGGTTATCTGTGAAAACCCTAAACATAAACAAAAACAAGGTTAATTATAAGGAGGTGCGCATATAGATGGCACGTATTGCTGGTGTGGATATTCCACGTGAAAAACGCGTAGTAATATCTTTAACATACATTTTTGGTATCGGAAAAATTACTGCACAAAAAGTATTAGCAGAAGCTGGTGTTTCTGAAGATACTCGTGTTCGTGACTTAACGGAAGATGAACTTAACAAAATCCGTGATATCATTGACAAATTAAAAGTTGAAGGTGACCTTCGTCGTGAAGTTTCACTTAACATTAAACGTCTAATGGAGATCGGTTGCTACCGTGGTCTTCGTCACCGCCGTGGTCTTCCAGTTCGCGGACAAAACACGAAAAACAACGCTCGTACACGCAAAGGTCCTCGTAAGACTGTAGCTAACAAGAAAAAATAATCCGTAAAGGAGGTACTTTAAATGGCACGTAAAACGAATACTCGTAAACGTCGTGTGAAAAAGAATATCGAATCTGGTATTGCACACATTCGTTCAACATTCAATAACACAATCGTAACAA
The DNA here is from genome assembly GCF_053593695.1 of Streptomyces sp. NPDC002144. NCBI lineage: Bacteria > Bacillati > Actinomycetota > Actinomycetes > Kitasatosporales > Streptomycetaceae > Streptomyces > Streptomyces sp. NPDC002144. The sequence continues at coordinate 66,991 of NZ_JBSFDB010000042.1, forward strand.
TCACTGATGTACATGGTAATGCTCTTTCTTGGTCAAGTGCAGGAGCTCTAGGATTTAGAGGTTCTCGTAAATCTACTCCTTTCGCTGCTCAAATGGCT
>NZ_JBSFDB010000043.1:0-63753 GCF_053593695.1 Streptomyces sp. NPDC002144
CTGGCCCGGAGGATTCAAGGGAAGACTCGGAGACTGACACGCATGCACCAGGACGGCCGAATCCGCCATGGCGACAAACCGTGCGCGCGGTCTGCTCCGCAGACACGACGCGCCGTCGCTACGCGACGGGAACTCCCTTGCTCCGCAAGTGAGTTGATGGATCGTCACTCCGTGACGATCCATGGGAATTGCTCCGCAATTCCGAGAAATTCGCTCCGCGAATTTCTCAAAGGCACCGGCTAGGAGGCGGGGCGTCGGTTTCGCAGAACCTCGAAAAGAGAACTGACACATGCTCAGAAAGCTTCGCTCTGGTGACAGAGGGAGAATTCAGGGACCCCGGAGATCTCTGAAATCTACATGATGCCAGGGGTTGGAAGGAGCCTCTAATTTCCATTTCTGGCGCATTGAATTCACTGGTACTCCGTGGAAATAAACCACGAAGCACGTTGCTGAAGGGAAAGCCGGGCCCCGCAAAGCCCGGTATCCCGATCCACGGGTCAGCGCTGCGACTGCTTTGCCTCTACCCCAGACCCATGAGAGGCAGGACAACGGACAGGAGGGCGAGGGAGGGCCGTTGAGGGCCCATCAGCCGCCTTTCCTGCCGTATCTCCTCCCGTCAGTTACACGGCCAGCGCGGAGGCACCAGCCGACGCGCAACCACACCAGCCCAGCCCCCATCCCCGAGGCTCGCAGCTCACTACCCGCCTCCATTCCTCACTCATTCATCAACCAGCCAGGGACAGGCAGCAGCAGAGGGGATGTCAGCAACCCGACCAGCCATGCCAATGCACTGTTGACCAGGCACAACGCTGAGGCCGGCCAGCGCCCTTTCGTGACTGTTGAGGAGCCTGTTTTTGTGACGGTTGGGGTGACGGTTGTTGTGACGGTTGCTGTGAGAGCGTAGAATTAGCAATGTTGCTAACCGACGACCCGAAGGGACCCGAGGCATGTCAACTCCGTTGGAGCAGGCGCGCGGTGGACGCGCGGCGTTGGCTGCATTTGCAGCGCTGCGAGCCGAGCGTGAACCGTTCAGCATCGAGGGGTGGATAGCCCTAGCGCTGGCTGCCGTTGATGCGTACGCCAGTCACCACCAGGACCCGCCGTTTCAGGCCCAAGCGGAAAGGAACATGGCGGATGCTCTGTCCACTCTCGGAGAAACGGCAACTGACGTTCTCCATTACATGGACGGAAAGGCAAAGGTAGTCGATCTCTACAATGAGGCGGCGCGAATTGCCGCTACGGGGATTTGGGAGACCCTTCCATTCGGCGCTGAAGAAGCCGATGAGGAAGCTAACGCGGCAGCATTGCTTGCCGCGTTGTCGCTCGCATGCTCGGCCATGTGGGACGACACGCACAGCGTTGAAATGCTTGACGGGGTCTATCAGCGATTCACGACCGAGGCGGAAGAAACCCGGCTTGTGTTCGCCCGACGCGTCAGGCGACTGGTGGAAGCGGATGACCGCACGCGCCTGACAAGCCGTCAGCTCACCTGACACATAGCCGCTGCCGAAGAAGGGAGTGATCACCATGCGTAGTGCTTATCCGGACTTCCCCTCACAGCCCGGGGTGCCGCTCGGTTCGTACACGTGGTACGCCGTGACAGCCCGTTTCCCGAACGGGCGCGAGGTCGAGGTGGGCGAGTGGCTTGGGGACGCTGAGAGGGCCGGACGGGAGGCTTTGAAGGCGTACGAGCGCTATCACCGGGGCGCGTACGTCGAAGTGCTCTTGGACGGCTGCGCGTTCGCCTATGTGACGCACAACCCGCGTACGCACGAGAAGAGCCCGTTCCTGTGCCAGTCGGGGTTTTGCTGGCACCACGCGTGCGGTGAGGTTTCCCCGGAGGAGTGCGGGTGCGGTGACCGGATCCAGCGAAGTGGTGGAGTTCACCCCCGCAAGAGCGTATAGTTATCAACGTCGGGAACGGCGGCAACCGGTCCCGACGCAACCCACCAGTCGGGGCGGCCGACCAGCCGCCCCGCACCGACCGAAGGAGAACTCTCCTATGGGGCACAACCGTCCGACGCCCGTGACCTTGCCCAACGGCGTCGAGTGGTCCGTTCCGGCCGACACCCAGCGCACTCGGCGCGGCCACGACTTCTACCCCGCGCTCGCCCAGCGGGCAGCGATCCCGGCGCTGTACAGCACCGAGGACACCCCGACCCCGGAAAAGATCGTCCACCTGCACTACTTCGGGGGTGCCTGCATGAACTGGTTCGTGACCGAGCTCGACCCTTCCTGCGGTCTGGCGTTCGGATGGGCCCACATCGTCGAGGGTGAATGGGGCTACTTCCACCTGCCCGAGCTGGAGTCGATCAGGTACGGCCTCGGATTCGTCATCGAGCGCGACGTGTACTGGGAGCCCAAGCCGGTCCGTGAGGTCCCGCAGATCGCCCGGGCCGCCCGCTTCTGACCCGCACGGGCGGGGGGTGCCCGGCAAGGCATCCCCCGCCCCTCCAGCCCACCGCAGGGAGCATGTGTGTTCTACGAGGACGAGACCACGGCCGACGCGTTGCAGGCCGACCGCGAAGCTCAATGGGATGTCGACCTGATCCAGGCCGAGATGGAGGCCGCCGCCCGTCGTCTGGCCGCCCATGAGGAGGCAGGGTTTTGCACCCATCAGAGCGCCGTGGGATGCATCCCGGATCCGGTCTACGAGGAGCAGATCGGTTTGACGCCAGGTCAGCTCCGCTGCACCGCCGGTTGCGGCACGGTGTTCGAGTCGGACGAGGCTTGGGAAGCCGCTTCATCCGATCCGGAGTCACACCCCCTCCGCCGCACCGGCCACCGTGGCACCACACCGCTTAGCCCGTCGGACGGCGCCGGACAGCGCGGGGGCGCATGATGCGCGAGACGCCGTTTCCCCGTCCGATGACCAGTGCCGAGGCCCGCGAACTGTGGCAGATCATCGGTCGCGTCCTGGGCGACAGCGCCCGCGACGTCGCCAGCCGCATCGGAATCCCCCCTCAGCGCCTGCTCAAGACCGTCGCGCGTGACCTCGTCCTGCGGGATGTGACCGAAGTGTTCTTACGCGCCAACGAGCGCGGAGCGCTCCCGATGCAGTCCCGCGCCGAGGCCCACGCGTACCTGACGCACGCACTGCTCACCTTCGTTGAGCGAGGCCGCGCCACCGTCCATACGGCGCCACCCCACCCGTAGGCGAGCCGGAGCTCCACCGGCCGCCCACGAAAAGCGCGGAGCGCTTCTCGCCGCCTCCCCCGAGCGCGGAGCGCTCCGCGCCCCCTCTGCCGCGTAGCGGCAGCGCGACGCGTCTGCGGAGCAGACCGCGCGCACGCCAAACGTCACCGCGCCGCGCCCGCAGGCCGGCGCGCACATCCGAAGGGCCCTGTCATGCACTACTGGTGGAAGATCAAAGGAATCAGCGACGACCGTACCCAGTGCGACTGCTGCGGACTGAGCGGACTCAAACGCACGGTCGCCCTCATGCCATTGGACGCCGACGGAAACGAGAACGGCACCGCCGAAGACGTCGTCTATTACGGCACGTCCTGCGCCGCCAAAGCGCTCGGCTGGAGGCAAGGCCAGGTCACCTCAGCCGCCCTCACCGCCCAGCACCAGCGCAACGAACTCGACCACTACGCGCGCCGGATCATCAGTATCTATGCGCCGATAGAGTCCGCCCCCGCAGCCGTTCAGGCCCGCGTCTTCCACCAGCGCAACCGCTACCACCACCGCCCCCGAGCGGTGAGCCCCACGGAGGAGGTGGCGAAGCTTCTGGCCGAGGCGCGCGCCCAGCTCGGCGACACGCTGACCGCCCCCGCCCGCCCCGCGCGGATCGAGGACTTCCAGCGCTTCACCGTCGTTCTCAGCAGCACCGGCAGTGTCGACGGCGTACACCGCGTGCCGGACGAGGAGGACAGGCGCCAGGTGCACATCGCCGCCGCCAAGAAGCGCGCGGCCCAGATCCGCGGCAGCGTCCTCGTCGTGGCCGCACTGGACGTGGCCAGTGCTGGCGACGTGGCTATGGCCGACGAGCTGACTCGCGAATGGAACGAGAAGGCCTGGCAGGCCGCCCATGTCTGAGTCCACACCGCCGCTGTACGTCGGAAGCTACGTCACCTACACCGGGCCCTTTACCCGCATGCACGATCGCGTCCTGCTGGTCCTGCCCTGCGCGTGTGAAAGCCGCTGCGAGCCCTGCAATGAGTGGGCCCTGATCACCGACGACCCCGAAGCGGACCGTGAGCACTTCCTCATTGCCGACGAGGTGACGGGTGAGGCCGTCAAGCACGTCGCACGGGCACAGCTGAAGGTCCTTGCGTGGGACTGGCCCGAGGACGCGGTCGAGTTCAACATCAACGGCTACTGGTTCGCCGCCGCGTACACCGCGCCAGGAGGCAGCAGCAGGGCCCGCACCGTGCACTTTTACACCGCAGGCGCCCTCATGGGGCGCACTTGGTGCCACTTCCGCGAAGTGACCCCAGAAGTGCGCCGCCTGGACGAGCAGGCCCGCCGCCGCGCCCTGTGAGCGCGTCCTTTCCCTCTCCCAAGGAGTGATCCGCCCATGCCCGCACAGCCTCAGCCCTCATCTGCCGACGCCGCCATGCACACCGTGGCCGCTGCTGGACCCGAGAGCCCCACCGCCGCCCCGGAACCCGTCGAGGAGGCAACGCCCGATGTCCACGCGCGGGTTGCAGCCGGCCCCCTGCGCCGCGCCCTGAACCTTGCCTCCCTGGCTGTCCGCGCCCGTACCGAGCAGCCCGCTCACGCCGGAGTCACCCTCACCGCCCGGGGCAGCACACTCACCCTCGCCGCCTACCGCCCCTACGCGGACGGCGGAACCGACATCGCCGTCACGGTGTCCCTCGAGGCCGACCCCGGCGGTACCGGCCGCAGCACGCTCGACCAGCGCGAACTGACCCGTGTGCTGGACGCAGCCGTCAAGGGCGACGGTCCGGCGCAGGCCGCGCGCACGCCCGTCGATCTCCACGGCGCGAGCGTGGCCACGCCGGACGTCTGCGTTCCCGTCCGCTCGTACGTCACACCGGTGACCGCTGCGCCGCCCGTGGCACCCATTGTCGCCACCGTCGACGGCCGCGAGTTCTTCCGTCAGCTCACCCGCGTACTGCCGGTGGCTGCGAAGGACGAAACCTTGCCGGTCCTGACCGGCGTGGAACTGCGTGTGTCAGCGGGGACGCTGCGGCTGAGGGCGACAGACCGGCACCGCGCAGCCGAAACCGTCATGCCCGCCCAGCCCTGGGACCACCATGAGGACACCGCCGCGTACCGCGCGCTCATCCCCGGTGACGTTCTACGCCAGGTGGTGAAGTCCAGCGGCCCCTACGACGGGCCGGTGGCTATCGGCCTGCCCGACGAGACCGTGACGCGGGCCGATGTGCTCCAGAATCCGCACCTGTGTGTGGCCACCCTGGAGTTCGGGCCCGCCGCACTCACGGTGTGGCGGCTGGACGGAGTCGCGCCTCCCTCGGTGTTCGCCCCGGTCGGCGACGGCGGAACCCTCACCGTCGGCCGCAAGGACCTCATCCGGGCCGTCCGCAAGGCACGGGCGGTGGCTACGGCGAAGGGTGCCGCCGAGCAGTGGGCTCAAGTCAGCCTCACCCACAGCGCCGGGGAAGCAGGGGTGTTGCACGTCGCCCCGCGGCTGCCCCAGAAGGACGAGCAGGACCGGACGACCGGTACGGCCGTGCCCGCACAATGCGGAGAGCAGCCCGCACCGCTGGGTGGCGCGCCCCTGATCACCACGGGCGGCTATCTGCTGGAGGCTTTGAACGCGTTCGACAGCGAATCGGTCACCTTCCATCTGCCGCCCCAGCGTGACGGCCGCAACCACGCACCGTTCGCGATCAGCGCGCCCGGAGAGCAGTCCGAGGAAGGCCACCGCCAGCTGCTTGCACCCGTGCGGCTCTCCCAGGACTGACCAGGTTGCCTGCCCCTCTCGGAAGGGCGTAGAATTATCACTGTCGAAATCGGGCGGCAACCCGCTTCCGTCGCCGACCCACCACACCTCAGAAGGAGCCTGCATGGACCCGCAATACCTGATCATCGAGACCCCTTCGGGCCGCGTGCACGCCCATGCCGAGCCCCGGGGCGACGACGCCGTCATCTACACGCTCGGTGGCGCCCTGCGCGGCACCGTCCACGTCACCGGCACCCATCACCCGCACCACTGGGACCAGTTCACCGCCTTGCGTGCCACCTTCGGAGCTGCCGACGCCATGGCCAAGCTCCCGCCCGCCGACTCCCTGCCGCGACTGCGCAACAGCACCGCCCGGCACACCGGATACCTGCTCGCGTGGGAGGGCCCGGCCGGACCCCAGTGGGAGCAGAGCCGGATCGAGTCGACGTCGGGCAGGCCGCCTGCCCCCAAGACCGGTGACACGCTCAGGACCGTTCTGCATGCCGTCACCGAGGACGCCGCCCGCCGCCCGGACCGGCCCCGCATCCTCGACGCCTCACGCGCCCGCCAGACCCCCGCCCTTCTGGACTTCTTCGCTGCCTCCCGCCGCAACTCGGAAGCCGACATCGCCCGCTACGGGGGTCGCGCCGCCAGCGACCGGCGCCAGGCCCGGATCGTCACAGCCGCCTGGTGGACCGCAGCACGGTGGCTCACCGGACACCCCCACCCCGTCCTCGCCCTGCTGCTGTCCAACCGTCCCGGTTCACTCGCCCGCGAAGCCCACAGCCTCGCGCAGGCAGCCGCCGCAAACGAGGACGCCGCCGCAACGGAAGCCCGCCGCATGGAGCGCTTCGAGGCCGAAGCCGCCTCCCTGCGCTCCCAAATGCAGCCGCGCCGACGGACCACCCCCGCCAGTCCCACCCGCTGACCCCCAAGGCGGAGGTCCGCCAGCCCCTCACCGGGCCCCCGCCCGCTCACGGAAGGAAACACCCGTGCCCGAAGCGATCGGCGCCCCGCGCCGCGAACCCAGTGCCGACGAGGTCACCGTGACCACGGACAAGGGGGGACGCCCCATCGTGCTGCTGCCCGACGACATCGTCGCCGCCCTCAACACCTCATCACGTACGGACGTCAGGGACTACGGGATCGAAGGGTCCGAGTCCCGCCACTACGCCGCCGACTCCTGGGAGGCCCGCACCGTCCGGACGATCTACAGCGCCGTCACGGCCAGCATGGGCGTCGACGAGGACGACAAGCGCGGAATCCAGTGCGGCTACTTCTACGGCGCCGTGGCCGCCCACCGCCACTGGGACCGCGAGGCCCGCTGGTGGGCCGACTACGCCGGACAGCGGCACGAGATGCCGCGCAGAGGCCTGATCACCCAGCTGCGCTACCCCGGCCACCCCGAGCACCTGAGCGTCTACTTCGGCAACTCCTGATGCCCGCCGGGGCAGCCCGCCCACGTGCGTGCCGCTCCGGCCCCGCACTGCCACCGCCCACCTTCCCCTGCCGTCCGGCCGCGCCGGCCGATGACGCCGGATCGCGGCACCCCTCCGAAGGAGACCCGTGTTCCTCGTTATCCCAGATCCCGCCCACGGCCTCGTCGCCGCACCCGAGTCCCAGTCAGACCTCGATCCCGTAACCCGGCAGGCTCTCACCGCGGAGGGGTTCGCCTGGCACAGCGGCATCGAGGCCTACACGCGAACCCCCAGCAGCCGCGCAGGCGTCGACCGCACGGCCCGCATCCTCCGGGACCTGGGGCACTACGTGTTCGCTTCGTGGACGCCCCTCCCCGGAAAGTGACCCGGTCCCGTACACACCGCCTCACCCCTCCCACCCCCAGTCCGCCGATACCTGTTGCCACCGGCCGCACGCCGACACGCCACCGACCAGGAAAGAGCAGCCTCCATGACCGCGCACACCCCGCCACTCCCCAACGCGCGCCCATCCCGCGGCTTTCTCGTCACCCTCTCACTGCCGCCGACCGTCCCCGCCGCCCGCCTGCAGGACTGCGACGTCTTCGCCCTCCCCGAGCAGCAGGACCACCCGCTCACCGTCGCCGCCGTGCGCCAGCACCCCGACTTCACCGCCCGCCTCCTGATCGACCTGCACGGCACGCAGGAGCCGATCACCCTCAAAGCCAGCGAAGCGGTCCGGCCCCTGTCCATGCCCCGCCAGGTGGAAGTCTCCTGCCAGCTGTGCCGGGTCACGACGTCGACCGCCCTCGATCTCGTCGCGCACGGCGAACCGCAGACCTGGGTGTGCTCCGTGCACTGACAGCCCGTCAGGATCCCTTCCAGGTCAGCGGTTTGACACCACTCCATGAGCGCGTAGAATTATCACTGTCGATTCGGGCGGCAACCCGAATCCGGCACAACCCACCAAGTGATCAAGGAGCAATCCTCACGTGAGCACCACACCCCAGGTGACCGCAGCCCTGCTGCGCACCGATCAGATCCACGCCAACCCGCGCAACGTCCGTCACAGCCTCAATCTGGACGACGAATTCCTCACCTCCATCGCGGAGAACGGCGTCCTGGTCCCCGTCGTGGTCGTGCAGCTGAACGCTGACACCCCGGACACAGAACCCGTCTACGAGCTCAAGATGGGCCACCGCCGGCACGCGGGCGCCCGGTCGGGCGGGATCGAGTCCATTCCCGCGCTCATCCTGGACCCCTCGCTGCGCGAGGCGGGCCAGGACTACATCGAGCAGCTGATCGAGAACGATGCCGCATTCCGCCGCGCCCTCAGCCCGCTGGAACAGGCCGACGCCCTGTTCGGGGCGCTGGAGGAGGGGGCGAGCGTCGCCACCGTCGCCCGCCGTACCGGCCGCAGCAAGGAACAGGTCGCCCAGGCCGCCGAAGCAGCCAAGAACCTGGGCCCAGGTACCCGCACCGTGCTGGAGGCCAGCGACGCCTACGACCTCGACCTCGAAGTCCTCGCAGCCCTGGGCGAGTTCGACGACGACCCCGACGCCGTGGTCCGCCTGATCGAGGCCCACCAGAACGGCACCTTCACCTACCAGCTCAGCCAGCAGCGCGCCGAACGCACCGAACGGACGGCGCGCGAGGCCCGCCGCGCCGAACTCAAGCGCGACGGCATCCGGCTGTGGGAGGACGCCAGCAATCTCCCGCCGCGAGCGCAGTGGCTTGAGGACCTGGTCGACGCCGCCGGTGAGGACCTGGACGAGAGCGACCACGTCCGCTGCCCCGGACACGCCGTGGTGTGGGACGACACCGGCAGCGCCGACCCGGCCGCCGTCGCCGCCCTGTGCCTCAACCCCGCCGCCTACAGCCACTACATCCCCGGCACCGAACCCGCCGCCCAGACTGCGCCCGCCGCAGCGCACGCCACCAGCGACGAGGACGGCGCGGACGAGGAGGAGGCGCAGGAGCCGGGCGAGGACGACCAGGACGACGAGGAAGCGAGGCGCGCGGCCGCCGAGGAGGCCGAGCGGGCCCGCGCCGAAGCCGAGGCCAAGGCGGCTGCCGAGACCGAGCAGCGCAGGCGGGATCACCATCTCAAGCTCGCTGGGAACAAGGCCTACCGGGCCGCCATCGACGCCCGGCGCGCCTTCCTGCGGCAGCTGATCACGCGCAAGAGTGCGCCCAAGCCGCTCGCCGCATGGGTGACGCGCACACTGCTGGCCTGCCCCAAGCCCGTGCAGTCCTGGACCGGTGACACCGGCCGGTCGGCGATCCTGGCCGACCTGCTCGGCCTCAGCGCCGACGACGGCAAGGCGGCCAGCGCCGAGGACCGGGCCACGTGGATCGGCAGCAGCGCCACACCCACCCGTCTGCTCTTCGTCAACTTCGCGGTGATCGCCGCCAGTTACGAGAAGCGGATCGAGCGGGCGAACACCTGGCGCCAGGACCAGCCCGAGTGGGACACCGAGGAGATCCGGGCCGACGCGCGCGTGTACCTGAAGTTCCTCGCCGAACTCGGCCACCAGCTCTCCCCCGTCGAGCGCAACGTCATCGACGACACACCGTTCGAGATCGAGGAGGAGCCCTCCGCGACGCCCCTCGACAACGCGGACGGCGACGAGAACGACCAGTCCGCCGACACTCAGGACTGAGCAACCCACCCGGGGCGCCCCTACGGGCGCCCCGGCCCCTCCCTTGGCCGTCCGGCCGCCCGCAATGGCGGCGGCCGAGGCGGCGCCACGCTCGCGCGGCCGGCACCTGTCCGCAGCCCGCGCCCCCCTCGTCTTCCGCCGCGCGCCCCGTGTGCTGCGGTGCCCTGCCCGAAAGAGGAACTGCCGTGTACGACGACCTGTCCCTGATTCCCGCCGAGCTGCTGATTCTGGTCCGCGAGATTGCCGCCGACCTCGGCGGCGAGTGGACGGTCCAGGCCATCCTGAGCAGTCCTGTCGTGGTCCACCCCACCGGCATGCGCGTCATGGTCCACCAGGAGGCCGGTCACGTGCAGCTCACCGCCCGCATCAGCGTCAGCGCCGATCCGCGCAGGCCGCTGGAGAAGGTCACCGCCCGCCTCCCCGTTGCCGGACACTCCACCACGGCCCGCCGGGTCGCCGACGCGATCCGCACCCGCTTCCTGCCCCGCTTCGGCTGCATGAACGCCGTCGCAGCGCTGCACGTGCTCGCCCTGCCACTGCGCGACGCCGGTATCCCCGCCATCGCCCACGGCACCACCGAACGCACCATCGTCGAGTACCGGCGCGGGGACTTCGGCAGTACCGCCGTCGAGTTCCAGCCCGGGGAGCGGCGACCGCTCCACGTGGTGATCCGTTCCGCGCGCGAAGGCCACACCCGCGCGGAGGTCACCATCGCGCACCTGAGCCTGCCGGACGCCGTCAGGATCACCGCTGCGGTGCTCCCCCGTGTCTGCACACCGGTCCCGGTACCCGGCCACCTTCCTGCCGAGGTCCACGAACTGGCCGCCCGGCTGCCCGGGCTGACGGCACGGCATGTCGTCAGCGACGTGCCACGGCTCACCGACCTGACCGACATCAGCGGCCACCTCAAGGTGCGGCACTTCCTGTCCGTCAAGGACACCGGCACTCGCTCATGGACCGCCGTCGCACTGCATGACGCGCCCATCGCCACCGCCTACGCCCTGCTGTGCGCATACGCAGCCAGCTGACCCCACCGCACCCAGCCCGGGGCACCCTCCGCCCCCGCGACTCCGCGCCCTGGCCCGCACACGCACCGAAGGAGCACCGTCCGTGAACACCTCCGCCGACCAGCGGCTGAATGAGCGCGCCGCACGCGCCGCTCTGGCCGCCCACACCACCCCCGCCGAAGTCGGCGCCCATCTGCCCGGATTCGACGCCGCCGACGCCTGGGCCCAGCTCACCGGCCACGGCCGTCTGCGGCACGTCCATCCCGTCCCCGCGCTCAAGGCCGCACAAGAGACCGCCCGGTTCGTCATCCCCGGAGACGAGGACTGGCCCGAACAACTCCGCGATCTCGGCCCCGCCTGCCCGTTCGGCGTGTGGGTGCGGGGCACAGCCCCGCTGCGGCCTCTGCTGGAACGCGCCGTCGCCCTCGTCGGCAGCCGGGCCGCCACCCCCGCAGCCGTCCGAGAGGCCCAAGCCTGCGGCTACGACGTGAGCGCCGGCGGCGCCACCGTCCTCGCCTCCCTCGCCTACGGCGTCGAATCCGCCGCGCACCGAGGAGCCGGGATCGACAGCGCGCGCCTGGCCGTCATCCCGCGCGGACTGGACGGCTGTTTTCCCCGCGCCCAGGAGGGGCTCATGCGCACCATCCTCACCGGCCCGGGCGGCGGAGCCGTCGTCAGCCTGTACCCGCCGGGCACCGAGCCCACCGCCGTCACCCTCAAGGCCAGTGCGGAGGCCACCGCAGCCCTGGCCCGCGCGGTCGTTCTGGTGGAGGGCATACACCGCTCCGCGAACATGCAGGCCGCCGAAGCCGCCCAACGGATGCAGCGTCCCCTGTTCGCCCTGCTCCCCCGCGACGACGGGTACAGCAGCGGCAACACGCGCCTGATCGTCACCGGCCGGGCAACACCCTGCCAGGACGCCCGCGCAGCGATCGCCGCTCTGGAGGAAGCCCCGCACGCCGCCACCGAGCTGGTCACAGCCCTGCGCGCCCAGCAGGTGGCGGCCTGGCCCGACGCCTCCCCTCTCGCCCAGTGGATCACCGTTCAGGCCGACTCCCACCGGCGACTTCGTATCACCGCAGGTCACCCCACCACACAGCGAACCAACTACCCGCCCGCCGAGCACTCCGGCTGGCACGCCGCCGAGCTCGCACCGGGCGGCACCAGCAGGACCGTCTACCGCTCCGCCTCCACCGACCTCACCACCGACACCACAGCCCTGGTCTCGGTCGTACAGCAATGGGCCGCCCAGACCTGACCCGCAACCGGGCCCGGGCCCACCCGGGCCCGGGGCCGCCGGCGAACCGACAGCGGCCCTACACAACGCGCCCGCATCCCCGCCTACAGAAGGACCGCGGCCTGTAGCGCCTGCTCGCCCCAGGTGGTGGGAGCGCGGCAACGCTCCCACCACTCCGGCCCACCAAGGACCAGCACATGCAACCAGCAGACACCGCGCACACGCCCCGCCTCCCAGCCGCAGCGCGCACATCGCACCCGAGCGGCACGTCGTCCAGTTCAGCGGCGGGATCGGCTCGTTCGCCGCTGCCGTGCGCATCGCCGAGCGATACGGCACCGACCGCCTCACCCTCCTGATCGCCGACACCGGCATCGAAGACGCGGACCTGTGGCGGTTCGCCCGCGACACCAGCCGGCTCCTGGACGTCCCCGTGACCCGGGTCCGCGACGGCCGCACACCCTGGCAGGTCTTCCACGACAAGAAGTTCCTCGGCAACGACCGCCTCGCTCCCTGCTCCCAGATCCTCAAGCAGATCCCGTGCCGGGCCTGGATGGCCGAGAACACCGACCCCGCCAACACCCTGGTGTACGTCGGGATCGAGAACACGGCCCGCGACCGCGCCCGGATCCCCGCCATCGCCCGCAACTGGAAGCCCTGGCAGACACGGTTCCCGCTGTGCAGCCGGCGGCAGCCGGTCCTCACGAAAGAGCAGCTGCTCAGCGAGGCCCGGGCCTTGGGCGTCGAGCCTCCGAGGCTGTACGCGCTGGGATTTCCCCACAACAACTGTGGAGGCCGGTGTGTACGGGCCGGACAGCGCCAATGGCTGCACCTGCTCGAGGTCATGCCCGAGCGCTACGCCGAGGCGGAAGCCGAGGAGGACAAGCTGCGCGCCCAGCTGGGCAACGTCAGCATCCTGCGCGACCGGCGGGGCGGCACGGCCCGGCCGCTGCCCCTGCGAGAACTGCGCACACGAGCCCAGAAACGGACGCCAGCGTGATGAACGGCCCCGATCAACGGGGCACCGAACCCGCCAGCAGCAAACCGACCGGCAACGCCGCCGGCGTCAACACCGCGGACCGGCTGGACGATCGGTTTCCGTCCGGCCTGGCCACGGCCGCCTGATCCGCACCGCCGCAGTGTCCCCGAGCGGCAACTCCAGGACACCGCCCCGACCCACCGCCCAGCACCAAGGAGTGTTTTCCAATGCAGCTCGACCCGCGCCGCGGCCCCCTCTGCGTGGTCCAAGCGACGATCACCACCCCCTCGGGAGGTGTCGAATTCGCTTCCCTGTCCATGCCCACCGCCCCGTTCGGCACCCTCGCCTGGCAGCTGCCGAATCTTGTTTCCTACCTGCACGCCAGCTGCGACCGCCGGGAACCACCCACCGCGTCCTCGTTCATCGCCTACATGCGCAGCCGCACCACCCTGCCCTCGCCCACCGCCGACTACCCGTACGCCGCCCTCCACGACGACCGGGTCGCCTGCCTGATGAGCCTGGTGCTGGCTCCCGGGCGGGAGACCGCCTGGCCGCAGGCCTCGCTCGCGCTCGTCCAACAGGAGAGCCGGCCCGCACGCTGCAGCTGGAGCAGCCTCGAGCACGAACGCGGAACGCTCGCCGTGCTGCGCCGAGCCGTGCGGGAAGTGGAGGCCGAGCAACTGCGTCTGGCTGACCTTGTGCGGCAAGGCGCCCACCCGGCCGCGCAGCAACAGCACCGCCTCGCCGAGCGGGTCACCGAGTGGACGCGCGGCATGTACGGCATGGCCCGAGGCGCCCACACCGCCGCGCGCGCCGCCGCTGCCCGCCAGGCGCTGCGCAGCACCTGAGCCGCAGCCGGCCCCTGCCGACGCCGGTTCTGTCGGGGGCCAGATTGACACCAACCATCCGAGAGCGCATTATTATCAATGTCGCTTTGGTGCCGGCGTGCAAATGGCCGGCGGGAATCACCTCGCGGTGTCGGCCCAGGGCGGCAACCCCGACCGAACGTCCCACCGGCCATCAAGTACTCCAACCCACCAGGAAGGAGTACCCCCAGCATACGGGCAGCCCGCGGGATTTATCGCTGCTGGCTGCCCGCGACGCCCCGGAGGCATCTCATGGCACGTGCTCCCGAACCCAAGACCATCGAGGTCAACGGCCGCACCTACGCCAATCGCGCCTGGATCGCCGCGGAGACCGGTGCAAGCATGCCCACCGTCCGCTCGTGGTACGCCAAGCGCACAGAACAGCCCGAAGACGTTCAGCCGGCCGAGTCACGCTTCCCGGAGAAGGGCCCGCGCGTCGACCGCGAGGACTACTTCGACCTTGAGCAGGTCCGCGCCTTCCACCGCTGGTTGAAGCAGTCCAAGCAGGAGAAGGTGCTGCCCACCGATCCAGCACTGTACGAAGGCGACCCGGACGAGCTGGTCTCCATCAACGACGCCGCCGCCTACTTCCACTTCAAGAGCCCGTCCGCGATCCGCAAGTACCTCAAAGACAATCCCGGCTACTTCGCCCCCGTGGCCGGCCAGGTAGAAGGACCCTCCGGACGCCTCATCCCCGCATTCCGCCGCATCGACCTCCAGGACTTCGACCGCCGCCGCAACGGAGACAACACCGGCCACGCCGGTGCCCCCGGCGGCCCCCGCGCCGACCGCGGCACTCGATCCCCCGAAGTCCAGCAGCGCATCGACACCGCAGCCGCATACCTCAACAAGATCGGCGGACACCGCCGCGGCGTCGCCGCGGAGCTGGCCAAGATCCACGGGGAACCCACCTGGAAGTGGGAACGCGCCGTCAAGGTGGCCCGCGAAGAAGCCGCCGGCGCCTAGCCGGCCCTCTGAACAACCGTAGTTGGAAACCCAGACGCCCTTTGTCCGTTGGCGCCAGGAATGAGGTGCGCCCCCGCTCGTCCTCGCGCCCGGTGGCAGGCAGGCTGGTTCACACTGCAGGCCACAGGTGTCGAAGCCGAGCCGGGGGCGCGGTGCTGCAGCTCCTTGCGGAGCTGGGCGATTGCTCGGTGCAGTGCGCTCTTGACGGTTCCGGGTGCTATGCCGAGGGCGCTGGCCGTCTCCTCGGTGGACATCTGCTCCCAGTGCCGCAGCAGAACGACGCTGCGCTGCAGAGGCGCGAGCACCTTCATGGCGTCCAACAGTTCGGCGCGGTCCGCGTGCTGCTCGGCGCAGTCGGCGACGCCTGTGTCCGGGAGCTGTCCGGTGGGGACCTCCGTGAGCCTGCGGGCGCGCCACCACTCGGTGCGGGTGTTGATCATGACGCGGCGCAGGTAGGCGTCTGCCAGTCGCTTGTCCGCTATGCGCTCCCAGCGGAGGTACGTTCGGGTGAGCGCGGTCTGTAACAGGTCCTGGGCGTCAAGCGGGTCGTCCACCAGACGGCGGGCGATGCGCAGCAGACCGTCCTGCCGGATACGGACATACTCCTCGAAGTCCAGTGCTAGGTCAGCACGCCTGGCGTGATACATGGGTCGGGTTCCTGTCTGTCTTGGCGAGACCGTGCCGTCAGGCAACGGTCCGGGCCTTCCCCTCGTGAGGCCCGGACCGTTGTGGGTGGTGTCCTTGTCGGTTACTGCCGCTGCGCGGGACGACCTTGCCGTTGCGAGATCCGTCAACGCGGATCCAGATGGTTTGCACAAGAGGGATTCGACGGCTTCGTCCGCTTCAGACTCGCAATCAACGCTGGCAACGTGTGGGCATCAGCTACAGGCCCCCGTACGCGCACGACGGTTGAGCTGCGAAGTCGTCTCCTAGCGGAGGGCGCCGACGAGAGTGGTGTGTGCCTTGCCACTCGCCTGGAGAACGAATCGAAGGCCCTGGCCGCTCTTGTAGGAGTCACCCGTGACGGACTTGATCTTGTTATTGCACTTCTGGTACTTGCTGCTGCCTTCGATGAACTTGCGTGTCTCGACGTTGTAAATCCGGACCCTGGCCTTGCCGCCGTCGTGGTTGTTCCAGCACTTCCAGACAGCGATGACCCCGCCGCCCTTGGGCACGAATGTCCTCGAAACCCACTTCTTCCCGTGACTGTTGAGGTAGCTAGCGGGCACGGTGGTCTGCCAGAGAGTCGACTGAGCGCTGGCGGCTGCCGACGCACCGGGGGCGGTCGCGACCTGACGCCCGGCTTGTGCGTGGGAAGGAGCGGATGCGGCGTGGGCAGCCATCGAGTGGAGGGCCGGAACGATGTCCGCCTGGGCGACCGGCGCGGCCAGGGCCACTCCGACCGCAGTGACACCGACGGTCATCGCTAGGGCCACACGGTTGCGCATGTTCACGTGATTCCTCTCGTTGCAGGCAAACTGATCTGACGGCACTGGCTCCTTGGTCGCCCTGTGAGGCGGACCCGACCGGTGCTTGTCATCGAGTTCAGCGGGTCGCGGATTGAATGGGGAGCAGGTTTCGCTGCCCTGAACAATGGCCGCACTGCAGGTCAGGGCACGGCGCAGCGGCGGTGGCCAATAGAGGAGTCCTCGGGTTGCCCTCCGCCGCGAGGTTGCGTACCTTGTCCGGCCTTGCGCCGCGTCCACGGGGGAAGCGGGCGGCTGGAGGGGTGAGCTGTCGATGGCGGGACGTCCGGAGAGCCCACTCGATCCCAACAGCGGGCCGGTGGCGCGCTTCGCGGCCGAGTTACGCAAACTCCGGGCAGAGGCCGGAAGTCCGACCTACCGGGTGATGGCGCAGCGCACCGGTCAGGGGACAAGCACCCTGTCGCAGGCCGCCGCCGGTGAACGCCTGCCGACCCTCCCCGTCACCCTGGCCTACGTGAGGGCATGTGGCGGTGATCAGGAGGAGTGGGCGGAACGCTGGCGGCAGGCGGCCGCTGAAGCAGCAGCGGAACCCCGGGCCGAGGACGACGATGCGGAGCCTCCGTACCGGGGTCTGGCCCGTTTCGAGCCGGGCGACGCCGATCTGTTCTTCGGCCGCGACGAACTCACCGACCGCCTGGTCGAGCTGACCCGTGTCCGTCGGTTCTCCGCGGTGTTCGGCCCGTCGGGCAGCGGCAAGTCCTCTCTGCTGCGTGCCGGCCTCATCCCCCGCCTCCGCGCCCCGGACCAGGACACCCGCCAGCCAGCCGCGCTGCGCGTCCTCGCACCCGGTGAGCACCCCCTGCGCACCCACGAACAGCGCCTGGTGCCGGCCGACGGTGACGGGGACACGTGGCTGATCGTGGACCAGTTCGAAGAGCTCTACACGCTCTGCCACGACCCGGCCGAGCGCGACCAGTTCATTGACCGGCTCCTGACGGCCACCGATCCCGGGAGCAGACTGCGCGTCGTCATCGCCGTGCGGGCGGACTTCCTCGGCCGCTGCGCCGAACACCCCGCCTTGACCGCCGCGTTACAGGATTCGACTGTGCTGGCCGGCCCCATGAGCCGCGACGAGTTACGCGAGGCCATCACCAAACCCGCCCAGGCCGCGGGGATGATCGTCGAACGCTCTTTGACGGCGCGGCTGATCGAAGAGGTCTCCGGCGAACCCGGTCCGCTGCCCCTGTTGTCCCACGCTCTTTTGGAGACTTGGCACCGCCGCAAGGGCCGTGCCCTCACCGAAGCGGCGTACGAAGCGGCCGGCGGCCTGCAGGGCGCCATCGCCCGCACCGCCGAAGACACTTTCGACGAGCTCACCCCCGCGCAGGCCGGCCTTACCCGGCACATGCTGCTGCGGCTGATCACCCCTGGCGACGGCACGCCCGACACCCGACGGCCCACCGACCGCGACGAACTCGTCAGCAGCGCCCCGGACACCGCACGAGCCGATGCCGAGGTGGTCCTGGAACGATGGGCGCGCGCCCGGCTGATCACCCTGGACGACGACACAGTGGACCTCGCGCACGAGACCCTGATCAGCGCGTGGCCCAGGCTGAGCGGATGGATCGACGCCGAACGCGACCGCATACGAACCCACCGCCAGCTGACCGAGGCCGCACACGCCTGGCAGGACCTCGACCGCGACCCGGGCGCCCTCTACCGAGGCACTCGGCTGGCCATCGCCCAGGAGGCGTTCGCGGCACCACAGCGGCAGGCTCACCTCACCCCACTGGAACAGTCATTCCTGTCCGCCGGTCTCGCGGCCCGCGAGCAGGAGAAGCAGTCGGCAGCGCGTTCCGCCAGGCGGCTGCGCACCTTTGTGGTGTCCCTGTCGTGCCTGGTCGTCCTGGCGCTGATGGCCGGTCTGGTCGCCTGGCAGCAGAGCCGGGCCGGTCAGCGCCAACGCGTCCAGGACGAAGCCCGCCGGGTGGCGGCCGTCGCGGAAAGCCTGCGATCGTCCGAGCCCGCTATCGCGATGCGGCTCAGCCTCGCGGCCTGGAAAATAGCCGAACTGCCGGAGACCCGTTCGGCACTGATGGCATCCATGGCCCAGGGAAATGAGGACGCCTTCCGGATACCGGGGTCTTCCGACACCGACGCGACCTACCTCAGTGATGGCGGACGCATCGCCGTATCCGTCCGCAGCGGCCACGTCACGCGATGGGACGTGCACGCACATCACCGGCTCTCTTCCTTCCCCATCCCTGTGGCTGACGAGCAGAGCCCCATGAGGAGCGCTCTTTCACCGGACGGACGGACCCTGGCGACTGCCACCGGCCGGTACGTGAACCTGTACGACGTGCGCACGGGCCAGCGCATCGGGCGGCTGCCGGACGTCCCGGTGACATCGCCCTCTTTCGGCCCCAGCGGGCGCACCCTGCTGCTGTCCGCCACCGGAACCGGGACGGCCTCCGTGGCGCGCCTGTGGGACGTACGCCGCCACAAGTTGCTGTTCCAGGCCGGCAAGGCACCCGGCGCAGGAGGTCTCAACGACCTCGCCGGCGGCAGCGACGAAGCCATCGCCGTGTTCTCCTCGGGTCCTGGCGGCGCGGACGTCAGCGCCGACGACCGATACCTCGCACTCTGCGCCGACAACAGAATCGAGGTCTGGAACGTCGAGACGCACCGTCGCTCGCCGGGCCCATGGACAGCGCTGCACAGCGATCAGTGCCCATCCGCGGGCATCCGTTTCGTTCCCGGCGGCGACGAACTGGCGATCGCCACCGACAGCGGCATCCGCATCTGGGACGTGCCTTCAAGAAAGGCAGGCACCCGCATCGCACACCGCGGCCTCCAGGCCGCGGCGTACACATCGGACGGCCAGCTGGCCATCACCTCCGACAACAGGGAGATGGTCCTGTGGAAGCTCGACGCACCGCAAACCCCCTTGTTCCGGACCCCTGTGACGGCTCAGGTCTCCACGGACGTGCAACTCGACCGGCGCGACGGCCTGATCCGATACGTATCGAGCGGCGCAAGCACCACAGTGTGGTCGCTTTCGCTCGGCCACGCCCTGCAGCCGGGCTACCGACAGGACGTGGCGACGAGCGCCACCTTCAGCCCGGACGGGGGAATGCTTGCCGTGGCACGGCAGTCGGGCGGCCAGCATCGCCTGCGGCTGATCGACGTGACTCACGACAGGGTGCTCGCCGATCATCTGCCCACGGCGGCATGCCCCCTTGAAGACCAACAGCAGCCGGGCTGCACGGACAGGACGGCGTTCTCCCCCGACGGCCGGACCCTCCTCTACTTCTCCGGCGCCTGGGAGGAAGACGACGACGAACTGACTCTGCATGTCGTCGACACCCGCCACCCCACAGCGCCGACCACGTTCCGCGTCCCGGCACCGCCCGACGCAGTGGCGGACATCGACGCGCTAGCAATGGGCGACAGGCGGACCGCGCTGCTGTCGCTGTCCAGTGACCGGATCGAGAGATGGGACATACACCGCCATGTCAGAACGGGCCGATGGCCACACGTCTGGGGGGAATCCCTCACCACACCGGATGACGGCCGGCTGCTGGTGACCCCTGACGGGAAAGTCATCGACCTCGCATCGAGCAAGGCCACGCACCGCAGCCTTACCCAGGGAGAACCAACAGCGGTGGCCCTCAGCCACGACGGCCAGCGGTTGGCAGCCGGTGACGATTCCGGCTGGGTCACACTCTGGGACGTCCGCACCTGGCGGCGTCTGGGTGAGTTGCCCATCGGCTCCGCTGTCGCGGCGGACGGCGACGGCTCCGAGAAGGTATCCGCAATGACCTTTTCCCATGACGGCAGAACTCTGGCCGTGGGAACGGGCGACGGCCGCATTCAGCTGTGGGACGTCACAACCAGACTGGCGATCGGCGCGGCTCTCCACAGCTCAGGAGGCCCCGTCACGGCGCTGGCATTCCACAAGGACGACCGTACCGTGTACGTCGCGAGCCAACACGTACTCCTGGAACGCTACGACATCGCACCCGACCGGGTGGCAGATGAGGTCTGCCGACGCACTGGCAGAGGCCTCTCACGGTCCGAATGGCGGACCTACGTCCGCGGCGTGCCGTACGCCCCCTCCTGCTGAACGGGCGGATTCGCACACGCTGTGCCCGTGACGGTGCCGACCGGCTACGCCGTCGATTTCCGCACCCCCGCCAGCACCGTTCGGGCACTGGCGGACGGTGATCCACCTGCCCTCACGCTCGTGACGGATGCCGTCACCGGACATTTCAATGCAGCTCTGGATCCCGTCCGGCCGCAAGTGCAATGCGCGGTGGCACAGGACCTCGGCTGGCGATCACAACAACTCCACACAACCGGGTGGGAGGCCGTGCTGAGCACCCTGCATCCGACGGCAACCTGGTTGTCCGATCCTCGAAGTCGCCTTTTCCGCCGACCACGACATCCATCTCGGCGGTCGGACCCGGGTTCCGCAGAAGTCAGCTCGCCTAGAGACACAAGGTGCGCCGTGAGCTGCGACTTCACTGGCGCCTGTCCGAATCGTCCGTGTATCTAGGTGTAGACATCTTCGCTGGCCAGGACGCTGTCGAGTACGCCGCGCCGCCTCAACAATTCCGCAGGAAGTGGAGTCGGTTGATCCAACCTTGCCCCTTTCCTCACCCGCTTCAGCGGAGTGCAGCAAGGCTCGAAGAGCGCTACGTGATCGGGTAGCGTGGCAGCAACACGCCTGCGTAAAGGCCCACTTGGCGGCCACCAGCGCGCTGACCAGCGGAAACGTCTGCGCCTAGATACACGCCGTGTCGCTATGCCTCACTGTATTCTCCCTGGTCATCCCCTATGTCGTGACTCTAGGTGACCATAATTCTGCGGAAGCCGGGTCGGAGGCTGACGCTGCAGCCGTCCTTCTTCTGCTGGGGCGCGCTGACGACCCTGCTGGACACAGAACTTCCCCATTGGTGGCCTATCCGGTCGAGCGCAGCCTCAACTGGTTAAGCGCAGCCGTGGGTCCATCTCCAGTAGCTGTTGGTCGGTGCGGTAGATGCCGCCGGCGAAGTGCTCGATCGCCGAGCGCAGGCGCATGGGGTCGGCTCCGTAGGTACCCAGCGTTCCCGCGATGACGTAGCGCTGGTCCGGGAGACGTTGGTTGAGCTTTTTGTGGAACCCCGGTGGGCGCGGCGCGTCGGCTTTCAGGCGCACGATGAGGACATTGGGGACGGCGAGAGTCCCCGGCGCCCTGCGTAGTACGCCCACGTACTCGACGTCCTTCCACGGTACGTGAGCGGAGTGGGTCCCGTGCTCGGTGCCCAACCCGTCGCTGTTGACGACAAGGTCGTAGTGGACATCTCTTCGAAGCAAGAGCAGGAGGAGGACCGGACCGAGGAACAGGGCTATAACAGCAGCGCCAATCAAGGTCATGCGCCACCCACCGAACAGCACGCCCATCGCAAAAGGGACAGCAATCATCAGGACGGTCTGGATGATGTCACGGCGGCTTCTGGCCGACGGGGCGGGCGGCGCCTTACGGAAACGGATCTCTTCCTTGCTGTCGGTCGGTGGCCCTGCGTGCGGCTGGACGGGGCCACGGGCGAGGGCGAGGTCCCCGGCGGCGTTGACGGAGCGCCGCTGCGGCCGCGGCAGTCCCGCCCCCTGCAGCACGGTGTCGATGTGCTGGTGGATGCCGTCCAAAGTCAGCGGTTCCGGCTGGCTGAGGGCGTCCAGCAGGGCGGCGGTGAAGGCGGTGTGCCGTTGCCCGGGTGGTGCGTGGGAGGGGGCGGTGGCCGTGGTGGAGGTGAGGGTATAAGTGCCGCTCACGTCGAGTTGAGCCGACAGCAGGCTGCCCGATTCGGCCATGGCAGCCACCACGCGGCCAGAGAAGCAGCAGTCCAGCACCAGGACCCGCAGGCGCGCCCGGGCCCGGCCGAGGTAGCGCTTGATCAGGTCGGCCGGGACACCGGTGAAGCCGACGTGACCGGGATCCGTGGAGGACAGGGCGAGGTGGAGCAGCCCGTCCTCGTCCAGCAGCCCGTGTCCGGTGTAGTAGACGAGCAGCAGGTCCTCCGCCTCGCGTGCGGCTTGGGCGAGTGCCATGCCGACGCTGCGGTGATCGGCCGGATCGGCCAGCACCCGGCAGTGTTCCGGCGGCAGAATGCCGTGCGTCTGATCGGTGAGAGCGGACCGAAGGTCCGCGAGGTTGCACTTCACGGCGGGAATTGGGGGCAGATCCATGTCGGTGAAATCGCTGCACCCGATGAGGACTGCCCGGGAAGCGGCACCGTCGGGGAAGCGCGGCGCGCTCTGCCTCACTCCTGCCCGCCCTCCAGCAGCTGCGCGACCGCCCCGATCACCGCCTGCTCATCGCTGGTCCGGTAGACCTCCACGGTGACCTCCCGCCCATCGCCGCGGCTCATGCGCACGGTGACGTCTGCACGGCGTTGCACCAGCCAGGTCGACAAGGAACGGGCCAGCACGGCCCCCGCTCCGCCGGAGCCCAGCGCGACCGCCAGCACGTCCAGCGCGGCCCCCATCTGCCCCGGCTGAGGTCTCCGGGCCAGCAGCTCCACCCTGCCGCGCAGTGCATCCTCCGCAGCCAGCCAATCCCGCAGCGACACCAGATGCGCATCTGCCTCCACACCCGGCTCAGCTGATACCTGCAACCTCACGGTGCCGCGTGCAGACGACGTTCGGCTGTCCTCGCATTTCTCCATGGGGCCATGGTGCCAACAGCGGCGACTGAACACCCCAGTCGCCTCAAATCCGTTGGCGCTGCGGTGCGGCCCCTGCATCAGCGTGCCCGGCGGCTGGCCGGAGGGCTTCCACGGCCGGCGGCTGACGCCGAAGCGGAGTCGGGGTCGCGGCGCTGCAACTCCTGACGGAGCCGGGCGAGCGCCCGGTGCAGAGTGCTCTTGACCGTTCCGGGCGCCATACCGAGGGCGGCGGCCGTCTCCTCGGTGGACATCTGCTCCCAGTGCCGCAGCAGAACGACGCTGCGCTGCAGAGGCGCGAGCACCTTGATGGCGTCCATGAGCTCGGCGCGGTCCGCGTGCTGCTCGGCGCAGTCGGCGACGCCTGTGTCCGGGAGCTGTCCGGTGGGGACCTCCGTGAACCTGCGGGCGCGCCACCACTCGGTGCGGGTGTTGATCATGACGCGGCGCAGGTAGGCGTCCGCGAGTCGCTTGTCCGCTATGCGCCCCCAGCGGAGGTACGTTCGGGTGAGCGCGGTCTGTAACAGGTCCTGGGCGTCAAGCGGGTCGTCCACCAGACGGCGGGCGATGCGCAGCAGACCGTCCTGCCGCATACGGACGTACTCCTCAAATTCCAGTACCGCATCAGGGTGCCAGCTCGGATACACGTGGCATGATCCTTTCGTCTTTGTGGGGCCTGCTGCTTGCGCGAGTGGCCTTTGGGCGATACCGGGCGGGTCGCCTGTGACCGCCCGCCCGGCAGATTCCTTGCTTGGCGCTGCACGCCGCCCAGACGCAAATCGCCTTGCGTGCCTTGCCCGACAGTCGTTCATGGTCTGAAGCGCTGGCCGGTCCCCTCGCACCGGCCAGAGCCTCTGCCCGGCCGCGACAGTCGCGGCGGCGCAATTCGCGTCGGCAACCGTGGCGCTGCCGGACAGTCCGGCGTCGGCCGGCCCGTCCGGATCTCAGCGTCAGTACGAGCCCGTGCGCGCGTACATTTCGTGGGGATCGTTGCCGACGTAGGACCAGGCGGTGGCGAAGCCGGTGGTGTTCTTGTCGTTGAGCATCGGCGAGAGCCACTCGAGGGTGCCGGTTCGGTGCTTGCAGCCGTAGTGCTTCATGTCGCTGTTACGCCAGATGTTGCACCCCGCGCCATTCCATTTGTCCGTCGGGACGTTGGCGTCGACCATGGCCCACACGGTGCGGCAGCCGCGGCTGTACCACAGCGACGCGGTGACCGACACGTGCAGGTGGTAGCGCGAGCTGTAGTACTTGTCGGTCTTCTTGTGGACGAGGCGTCCGGTGTCCGCACAACCGGAGTAGATGGGATCCTTGCCGTCCCACTGGCGGCCGGCCGCGTCGGCGGGCCCGGTGAAGACCAAGGTCGTGCCCGCCGCCAACGCAAGAGCGGCCACCCCGATGGACTTGAGTGCGCGCACTTCGTCTCCTTTCTCGATGCCGTGCGAGAGTCACCGGACGAGCCTCGGACGAGAGCGCGGCCAGTGCTCGTTGCTGTCTCGTCATCGAGTTCAGCGGGCCGGGAATTGAATGGGCAGCCGGTTTTGCCGCCCTGAACAACTACTTCGCTGCAGGTCAGGGCACCGCGCTGCGGCGGTGGCCAAAGCAGACGCCTTCGGATTGCGCTCCTGCCAGGCGGCTGCGTATCTTGTCCGGCCTCGCGCCGCGTCCACGGGGGAAGCGGGCGGCTGGAGGGGTGAGCTGTCGATGGCGGGACGTCCGGAGAGCCCACTGGATCCCAGCACCGGGCCGGTGGCGCGCTTCGCAGCCGAGTTACGCAAACTCCGGGCGGAGGCCGGAAGCCCGACCTACCGGGTGATGGCACAGCGCGCCGGCCAGGGGACAAGCACCCTCTCGCAGGCCGCCGGCGGTGAACGCCTGCCAACCCTCCCCGTCACGCTGGCCTACGTCAGAGCGTGCGGCGGCGATCCGGAGGAGTGGGAGCAGCGCTGGCGGCAGGCGGCCGCCGAAGCAGCGGCACAACCCCGAACCGAGGACGACGATGCCGAGCCTCCGTACCGGGGTCTGGCCCGCTTCGAGCCGGGCGACACCGGTCTGTTCTTCGGCCGCGACGAACTCACCGACCGCCTGCTCGCACTGACCCGTGTCCGCCGGTTCACCGCCGTGTTCGGCCCCTCAGGCAGCGGCAAGTCCTCTCTCCTGCGCGCCGGCCTCATCCCCCGCCTCCGCAACCCCGACCGGGCCACCCCACCGACGGCCGCACTGCGCGTCCTCACCCCCGGCGAGCACCCGCTGCGCACCCACGAACAGCGGCTGACCCCGAAGGACGGCGGCGGGGACACGTGGCTGATCGTGGACCAGTTCGAAGAGCTCTACACCCTGTGCCACGACCCGGACGAGCGCGACCAGTTCATCGACCGTCTCCTGACGGCCACCGATCCGGCGAGCCGGCTGCGCGTCGTCATCGCCGTCAGGGCCGACTTCCTCGGCCGCTGCGCCGAACACCCCGCCCTAACCGCCGCGTTACAGAAGGCGACCGTGCTGGTCGGCCCCATGAGCCGCGACGAGTTACGCGAGGCCATCACCAAACCGGCCCAAGCCGCCGGGATGATCGTGGAACGTGCCCTGACCGCCCACATCCTCGACGAGGTCGAAGACGAACCCGGTGCTCTGCCCCTGATGTCCCATGCGCTGCTGGAAACCTGGCGGCGTCGCAAGGGCCGCGCCCTCACTCTGGAGGCCTATGAATCCGTCGGCGGCCTGCACGGCGCCATCGCGCGTACCGCCGAAAACATCTACGGCCGGCTGACACCAGCTCAGGCCGATCTCGCACGTCGGATCCTGCTGCGTCTGGTCACCCCGGGAGACGGCGCACCCGATACCCGCAGACCCGCCCGCAGCCAGGAGTTCGGCTTCGGCGAGGCCACCGACACCGCGACGGTCATCGAGCAGTTGGCCCGTGCCCGGCTGCTCACTCTGGACGGCGAGCAGGTCGACCTTGCTCACGAGGCGCTCATCAGCGCCTGGCCTCGCCTTAGGAGTTGGATCGACACCGATCGTGAGCGTCTGCGTGCCCATCGACGGCTGACGGAGGCCGCTGCTGCCTGGGACGCGCTGAACCGCGATCCGGGTGCCCTGTACCGGGGCACGCTCCTGGCCGCCACGGAAGAGGCGTTCCCCGCACAGGATCGGAAAGCGGTCCTGACGGCCCTGGAGGGAGCGTTCCTCGCCGCCAGCCTTCAGGCCCGGCGCCGCGAGCGCGCCCGTCCGCGCATCCTGGCCACCGTGGTGTCCGTCCTGGTCGCGCTGGTCCTGACGGCAGGAGTGATCGCCTGGCAGCAAAACCAGGCCAGCACCGTACAGCGCACCGAGGCGACCGCCCGCAGGGTCGCCGCCCTTGCGGACAGCCTGCGCTACACCGACCCGGCAACGGCCATGCGGTTGAGCGTCGCCGCCTGGCGGATCGCCGACACGCTCGAGACGCGGTCGGGCCTCATCGGTGCCCTGGCCCAGAAGGAACAGGACACTTTCGCGCCCTCCGGCGACGACGTCAGCCAGTACTTCATGACCCCCGACACCCGCACCCTGGTCGCCACCAGTGGCGACCGCGTGGTGCGCTGGGATGTCAGGACGCACCGCAGGACCGGCACGTTCCGCGGCCTGGGGGAGGACGGCATGTACGACGTACACGACGTGAGCCCCGATGGGCGCTACCTGCTGATGCTGGGCACCGACGCCCGCGTGTGGGACATCGTCGCGGGCCGGTACGCCGGGAGTGCCTTCCCGCTGCACACCGTCAGCTCCGGGGGGTTCGACGCCAGCGGGCACACGTTCGACGTCACCGACAGCTCCGGCGACATCAACCGCGTCCAGGTATGGGACTGGCGACGGCACCGGCTGCTGTTCGAACGGCAGGGCCGGCAAGTCCAGGACGTGAACATCAGCCCCGACGACCGCTTGGCCACTGTATGCGAGACGGGTCGGCCGATGGAGGTGTGGGATCTGGTTCGGCACCGTACCCTGCCCACGCCCGGCGGACCCAAGGGCGCCGAACTGGGATGCTCCGCCCTCTTCAGCCCCAACAGCCGTCAGATCGTCGCGGCCATGCCCGAGGGAGGACTACGTCTGTGGAACCTCCGTCCCGACGCCTCCGGCCCGCACAAGGGCCACGACATCCCCACCAGCTTCGGTGACGACGCCGGAGCCGGCTATACCGACGTCGCGGACATGTCTTTCAGCCAGGACGGCCGTTTCCTGGCAACCGCCAATGACCAGGAGATCCGGCTGTGGCGGCTGTCGGCAGACGCATCCGGCCCGGTCTTCCGCTACTCGCTGCCGTCCGGCGGCGACCAACGTCTGGGTTTCCTGGGGTCTCTCGGCGTGGATCCGGACGGCCGTACGGTCCGCTACATGACACAGTCCGGAGAGGACTCCGTCTCGGGAACCACGGTGCGCACTCTGTCGGTGCGTGACGCCACCGCCCCCGGTTGGCGTGATGAACAAAGGCAACGGGCCCAGTTCAGCCCGGACGGCCGGACGCTGGCCACCACGTGGCGCAGCGGGCGCATGAGCCGGTTCCGCCTGACGGACGCCCGCACCGGCCACACCCAGATGGACCTGCCGGGCATACCATGCCCCGTAAACCCGGACGAGCCGGGAGACGGTCCTCAGGACTGCGGAGAGCTGATGGCATTCAGCTCCGACGGCAGCACCTTCGCCTACACGGCCAGCACCGGCGAGGACTCCCGCACCACACAGCGGGCCCGCGTATGGGATGTACGCGCCCGCCGCGCCCGTGCAACCGTCGACCTGGGCCGCCCCACCCATGCCCGGGGCGTCGTCGACGCCATGGCTCTCGGCCCGGATGGCCGAACCCTGCTGATCTCCAGGTTGACCGACAACTACCACATCGAGTCCTGGGACGTTGAACGGGGTGTCAGCGCCGGAAGACCGTTCACCGGCGGAGGAGAACTTGCCGTCCGCCCCGACGGCGCGTCCATCGCCACCTCTGACGGACACATCGACGATCTTTCCTCCCGGCGCCTCACCAGTCGACGCCTCGCACCGGACACGACCACGGCTCTCGTCTTCAGTCCAGATAGCCGCTACCTGGCCGCCGGCGACCAGTCCGGCCGGGTGACCCTCTGGGACGGCGGTGCCACGCATCGACTCGCGGTACTGGCCGGCAGTTTCACCGGCGCCCGACAGGACTCCGGGGCAACCGTTCGGTCCCTGGCCTTCTCTTCCGACAGCCGCACCCTCGCCGTAGGAGGCGACGACGGCACCCTCCAACTGTGGGATGTCCCTTCCGGCCAACGACTAGGCGCGGCTCTGCCCACGGCCAACGAACCGATCTTGTCCGTGGGATTCGACGAGGACGGCAGAATGCTGCGTACGTCAAGCATGTACGTGCCGTTGCACGTCTATCCCGCCGACATGCCCTCACTCGCGGCGCGAATCTGCCGCCGTGCCGGGAAAGGACTCACTCACGCCCAGTGGAAGGAGTACGTCCCGGAATTGTCCTACCGCAGCATCTGCTGATCTGCCGCCAGAAGTCAGTCCCGTCCGACTGGAGACATGGGATCATCCCCGCGCCCGCGGGGGATGATCTCTCCTCCAGCTGCGCCGCCAAAGCGTCGGCTACCTGCTCCCCGCATCCGCGGGGGCCTGGCCTCTCTGGCTTTATCGAGCCGCTCCTCGTCCTCAGGTGCGCCGACCCACCAGTGGGGGCAGGAGGCTGTCCCCCGGCCAGAAGGGCTGCTCGGTCGCAATGCCGGTGAGGAACATGCCGACTTCGTCCAGGACCGCGGCACGCTCCGAAGCACCGTACACCACGAAGTCGTTGGTCGCGGCGTCATAGGCGCGGACGTGGCTGTGGGGGCCCGTGCAGACGAGGGCGCGCGCGATCTCGGGCAGGCCGAGGCTGAGGGCATCGCAGTCCCCGTCGCGGACCAGCTGCAGCAGGTCGGTGGTGACGCTCTCCCAGTCGCCGACACTCGGCCAGTCAGCGCCGCCGTTCAGTTCGTGGGTGAGGGTGGCCAGCGGGATGATCTCGCCCGGCTGCCTTCCCTGGGTGAGGAGGTCGTGGATGCGGGCACCGTCGGGCTGGCGCACCTGCGGGTGGAGCAGCGAGTCGGCGACCACCACCGTGGTGTTGATCTCCTGCGTTCCGGGGCCGGGGTAGTACGGCTCGTGCGCGAAGAGGAGATAGACATCCGGGGTGCGGCCGCCCGGGCCGGATTCGGGCTGGGGCATGAGCAGGGTTCCCTCAGGTGATGGGGCGGCCATGGGACGAGGTGACGCCGGCCGCACGCTTGGTGAATGCCGGTCGAGGGGCGCGAGGTCGCGGGTCTGGACGTCGTCGGCGGTGGCGTCCTCGTGGGCGGTCCGCTGGATGATCTGGGCGACCTGGTGGGCGAGTTGCAGCATCAGCCGTTCGCAGGCGACGAGGGCGTCTGAGACCGCGCGGGTGTCCCGGGCCTGAAGCAGTCTGGCGGCGTCCCACAGCAGGTTGTGGCCGATCTCGGCCGAGCGGCGCAGTTCATAGCGGTCACTGCCGGCGGCGGCCTGGACGAGTGAGTTGTGCAGGCTCGCGAGGTGCTGCAGGTAGCGGCAGGCATCGGCGCCTTCGACCGTGTGGACGTGTTCGCGGGCCCGGCTGTCCAGCCGGCCGGGCAGGTGTTCGGCGAGCAGCGGGGCGAGGAGCATCGCCGGCAGGGCGACGTCGAGGGGGACTCCGTGGTGGAGGGCGACCAGCCCGGCGATCAGACTGACGAGCACAACGGCCACGGCGCCGAGCCGCAGCGATCCGGGAACGGTGTCCACGGGGATGCGTCGGGCGGGGCGCCTGGCCAGCCAACGCAGCGCAAGGCGCTGCCTACGCGTTGCGCCAGGGACGAGCACCGCGATCCGGTGGGGGATCTCGGGCGGGCTGCCGTCACCGGAGACGGTCCAGGCGAGCCAGTCCCAGGAGGTGCGCTCGTAAACAAGCACCAACTCGCAGGCGGCCGAGCAGGTGTGGCCTGGGATGTGGCCGGTGCGCAGGGCGCGGGAGCGCTCCCTTTCGCACCGGCTCGGATCGCGGGTGAAGGGGCACTCGTGGTGCCCGGCCGCTGCCGGGCGTGGTGTGCGGGGCGTGGCCGTCACGGGCTGAGTCCTTCCAGTTGGGCGGTGAAGGCGGAGGCGCACGTGGTGCAGCGGCCGTCGCCGTCGGGGTTGGCGCGCCGAGGTGTGGGGCCGGGGCAGGTGCGGCACAGCGGCCAGCCGAGGCAGGCCGGGCAGAGGTCCTCGCCGGGGGCGGTTGCGGGCTGGCCGCAGCCGGTGCATTCGGTAAGAGCCCGGCAGGTCAGGGCCTCGCTCACCGTGCGCGCGGCGGTGGGGCCGGTCATCGGCTGCGGCGCCGGATCGTCCCACACGGGTGCGTCGTGGTGGTCGGCCGCGAGGGTGGGCGGCGGGGGCCGGGCAACGAGGTGAGCGAGGGTGACCTGCCAGCCGTCGCGGTGCGTGCTGACGTACCCGAAGATCCCCTTCGCCTTGTAGGACAGCCGCGCGTCGTGGAACAGGCCGTTGGCGATCTGGGTGAACTCATCGGCCGCCATCACGCCCCGGCGGACCCCTGCCCCGAAGCGGCTCACCGCCGTGCCCCCGCAGCGGAGCGCGCGGCGGCCAGGGCAGCACACCGGGCCCGCCGCGGTGGGGCGGTCGGCGGGCCCGGATGCGCGGGCGTGCGTGTGATCCATGCCGTCAGCTCACCCGCCGACCCCGACCAGGCTGACGGCCACGAGCCCCGACCATCGGTCACAATCCGGCAACGGCGCCCTCTAGCTGCGTGGTCGGGCTCATGGTCTGGGCCGACCACGGCGCCTTCCACCCGGGCTCTCGGTGATTGCGCAGCCCCGGACGGGCGTTGCGCGATCGGGCTGCGCAACCGGCCCGGGGATCCTGCGCAGTCGAGTTGTGCCAGGGCGCTGCGCAGTCCCCCGACACTCCTGATCTTCTCTTGCGCAGATCCGTCTGCGCACTGCGCAGGGACCTGTCGCAGCCCTGCCGGCTTCCGATGGCCTATCGCCGGTGCCCGGCTGACCCGTGGTCGGGGTCATGGTCTGGGCAGACCATGACCCCGACCACGGACTTCGTGTCCCCATCGTGACCGTGGTCGGGGGTTCATGGTCCGTGGTCAGGTCGGGGTCGCCGGGTTTCCTCAAGGTCAGCAACACCAGCAACGCCCGTTCTGACCTGGGAGTTGACCATGTCCCCTGGCACGATGGCCTCAGCCAGCGAGGCCTCTGCTCCGATGGCGCCCGGCGCCCGGCTGGAGGCGATGCGCCGCCGCGTACGCCTCTCACGCGTAGCAGTCTGGACCGTCATCGCGGCCGGCCCCATCGCCCTGGCCGTCGCCATCGCCTCCACCCCGACCACGGTCCAGGCGGCCACCCCGGCCAAGCCCACCGCCGTGCGCACCACGACGGCCGCCACCGATCCGAGCGGCTATGCGCAAGTGTTCGTCAGCGCGTGGCTGCGCAGCGACGCCTACGACGAGACGAGTGCGCAGGCGCGGCTTGCGCAGTCGATGGCGCCGGACGTCGAACTGCCCAGCCCGGCCACCGATGCGCAATCGGCGCTTCAGTCGGTGACGGCGGTGCGCAGTGCGCAGCGCGGCACCGGCGCGTGGACGGTGACGGTGGCTGCGCAATACGCCAGCGGATCGGTGCACTACTACGCCGTGCCGGTGGCCTCCGACCGCACGGGCTCCTCGTTCACGGTGATCGGTTCGCCCGGCGTGGTGGCCGGCCCGGCCCGCGCCTCGGTGGCGAAGTCGCCGTACGCCGTGAGTGTCCCCGAGGGTGATCTGTCGTCCGCGGTCGGAGAGTTCCTCACCGCCTACCTGACCGGTACCGGCGACGTGAGCCGCTACCTCGCGCCCGGCGTGCACCTCACCGCCGTCTCCCCCGCCCCCTACACCGCGGTCGCCGTCCAGCAGGTGTCCGCCATCGAGGAGGCCGCAGCCGCCGAGAAGGTCCCGGCGGACGGCACGACGGTGCGGGTCCTCGCCTCGGTGGACGCCCGAGATGCGACCGGCCGGTGGCCGCTGGCATACGAGCTCACGCTCAGGGCCCGCTCCGGCCGGTGGGAAGTCGCCGCCCTTCAGTCCGGCACGCCCCAGGACGGGGGCGGGCGATGAACACCATGCACCACCTGATGCTCGCCGGGCAGCTGGACGATCTCGGCAACTCCTGGATCAACATGTTCAAGGAGTGGGCGACGAAGGGCCTTCAGGCCGGTCTGATCTGCCTCGTCGTCGTCATCATGATCCAGAAGTTCTCACTGAAGGCGGGGATCGGTGCCCTGCTCCTCATGGTGATCGCGCTGGGTCTGTACAACGCGCGCAACGACCTGGCGAACATGTTCACCGACGAGGTGAAGAACCCGTCCAAGGGCGCGCCCGTCGTTCCTGGGGTCGTCCGGTCCGAACTCCCGGCCTCGCGCGACCACTCGCCGGGCGGCGGGGGCCGGCTGTGAGCGCGACCGCCGCGGCACGGGTGAGCCGCTTCTACACCGCCGCCCGCCGCCACCCCTGGGTGCTGGGCAAGGTCGCGGACTGGAGGATCCCGCTCGGCCCGTACACGCCCGCGCAGATCGCGGTCGCCGTCGGCGGCGGCTTCCTCCTGGTCAAGACGATCAGCTGGTGGTCGTGGATGGGGCCGGTCCCCATCGTCGGGTGGGGCCTGGTCATCTGGATGGTGCGCCGTCCCAAGGTCCGGGGCCGGGCCCCGATGCAGACCGCGTTGGGCTGGGTGCTGCTTCTCTGGCAGCCCCGCGGGGGGCGGATCGGCGGTCGGGCCGCCCGCGATCGCGCTCCGCACCCGCTGCTCGGCGGCTTCATCATCGAGGCCGCGCCCGCTCCCCATTCCGCTGTGCACGCCGCACCCGCCCTTGCGGTTCAACGGCGTCCATCCCGGGCGCCGCACCCGACTCCGGCCGCAGGCCGCTCGTCCGCACCCCGCCGCACACCGCCGGCTGCTCCCGCGATCACCGCAGGGCCGGTGTCGGGCGTGCAGCAGCTGCTCGCGCTCGCCCAGCAGAGTGGGGGTGCGCGATGAGGGTGCCGATCCGTCACATCGCCGGGCATCTGGTGTGGTCGACGCAAGGCAGCGTGTGGGCCGTCTACCGCCTGCACCCGGGCCCGGACGCTCAGGGTCGCCGTGAGGAGACCGTCCAGGGCACCTACGTGCCCGCAGCGGCCCGCGACGAACAGCTCGCCAAAATCACACACTTGGTGCGCTCCCTGTCTGGGGCGCCGCGGTTGTTCGGCCTGTGCGCGCAGGTCGACCCGGGTGAGATCGCCCTGCGCATGATCGAGGGCATCGAGCCGGCCGAGCAGGCACCCGGTGCGGGCCGGCACCCGTGGGTGGAGAACGTCGAGGCCACCCTCGGGCTGCTGGACGACCAGGAGATGCACCGCCGCACCCTGTGGCTGGCCGTGCCCCTACACACCCCGGCCGGCGGCCTGCAGGTCTCCGCGCAACTCGGCGCGGCCTGGGCCGAACTCGCGCCGATGCTGGGCATGCGGCCGGCGCCTGTGGCCCGGCGCGAGGTGAATGCGTATCGCGAGCAGGCCTCGCGGGTTCAGGCTGCGCTCACCGGCGGCATCGCCTTCCGGCCGGCCCGCCCGGCGGAGATCGTATGGATGATCCAACACGCCCTCCACCGTGGCCTCGTCGAGCCGCTGCTGGCGGAGGCCGAGACCAGCCAGCTGTACGGCGGGCAGCTCCGCGACGGGGTGCTGCGCTCCCCCAGCTACGCCGATCTCGGCCAGGTCCGCCTGCAGGAAGGCGGCATCGACCCGGAGCTCGACGACGTCGACGAGCTCAAGAGCGCGGGCCGGATCACCCGATCGGGGCGCACCGCCTGGTGGCGGGTGAACACCGGCTCGCCGCTGGGACGGCGCTGGCTGCAGGTCGAGTCCGAGACCGGGGTGGGCTACCAGGCGCAGTTGGCACTGGCGGAGTGCCCGCCCGCCATCAACCAGGATGCCGCGGATCTGTTCGCCCAGCTGGAGCTGCTCGATTTTCCTGTCGACTACACCGTTGACCTCACGCTCGTGCCGGCGGAGAAGGCCCGCGACCAGGTGCGGCGCAAGAAGAACGAACTCATCGACCAGGCCGACCAGTACGACGCCCGCCCGACCGGCATGCCCGCCTCCCTGACCGACGCCGCCCGCGACCTGGGCGAGCTCGATGCCCGTCTCTCCCGCACCAGCGTGGAGGTCGAGGTGCAATCGGTGACCGTGCTGACGGTGTGGGGTCCGACCGCCGCCGTCTGCGACGCCCGGGCCCGCGCCCTGGCCGCCCTGCTCGCCGGCGCCGACTATCGGGCCGTCCGTCCGGCCGGCCTCCAGGAGGCCCTGTTCACTCTGGGCCTGCCCGGCACCGTACGGCCGGGTGTCGTGCGGGAGTTCACCCAGCACCAGGTCTCCGAAGACTGGGCGCTCTCCGGGGCCTTCACCGCCGCGGAGGTCGGCGACCCCAACGGCATGTTCCTCGGCATCGACCTGGACTGCGGCACCACCCGCCCCGTCATGATCAACGTGGCGGATGCGCCCAAGGTCGACGCCTCCGCCTCCATGGGCATCGTCGGGGACCTCGGCGCGGGCAAGAGCGTCCTGCAGAAACTGATTGCGGAGGCGGTGTGGGCGCGCGGTGGCTGTGCGATCTGCATCGACCGCACCCCCGTCCGCGAATGGGCGAGCTTCGCCCGCACCGCCGCCACCGGACGCGTCCAGATCATCGACGCCGCGCAGGCCGAGGTATCCATCGACCCCTTAAGGATGTTCGACGGGCCGGAGGGGCGGCACTACGCCCTGTCCTACCTGACCCTGCAGCTCGGTATCGGCCCGATGAGCACCAGCGGCGAGGTCCTCCACCATGCCGTCGAGCAGGCCGCCCTCAGCGACGCCCCGTCCATGCACCGTGTCCTTGAGGTGCTCGAGGAGATGGCGACGCGTGAGGTGGGCAAGCGGCAGGACGCGGCCGCGACGCTGACCGGACTCATCCGGGTCGTCGCCACCAACTCCCTGGCGAGAATGGTCTTCGATCCGACGCTGCCGCCGGTCAGGCTGGACGCCTCCAGCGCCTCCGACATGATCGTGATCACCACCACGGGGCTGAAGCTGCCGCCGAAGGCCGCGTTTGCCAACCCGGAGGTCCTGCATCAGCAGCCGTTGGAGGCGCTGATCGGCCGGGCGGTGCTCTACCTGATCGCAGCTCTCGCCCGGCAGACGGCGTTCGAGGACCCCGCACGGTTCACCGCCGTGGTGCTGGACGAGTTGTACTGGCTGACCTCGTCCGCCGAGGGCACCGCCCTGGTCCACGAGATCCTCCACGACGGCCGCAAGCACGGCGCCGGCCTGATCGCCGGCTCGCACGACGCTGAGGAACTCGGGCCCGACCGGGGCCTGATGGCCTACCGGGCGCTCGCCCGCACCGCGGATCGTGAACGCGCCCGCCGGGGCCTGGAGTTCGTCGGCCTCGATCCGGATAACGGTGAGTTGCTCCGGCTGGTAACCACGGGCCTTTCCCCCGTCGGCCAGAAGGGCCGGGAGGGCGAGTTTCTGCTGACCTGCCCGCGGCAGAACACCGGACGCGTCAAGGTCTCCATCCCCCGCATCGAGCGGCTCACCACGTCCATCACCACCACGCCGGGACGCCGCACGAGCGCTGTCTCCCCCTCTGTGCCGGAGCCGCTTGCCGGTGAGGCCGTACGGCCCCGTCCTAAGGAAGCCTTCATATGACGACTTCGTCGTGGGACCGCTCGCGGCGCGTCGCCGCCGTCGTGAGCGTCCTCACCGTGATCGCCGTCGTCGTCGCCGCGATCGTGCTCGCCCTCGGGGTGGGCGTGCCGCAGGCGTGGTGGCCGCACATCGGACAGGCCTTCGCCGCCGACGCCCCACACCAAGATCCCTGCGCCCTGATCGTGGGCCCGGCCAAGGCCTACTGCGAGCGCGGCGCTGCGGCCAAGCCCTCAACCGCCCGGCAGGACGTGGCCGGCGGGGCGTGGAGGCTGGGGACTGCCGGTGCGGGCGTGGGGGCTCTCGTGGTGTGGCGGCTGCGCGGCAGCACTGGGCAAGGGCGGCGTTGACGTGCTGCGTCCAGACCGCGCGATGCTGCGTTCGGCCGGCTTCGTCGTGCTGCTCACCGGAGTGTTCCTCCTGGTGAACACCCAGGTCGTGTACGCGGCCGGCAGCAACAGCGAGACCGGGGACCTGCTTGCCCCGCTGAACATCTACTCGTCCGAGGGTGTACCGATCGACGGGTACGACCTGAACGCCTCTGGCGGCTCCATCGTCGATTTCAAGGGCCAGGCTCTCGCTTTCGCCCTGTCGGGCCTGTTCACCCTGATCCGGTTGCTGGTCGGGCTGGCCGGGTGGGCGATCGAGGTGGCACTCCGGTTCCCGCTGCTGAAGATCCTCACCAAGCCCGCGCAGAAGACCGCCGACGTCTACGGCCACGTCATCGTCGACGCCCTCGGGATCAAAGGACTGCTGCTGGCCTGGGCGTTCGTCTTCGCCGGTTTCATGATCGTGCGCGGGCGGGTGGGCCGTGGTCTGGGTGAAATCTTCCTCACCCTGCTCCTCGGGGCGATCGCCGCCTCCGCCCTCATCCGCCCCGACACCCTGCTCGGCCCGGACGGGCCGCTGGGACAGTCCCAGCAAATCGCCGCCGAGGTCGCCCAGCAGAGCGTCGACTCCTACGCCTGGGGCGGGAAAATCGCCAGCAAGAGACCCTGCGACGGCATGGCCGGCAATGCCGAGATCAGGTGCGAGGAGCTTGAGGCGCAAGAGCCGGTGTCCGCCGCGGATGTCGCGCGCCCCCTGCAGGATTCGATCACCAACGCACTGATCGTCAAGCCGTACATGCTCCTGGAGTACGGGCGCATCCTCGACCCCGCCAAGGCCTCCGACCGCAAGGCCTACGCCGTGCACCTGAAATGGGTCTCCGGCGGCTACCACGCCTCCAGCAGCGGCAGCGGCAGCGGGGACGCCGACTGCGATGCCCTCGCCAAACCGGCTCAGCGATACTGCGAAGAGCAGAGTACGCAAAAGGACCCCTGTCGCCTTGTCAAAGGCCCGGCGAAGCAGTGGTGCGAGGGCGATCACCGAGCCCGGGAGACCGGCAGTGCCCTGCCTGATCTGACCTCCGGCAGTTCCCTGCTGGACACCGCAAATCCGGTCCTCAGCCAAGACGACCAGGAGTTCGCTGCGTTCCTGGCCGACATGAAGAACGCCGGCGACGTGGGCAAGGCGTGTGCTGCCTACGCCCAACAGCCCACCTGGTGGCGGGTCGGCGGTGCATTCCTGCTGCTGATCGCCGCCCTGTTCATCTGCGGCATGCTCCTGTCGTCCGCGATCGTGCTGCTGGGCACCCAGGGCGTGTGCGCCGCCGCAGCCGCGGCGGGGAGTGTGACCTTCATTGCGGGCATGCTGCCCGGCCCGGCCCGCCAGAGCGTGTGGAAGTGGCTGTCGCTGTGGGGGATCGCGGTCCTGGCGATAGTCGGGATCTGCGCGTTCATTCCGTTCTTCGGAATCGCCGTCGACGCCACCATCACCAACGGCCCGGACCTGATGGTCGAGCGGATCCTCCTCATCGACGTCCTGGCCATCGCCGGTGCGGCCGGGCACCGCAGACTGCTGACCGGGATCGCTTCCTTCGGTCGGCGCATGGCCATGCGGATGCGCTACGCCAAGGTCGGCGGCACCCACCTGCCCGGCGACACCTCCGAGCTCGGCGCCGCCCTCGCCATGAACTCCCCCGCCACGTTGGGCGGATACGGCGCGGGCTTGCGCGCCTTCACCGGCGCAGGTGGCGGCCGGTTCGGGATGCTCGGGACTCGGCAGCGGCTGATGGGTGCGCTCACCTCCCTGTTCGACGGTGCGGGCCTGCCGGTGGACACCGGCCGCGTCCTCGCCGATGCCACGGCCGAAGCCGGGCGGGGGCTTGCCCCGTTGACGGCAGCCGCGGCCGTGGGCGGGCTGGGCGCACGGCTCGGCGTCAAGGGCGGGTACGGGCTGCTGATCGGACGCCGTCCGGACCGGGAACAGCTGGCCAAGTGGCGCAAGCCCACCGCCGACGGCGACCCGGACACGGGCGGGCCGTCGGACGGCGGAAACGGCGGTTCCGGCGGCACCGGGCCGCGCCGGCCCTCGGGCCCGCCCGACCGGCATCGCAACGAGGACGGGCAGGTCATCGACCGCGACACCGGCCAGGTGCTGCACGACCAGAACACCGACCGCACCCTGCTGTCGACCCGGGCCCACAACCGGCTGGTCCGCTTCCGCGGCTACCGCATCCTCCACCGGGGCGGCCGGGCAGCGTACGGAGCGACGGTCGGTCTGCCGGCCAATGTGCGCCGCGCACGGTCGGGGGGCTCGCGCTACTCCCAAGACGCCCGCCAGCAGGTACGGGTATGGGCCAACACCGTCCGCGAGGACGGCCGCGCCTGGGGCGACACCGGGCGCCACGTCGCCCGGGTCATCCGCGACCACACCGACGACAGCGGCGGACCGGGTCCGTTCACCAGCCGCCGTCTGCCGACTGCGACCGCTCAGACTGCTCCCCCTCGCCCGGCTCCTCCGCCGGGGCCTGCGCCCTCCGCTCGTTCCGTCCCTGCTCCCGCACGGCCGGCCGCGGCTGCGGTTGGCCCCGCATCGACTCCGGCCCCGGCACCCCTCCCCCGCCGGGACGGCCCTGTGCCGATGCCTGGCTCCGATCTTGGGAGGCCGCAGCCTCCTGTTCGCCCAGGTGACGGTGACGACACCGCAGACCCCAGCAACCAGGCCCAGATACAGGAGGCGATGCGGCAGGCCGAAGCGCTGCGCGACATGCGGGCCCGGTGGAGGACGGAGGACGGTGATAACGAGTGAGGCCGCCGGGGCGCCGGATGGCGCGGTGGGGGTGTGTGGTGATGCTGCTGCTGTTCGCCGCCGTGTGCTGCGCCGCACCGGTCGGCAATGCGATCAGTGCGTGTGTCGCGCTGACAACGGGCCAGCAGGACGACGGCGGGATCGCCGAGGACGGCAGTGCCGCGGACATCCCGCCGCGGATGCTGACCTCCTACAAGAAGGCCGTCCAGCAGGTCGGGAAGTACGTGCCGACGTGTCAGGGCATGCGCTGGCCGATCCTCGCCGGGATCGCCAAGGTCGAGTCCAACCACGCGGCAGGCCGCACCATCGCCGCAGGCGGCGACATCCACCCGAAGATTTACGGGGTGCTCCTCAACGGCTCCGGCCAGGGCGGCAACACCACTTCCCTCCCCGACACCGACGGCGGCAAGTGGGACGGAACCTCTCAGGGTGAGCGGGCGGTCGGCCCCTTCCAGTTCCTGCCCTCCACCTGGGAGTCGATCGGCAAGGACGGCAACGGCGACCACGTCGCCGACCCGCATAATGCCGATGACGCCGCGCTCGGCGCCGCAACCTACCTGTGCTCGGGCGGCCGCGACCTGACCAAGCGGAACCAGCTCCAGGCCGCGATCTGGCAGTACAACCACTCGAGCGAATACGTCGCCAACGTGCTGGGATGGATCGACCAGTACACGGCGGCCGCCCAGGACCCGGACCTGAAGAACCTCTCGGGGAAGGTCCGCACCGTCATCGAGGCGGCGCTCTCCCAGCGTGGTGTGCCCTACTCGTGGGGCGGCGGCAACGCCCAGGGCCCGTCCTATGGGATCTGCTGCTCACCCAGCGGCAAGAGCGGCATGACGGTCAAGGGCTTCGACTGCTCGGGGCTGACCAGCTACGCGTACGCCAAGGTCGGCATTCATCTGCCGCGCACCGCGGCCGCGCAAGCCGGCGTCGGGCGGCGTATCTCCGCCAGCCTCGGCACGAGTGCGCTCACAGTGGGCGACCTCGTCTTCTACGCCTACGCCCCTGGCCGCGATTCCACGATCTATCACGTAGGGGTCTATGCCGGCAGCGGTCAAATGATCAACGCCGCCCGCCCTGGCACGGTCGTCCGGCTGGACGCGGTCAACGCCATGTCGGGCTATGCGGGGGGAGCGCGGCTGCTATGACCACCCTCCCGCGCTCACCGCGTCTGCTGATGCTGAGCACCGCCCTGCTCGCCGTGGCCGGGTTTGTTCTGCTGGGCATGCCGCCCGGTCATCAGCTCTCGGCTCCGGCGCCGCCGCGGATCGAGCAGGCGATCGCCACTCCGTCATCCACGCCGCCCACGTCTGCACAAAAGCTGGCCCCGGCCGCACCCGCGACGGCCGCGGCGGGAACACCGCCGCTCCTCACCTCCCCTCTGCCGCCGCACGGCGAGGGTGTGGCCGGCGACCGGTTAATCCAACGCTCCCTGGAGGCCGCCTGGCCCGCCGAACTTCCCGCCACCACGGAGCGGGAGTTGCTCACCGCCGGCCGTGCGCTCCTGCGCGCGGATGCCACCGGAATCGGCCGCGCGACGTGGCGTGACGTCTTTCCCGACGAGGGCCAGGCGGTGGCGCCGGCGTTCGCCACCGCCCGCTTCCGCATCCAGGCCGCGATCGCCCGCCGCGAAGGCAGCCCGGACAAGGCGGTGGTCCATCTGGTGTGGGCCGGCATGGACCGCGGCGGCACCTTCACCGACGGCCGCATCACCGACTGGCACTTCACCCGGACAACTTCACCGAAGGGAACAGTGACGTGGACTCCGCAGCCCCCTCCCTGATGGCCTGGGGCGATGACACGGCCCCTGGTCACATCCTCGGCCTGGTCGCTGCACTCGCCGATGCCGTCGACTGGCTCTACGAGCATTGGTACCTGCTCGCCCTGGCCGTCGCCGTGTGCTGGGGCGCAGGTGAGCAGGTGGTACGCCGCCTCGCGGCCACGGCTTCAGCCGAGCGGATGGCCCTTGAGCTCGTGCCCGGCCGGCACTTTGATCCGGGCCTGGAGGAGATCTTCCGCCGCGGCGTCCAGCTCGCCCGTGCTTCCACGGCCATGCCCTGGTGGGCGCCGCGCCGGGCGAAGACCGTGCAGATCCGGCTGCGCGCCGACGGCAGCACGCCGCTGCGCTATCGCATCGAGGGCCCGGCCGGTGCCCAACGGCTGTTGTCCATCACCCCCTTCGGGCCGGACGTCACCGTCGGCCCGGCCCGGCCGATCGTCGACAAGCCCCGCGAGCATGTGGTGCGAGCCGAGTTCATTCTGCGTGGCAAGCTCGTCGCGCCGTTGCGTGAGGTGCCGCTCGAGCCCGACCCGTTGCAGCCCCTTGTCGACGCCGTCTCCGACCTGCGCGCCGAACTCGGTGACCTTGCCGAAATTCGCCTCGACATTCAGCGGGCCCCCAAGTGGGCGCTGCGGGCGCGCCGTTTGCAGTTGATGGGCGCCGCGCGCCGCGCGGAGCGGCGCGAGGCCCAACGCGCGGCCCGCTGGCTGCGACAGGACGCCAGCGGAGTCGAGGACTCGCTGACCTGGCAGCTGCAGCAGCTGGTCGGTTCACGGTCCGGTGTGGTCGGCTCCGGACGGCGGCTGGTCATGCCTCCTGTCCCCCGCCGGGTCGACCCGGCCGAGGCCCTGGGCAAGCTTGCCGACGACGACCACCTCGTGCGGGTGCAGCTGCTGGTGATGTGTGCCTCCAACGTCGAGGGGCGTGCACAGGCCAGGCTCGCTCAGCTCCAGGCCGCATTCGATGTCTTCGGCGGCCGAGCACGGTGGGCCATGCGTGGCTGGCGGCTGGGGCCCTGGCGTATCGGCGCCGATCACTGGCCAACCCGCGGCGCGTTCGAGCGGCGCTGGCTGCTGGGGCACTGTCAGCCCCCCAGGGCCAACTGGGTGCGACTGGAGGAGCTGGTAGGCCTGCTCAAACCGCCCACTGTGCACTGCCGGGTGCCGCTGCTGGTCAGCGACCTGCCGACCTTCAAATTCGGCGACCCGGATCTGCTGCTGCAAGGTACCTACCGCACGCCCGACGGACGCAGCCGTCTGGTGGCCACTTATGCCGCCGAGACCCTGTTCGAGGTCGGCGTGGGCAAGGCGGGCGGCGGGAAGACCGAACGAGCTCTGGCACAGGCGATCGGCTGGGCGCATGCCGGCGGCGGGCTGATGTTCCTCGATCCCCACGGTGACTCCTGGCCCCGCGCCGTGCCCTTCCTCGCTCACGACCATCTCATGCAGCGCATCGCGCTGGTCGACCTCAACGCCCACGGGCCCACCGCCCGGCTCAGCTCGTGGAATCCGATCGGCATGCATCAAGGACAAGTGGCGCATGAGGTTGTGGAGTCCACCGCGGATGCCTGCGCGGCTGCTCTCGGCTGGGACGATGCCACGGCGCCGCGCGCGCTCGCCATCCTCACCGCGGCCCTCACCGTCCTGGTCGCCGTCAATGAGGCCGCCTGCCGTGCCGGACGGCCCGAGGACCAGGCCACGATCTTCCAGGTGCGGGCGATGCTCACCGACGACTCCTTCCGCAACGTGGCGCTCGCGGCGGTGGAAAACAGGCTGGACGAGGAGACGCTCTCGTGGTGGGACACCACCTTTCCTGCGCTGCCCGCGGACGCCTACGGCGTCGTCCTCAATCCGATCGCCCGCCTGGCCGCCAATCCAGTCACCCGTGCCTTCCTGGGCCAGCCGGAGGGGGTCTACAACATCCGTGCCTCCATGGACGCACGCATGATCGTGTGGGTGTGCCCGGGCGGCAACGGGCCCACCGACCGGCTGCTGACCGCCCTGCTCGCCCGGGACCTGCTGCGGGCCGTGCGCTCCCGCCGTGACACCGCACCCGACCAACGCGTGCCGTTTCGCGCGTACTTCGACGAGCTGATCACCCTCACCGGTGCCGCCCCGGAAACGATCGCGTCGATGTTCGAGGACTTCCGCAAGTACAAGTGCCAGGTCCACGGCATGACCCAGTTGCTGTCCCGTCTTCCTGGCCCGGTACGCCAGTCCCTGCTGCAAAACGCCTCAACGCTGGCGTCCACAGCAGGATCCCGGTCGGCGATCGCACCCATCACCGCAGAGTGGGGTGACACCCCTGGCCCCGATGTCGTCGCCACCCTCAAGCGTTTCGATCACTACGTGTCCCTGACCGTCGACGGCCGCCGGATCGGACCCGCTCAGATCACCGGCCCCCACCTCGACGACGTCTTCGCCGGCATAGCCCGCCCCCGCCAGGCGGCGTCCCTCGAGCGCGCTGCTCGTGCAACAGCCCAGGCGGTACCGCTCGGGCAGCTCACTGCACGGGCCACCGCCCAACACGGCCGAGTCGAAGCCTTCCTCACCCAGCTCGCCCCCTCCCGCGCGAGCTCCGACGTCCAGCCGCCCGTCTCCTTGAAGAAGGAGTACTCCTGATGTCCGCGAAGACGTTCCACCCCACATCCTCCGGGCTGGCTCCCAGTCCCTCAGAGCCGCTGCACCACCAGATACTGGCGGCCCTCGCCCAGCACCGCATCGCCACCACCAGCCAACTCCTGCTGCTCCTGCGGCCGCAGGCGACCCGCTTCGTGCTCTCCGGCCCCCTGAAAATGCTGCGCGCCCGTGGTCTGGCCGACTACGTCGTGCTGCCCCAGTCCAACCGCACCCGAGCCTGGTTCCTCACCCCCGACGGGGCCCGCCTCACCCGGGACTGGCCTGCCCTGCGCGGCAGGCCGCCCTACCCCGTCACCTCAGCCACCGCCGCCTCCTTGCGCACCCCCCACACCCTGACGGTGCTGCGCACCCACTTGGCCTTCGCCGCCGACGCCCGGCGCCGCAACGACGAGCACGGCCCGTGGGACTGGACACCGGAGGTCTCCCACGCCATCGGCGACGGCGAACGTGTGATCGCCGACGCAGTCCTGCACTACACCGCCCTTGAGGGCACAGAACGCCGCAAGCTGCGGGCGTTCGTCGAAGTCGACCGCGCCACCATGAGCAGCGAACGCCTCGCCGTGAAGCTGATCGACTACGCGCGCCTATGGTCCTACCAGCCGCAGCTCATCGGCAGGCGACGTCCTCGCCCGAACGCAGTGATCTCCGGGCCGACATGGCTGCGTTGGTACCCCGTCTTCCCGCGGATCCTGTTCGTCCTGACCTCAGCCTCCCGACAGGCCCTCAACGGCCGGACCAGCGACCTGAAGGCCATGGTCGCGCAGCACCCCCTCGTGGCCACCATGGCCCGTCAGGTACCCCTTGGTGCCGCAATCCTGGAGGACCTCGAAGAAGAAGGCCCTGCCGGGCGCGTGTGGTCGCCGCTAACCGGAGGCGAGCCTCGCCCGTGGATGAACCTGTGACACGCCAACCGCACCCACAATCTCTTCAACGCTGCTTGCGCGAACGAACAACCGACGGGTGGAGATCTGCTTTCCCGGCATCGACGGAGAGGCACTCCACGAAAACCGGATGCTTACCCCCATTGGGACTGGTGGACCAAGCGAACGAGCG
Organism: Streptomyces sp. NPDC002144; assembly: GCF_053593695.1. Taxonomy (NCBI): domain Bacteria; kingdom Bacillati; phylum Actinomycetota; class Actinomycetes; order Kitasatosporales; family Streptomycetaceae; genus Streptomyces; species Streptomyces sp. NPDC002144. The sequence goes on from NZ_JBSFDB010000043.1 coordinate 44,486, forward strand.
CCCGTACCCGGACCCCAGTTACGGAAGTGACCCGATACGTCCCCCGTTGTACGGGCGAACTGAAATATCTCAGTGGGAAGTTGACTCGCAGATGCATAACCTCCGATCAGGCAAACGCATTACCCGCAACCGGACCAGACCGCAGTTCTGGGTCTTCGCATTCGCGGACGCCGAGGGAGCGGTCGACCGCACCGCGTCGTAGGGGAGACCACGTGACACGAGCACTACGCAACCGGGCGGGGCTCACCGCTGTTCGCATCCGCAGGCACGCAACCGCCGTGCTTCTCGCGGGCAGTCTGGTGGCGCTCGCCAGCTGCAGCGACGACGGATCCAAAGCGCCGTCACCAGACCCCAGCGAGAGCCGCGGCGGGAGACCATCCACATCACCCAGTTCGACGGCTGATCCGGAGAAGGCCGAGATCCTCGCCGCGTACACCCAGTCCTGGGACGCCCGGACGGAGGCCTACAGCAAGGCGTCCGTCACAGGCACCGACCTGAAGAAGACCACCACTTTGCGTGCCCTGTTCGACATCGAGAACGATCTCACGACGATGCGGAAGGCCGGCCAGGTGGCCACCGGCAAGCCGGTGATCCATCCGCAGGTCGAAACGGTAACCGCCGGCAAGATCCGCACGGCGAGGGTCACGGACTGCGTCGACACAACGAACTGGACGCTGATCGACAAAGCCTCGAAGAAGCCAGTCCCGCTGCCCACAGCGCGGCTCATCAAATACGTCAGCACTGCAACGCTCGAAAAGTGGGGGAAGACGTGGATGGTCACGAAGTTCGCCGCTCAAGATCAGTCCTGCTGACCCGACGCCTCGCCGTACTCACCGGCGCCCTCGTCTTCGCTTCCACGGGTGTCGCCCGCGCCGGCGACGATCCAGGGGGTGCGAGTGCCGGCAACTGTCACGTCGTGATGTTCTGCGTCGGCGCCAGTGATGGTTCGGAAAACGGCGGAAGCCGCGGGCAGACGGGCGGCGCGCAGAGCGACGCCAGCAACAGCAAGACGAAGTGCCGTTACGAGAAGGTCGATCCGAAGCCGCCGGCCGCATGGCCTGGCTGGAAGGGCGCCGACCCCAAGAAGAACGACGCGTACTTCTATGGATGCACAGACGGCGGCCAGGCCAATCCAGACGGCTTCGTCATCGTGCCGGCCGGCCAGCAGCCCGCACCTCAGGTCGACCCCCGGGTCCTGGCCCAACGGGCAGTCGACTCGATGACATTGCTCGGTCCCGACATCAACATCAACCCCAAGCCCGGCGGCAAGGGCCTGGTGGGAATGCCGGTGTGGATGGCCGTCAATCAGTCGCAGACCACCTGGGGTCCGAACACGGCTACGGCGACAGCCGGCGGGGTCACAGTGACCGCCACCGCGAAAGTGGCGAAGGTCGTGTGGTCGATGGGTGACGGATCCTCAGTCACCTGCACGACGCCCGGCACCGTCTACCAGAAGTCCTACGGCCTGAAGAAGTCCCCGGACTGCGGCTACGTCTACACCCAGCCGTCGACCGACACATCGGGCGGCACCTACAAGGTCACTGCGACCTCGACCTGGGTCATCAACTGGAACGGCGACGGGATCAACGGCCAGCTGACCGAGGTCCGCAACTCCTCCGTAAACGTGGCCATCGTCGAGTCGCAGGCCGTCAACTCCTAAACGTCGCACGAGATCGAAGGGCCTTCAGGCCGATGGACAGCACACAGACCTCCTTTGCACCGCGCACCGACGCCCCGCGGCAGCCCGACCTGCCCGTCACCACCGGCACAAAGAAACGATCCGGCCGCACGTGGCCAGTGCCCGTCCTGCTGGCGCTGGTCACGCTGATCGGCGCGCTCGGCGGCGCGGTCGTCGTGGCGCGGGCCGGGGACCGGACCGACGTTCTCGCCGTCGCGCGGAATGTCCCGGTCGGCCAACAGGTCACTGCCCAGGACGTGAGGGTTGTGTCGTTCGCCGACGATCCGGGGCTGTCCCCCATCCCCGCCGCCGACCGTGCCTCGATCGTGGGCCAGCGCGCGGCCGTTGACCTTCACCCCGGCGACCTGCTCACCCGCTCGCAGCTCAGCGCGCGCGGCGGGCTGGGAGACACCGAGCAGGTGGTCGGGGTCGAACTGAAACGGGGCTACGTGCCGCGCGACGAGCTCCGGCCGGGCGACAAGGTAGCCGCCGTCGTCCTTCCCGCCCAGGGAACGGACACGGGTTCCACAGGCTCGGGGGCCACGGGCAGCAAGCCTCCTGCCACGATCGATGCGACGGTGAAGTCGGTCGGCACCCCGGACTCCACTGGCGCCCTGGTTGTGAACCTGGTGGTGGCGCCCGCGGACGGTCCCCTGCTGGCGACTAAGGCCGCGGCCAAGCAGATCGCGCTTGTACGGCAGCCCCGCCAGAGCGGGAGCTGACGGTGGCTCTGATCGCTTTGGTGTCCGCGAAGTCGGACGGCGTGACCACTTCGGCGGCAGCTCTGGCCCTGGCGAGTCGCAGGCCGGTGCTGCTGGCCGAACTCGACATGGCCGGCGGGACGTTGCGCCACGGCCTGTTGCGCGATGTTCCGCGCGGGGAACACCACGAACGCCTGGACGGGAATATCGGGCTGCACCGGCTGCCGCAGGCAGACTGGGAACGCGCCAGCGCCGAGCAGGATTTCACGCCGCAGGTCGCCCAGCATCTGTGGCCGTTGGACGACAGCGACTACCGGGTGGCGCTGCCCGGGCTGATCGATCCGAGGCAGGCCGCTTCCCTGACGTCGACCTGGCCGACGCTGCTGAACGTGCTGCAGCTGACGGACCAGCAACTGCGCTGGGATGTCCTGGTCGATGGCGGGCGGATGGTCCTCGAGGGCGGCCGCCTGCACCCGGTGCTCTCGCCCGCGCCCGTACTGCGTGAGGCCGACCTGGTGTTGCTGGTGGTCCGCATGACCGAGGAATCCCAGGCGCTCGCCTACCCGATGGTGCGCGCGCTCCAGGACGATCTCGCCACCCACGGGTCCGGCGCCCGGGCCCTGGGCCTGCTCGTCCTGGGTGAGGGCTACCGGCCCGCCGACGTCGCGCGGGGCCTGGACGCGCCGGTGCTGGCAGCCCTTCCGTGGGACGAAACTGCGGCCGCCTATCTGCGTACCGGTGGACGGGTGCCGCGCGGGGTGACGCGCTCGCGTCTGATGCGGGCCGCGCGCGACACCATGGCGCCGCTGCGGGAACACGCCGACCGGCGGCGCCTGCACCTGCAGATGCGGCAGGTACGGGCGGCCACTCCGGCGGTGGAGCGGATCGTCCAGCAGCTCGCCCAGCGGGGGGTGCGGCATGGCTGACTGGCGCACCCCGAACGGCACCAACGGACAGAACGTGGCCACCCGGCTGGGGGGCCTGCTGTCCGAGCACGCCGCGACCCGCCCGTCCGCGCCCCCCGCACCGCCTGCCGTCGCGCCGGGACCTGTCCCGGTGGCGACTCCGGTAGCCCCGGCACCTGGTCCCCCCGCCGCGGTGTCGCCGGGGGCTGGGCCTGCCGACATTGGGGCGGCAGCGGCGCTGCCCGGGGCGCTTCCTGTGCCCTGGGGGGAGATAACGAAGCTGCGGCAGCAGGTCGCCGACGACGTCGACCAGGTCAAGAAGGAGCGGCGCCAGGCCGGCGTGCCGCTGGGCGAGAAGGACCTGGAAGAGGTGGTGCGCGCCCGGGTGCGTTCCCGGGTCGCGGAGTGGGCTCAGGCATGGTCCCTGACGAACCCGCCGCTGTCGGGCGAGCAGTTGGAGCGGGTCCGCACCGAGGTCTTCAACCTGATTTTCCTGGCGGGTGCGCTGCAGCGGGTCCTTGACCGGCCGGGCGTGGAGGACGTCCTGGTCGACGGCGAGTGGATGTTCATCGACTCCCACGGCAGGCCGCGTGAGCGGGTTCGCTCCCCGTTCTCCAGCAAGTCGCAGGCCGTCGAGTGGGTCAACCAGATGGCCGCGACGTCCGGGCACGGCGAGCGGCTGCTGTCGTACGCCACGGGAAAGGTCGAGTTCGACCTACCGGACGGCTCCCGTGTAGCCGCCACACTGCTGACCGATGACGTGACGATCGCGATCCGCCGGCATGTGGCGGAAGCGGCCACCCTCGGCGACCTGGAGCAGTGGGGCACCGTCGACACGATCGTCGCCTCGTTCCTGTCGGCCGCGGTGAAAGCGGGCCTGTCCATCATCATCGCTGGCGACATGGCGACGGGTAAGACCACCCTCATGCGGGCTCTGGGCCGCGAAGTTCCCGCTCACGAGCGGCTGGCGACGCTGGAGAGCGAGCCGGAGCTGCGGCTGAACCACGACGACCCGGACCGGCACGCGCATGTGCTGGCCTTCCGCACGCGGGAGGGCAACGGCGAACGGGACGCCACCGGGCGGGTCACGCTCGCCGACCTGGTGCCCGTCTCCCTGCGCTACAAGGCAACGAGGGTCATGGTCGGCGAGGTCCGCGGCGATGAGGCCGTAGCCATGCTGGAGGCGATGATCGCGGGCGGGGCGGGGTCGATGTGCACCCTGCACGCGAAGGACCCCGAGGCCGTGGTCGACCGGCTGATGGTGCCGCTGGCCAGGGCCGGGCTGAGCGATCAGGCCGCCTACCGGCTGATCGCGGCCGCCGTCGACCTCATCGTGTACGTGGACGCGATCGACGAGACCGACATGGGCGGCCAGGTGCACCGGTTCGTCTCCCACGTGTGGGAGACGGCCGGCCGCAGCGAAGGCGGCGGGGTGGCATTGTCGCAGCTCTTTGCCCCCCGCGAGGACGGGGGCGAGCCGCGGGCCATGCCCACCCGCACGCCGATGAACGAGCGCCGGCTGCGCAAGCTGGAGCGCAAGGGCTTCCACCGGCGTTGGCTGATCGACTATCCGAACGGGCAGTGGCGGCCGCTGCGCCGGGCGGGAGGTGCAGCGTGACCCAGTCGTACCTGTCCGCGCTCGGCATGGTCGCCGGCGCGGTGGTGGCTTTGAGCCTGACCGGGCTGCTCGCCGCACTGCGCGGCTGGCGGCCGGCCACGCGCAGCGTGCGGCCCGGCCGGGTGCGGGGCCGTCTGCAGCGGGCCGTTGAGGACCTGCCGCCCGCCTGGCGGGACAACTACCGGCTGCTGCTGGCCGGGGCCGCGGTCGCAGGAACGGTGATGTGGGCGATCACCGGGTGGCCCGTGCACGGGCTGCTCGCCTTCGCGGTGGTGGCCGGGCTGCCGTTCGTGCTCTACCCCGGTGGTTCCGGCCGGACGGAGGTCGCCCGGCTGGAGGCGATCGCGGAGTGGCTGGAGCAGCTCGCGAGCGTGCGGGCCGGCGGCAAGCCGCTGGAGGCCACGATCGTCGAACTGGACACGGTTCCGGCCCTGTTGGAGCGGCCGGTGGGCCGACTGGCCGGCCGGCTGAGTGCGGGGATGCCCGCGCGATGGGCCTATCGAGGTCTGGCCGACGACCTCGCCAGCCGCATCGGCGACGACCTCTCCCAGTTGTTCATGGACCACGTCACCAGCCGCGGCCCCGGCCTGGCGCGCGCGCTGTCCGCGCAGGCCGCTCTGGTCGCCCGGCAGGCCGCCGATCTGCGGGACATCGATGCCGAGCGTGCCAAGGCCCGCTCGGAAGCCCGACGGGTGTCCTTGTTCGCGATCGCCGTGGTCACTGTGATCCTCGTCAACGGACGCTACTCCGAACCGTTCGCGACCCCCCTCGGTCAGCTCGGGCTGCTGGTGCTGGGCGTGCTGTTCGTCGCGTCTTTGCTGTGGCTGCGCAGGATGGCCGTGATGGAGGAAGAGCCGCGCACCCTGCTCACCGCCGAGGAACACGCGAAGGCACAGGAGAGTGAGGCGGCATGAGTCTGTCGGTCCCCGGAATGCTGCTCGGCGGTCTGACCGCGCTCGGCGGCACGCTCACCGTGCGCAGCCTGCTGCCCAAGCGGACCCCACTCGACCAGGTCCTGCGCCGCACCCACGCCCCGGCCCCGCGCACCTCGTCCACAAGGACGGCGGCGAAGGGGTCCGCCAAGTGGGCGGAGCGCGTGGGCGCCCGGCTGATGGAAACCGATGCGTTCGTGACGCGGCTGCCCGCCCGGGATCTGAACCTGCTGGAGATGGCGCCCGCCTCGCTGCTGGGCCGCTGCGCCCTGTATCCGCTGGGCGGATTCCTCATCCCGCAGTGGATCATTTTCCTGCTGCGCTTGGGTGGTCTGACCCTGCCGTTCATCGTCCCGGCGGCCGCCGGGCTGGGCGTCGCACTGTTCATGGTCTTCAAATGCCTCGACGACGTCCGCGACAAGGCCACCGACGCCCGCCTCGAGTACCGCTACTACATCGCCTCGGTCCTGGAGCGCGTCGCCCTGGCCCGTAACTCCGACGCCGGTGCGGCCGAGGCCCTCGCCCGGGCTGTGGAGTCGGGCGACGGACGCGCCGCGGTCCGGATCCGGGACACCGTCGAGCACGCCCGCCTGGCCGGGGTCAGCCCGTGGGATGCGCTCGGGGGACTCGGCACCGAGCTCGGAGTGCCCGACATCGCACGACTGTCCGCCAGCTTGTCCCTCGCGGGCGAGGAACAGGCCGCCGTCTACGACCAGTTGGAGTCCCAGGCCGAGGTCGTACGGCGGGGTCTGCTCGCGGACCGCAAGGAGAAGGCGAACGTGGCCACCGAGAAGATGCATGTGCCGTCGCTGGCCATCGTCTTCCTGATGGCCGTCTTCCTGATGGCACCGGCCCTCGTCCGCATCCTGTCGTTCTGACCCGCCCGCCCGGTGCCGTCGAGAGGGCACCGTGAACTTCTGGAGGAAAGTCATGCACAGCGTCCGCAACCGCCTCTCCCTCATGTTCGGTGCACTGCGCCGGCGCGGCGCTGTGATCCGCGCACATGCGACGGACCGTGGCGCGTCGGCACTGGAGTGGGGGCTGATCCTGGTCGCCGGGGGCACGCTGGTCGGCGTCGTGTACGCGGCGGCCAACACCACGGTCGGCGAGAAAGTCCAGCAGATCCTGGGTTTTTGACCATGCCTGCCATACGCATACGCCGAGGGCGGCACCTGGCCGGCCGACCGTGGTGGCGGGAGGACCGCGGCGCCACGGCCCTGGACATGTCGATGGTCGTCCCGCTCGCGTTCCTGTTGGTGTTCACCCTGATTCAGGGCGGCATCTGGTTCCACGGCCGGTCGGTGGCCCACCACGCAGCCCAGCAGGCCGTGGACGCGCAGCGGGTCTACGACGCCGCACCAGGTGCGGGAGAGGCAGCTGCCGACGCGTTCCTGGCTCGGATGGGCGGATCTTTGAAGGGCACTTCGGTGCGGGTCAGCGACGACGGCGACACGGTCAGCGTTTCGGTAGAAGGCGACGTGATCAACCTGGTGCCAGGGTGGAGCGGACACGTGCGCCAGAGCGTTCAAGCCCCCGTCGAGAAGTTCCGCCCATGAGGTGGCGACGGTGGCCCGACCGGCTGGAGCGTGACCGCGGCAGCGCCGCCTTGAGCCTCGCAATCTTCGTGCCGGTGGCGCTGGTGCTGATCGGCTTCACGATCGCCTGCGGGCGGGTGGCGCTGGCCGAGGGGGCCGCCGACGCGGCCGCCCGGGACGCCGCGCGTACCGCTTCGGTGGCGAGCGACCCGGCCTCCGGCGAGGCTGACGCCCGCCAGGCCGCGCAGTCCAGTCTGGCCAACTCCGGTATCCACTGCGCCAGCTTCAGCGTCGAGTTGGACACCAGCGGGCTGTCCGCGCCGGTGGGGCAGGCCGCCAGCGTGACGGCCACCGTCTCGTGCACGGCGCCCCTGAGCGAGCTCGCACTGCCCGGCGTGGGCGGGTCCAAGACGCTCACCAGCACCAAGACGTCCGTCGTTGACACGTGGGCAACTCGGAGCGGCTCATGACCAGGTGGCGCCGATGGCTTCGCATCCCTTCCGGCCGCCGGGACCGGGGCGGCATGGAACTGTTCTACGCGGGCACCGTGCTGATCGCGTTCCTCATCATCGGCCTGGTCATCGACGGCGGCCTGGCCCTGGACCGGATGTCGGACGCCGACTATGTCGCGCAGGAGGCTGCACGGGCCGGCGCCCAGCAGATCGACCCCGGCCAGGCCATCACCGGCGATGCGATCGTCGTCGACCCGGACTCTGCCCAAGCCGCCGCACGCTCCTTCCTCGACAGCGAGGGCGTCGACGGTGATGTCGCCATCGCCGAGGACGGGCAGAGCCTCACGGTGACCGTCCACGACACCTACCACCCCTACTTCGCCTCCCTGATCGGCGTCGGTGAGATGTCCGTGACGGGACACGGCACTGCCACCCTGCTTCACCAGCCCGGAGGCTGACCCCATGCCCCACTCCCCCACGCGCGTGCGCCGCCGAGATCGCTCGTGGCCACAGGTCGTCGCGCGCGGCCTGTTCGCGGTCGTCGCGCTGGCCGCTCTGGTCGTCGGCGTGCCCGCGCTGCTGCTCGCCCTCGGCACACTGCCCGCGACGGTGCCGAATATGGCCGAGGCACGCGCGGTGCTGCTGAGCCCGGACGATGACGGCTCGGGACTGCTGACCACGATGACCCTGGCGGCGTGGATCGCGTGGCTGTGGCTCGTGGTCCCCGTTCTGATCGAGATCGTCGCCGTTCTGGCGCGGCGTACGATCCCGCGGCTTCCGGGCATGGCGACCGGTCAGCGTCTGGCCGGGTTTCTGCTGAGCAGCATCGTGCTGGCCTCTCCCGCGGCCGCGGCCAGTGCCGCCACCCCGGCGGTCGTCGCCACCTCGACCCACGTTCCGTCGGCCGGCCAGGCAACCAGCAGCCGGCCGAGCACCCCGGCCCCGGGTACGGCGGCGGAGAAAACGGCAACGGCTTCGAACTCCCGGGAGTTCACCGTGGGGGCGGAAGACACCACCTGGTGGGAACTGGCCGAGCAGCTGCTGGGGGACGGCAGGCGCTACACCGAACTGCAGCGCCTCAATCCGGAAGTACCCACCACGGCCACGGTGGTGCCGCACGGCACGACTCTGCGCGTGCCCGGCAACGCCGAGGTGCCCAGTGAGGCGGCCGGCTCCGGCATCCGCACGCAGCTCGCCTCCAGCACGCGCGATACGGCCGACGCGGATGGCGATGGGGACGTGGTCACCGTGGAGGCCGGCGACTCCCTCTCAAAGATCGCGGCCGAGGAACTCCACGACGGCAACAAGTGGCCGCAGTTGTTCGAGGCCAGCCGGGACACCGCGCAGCCAGACGGCCTGCCGAAGATCACAGACCCGAACAAGATCTTCCCGGGGCAGCAGGTCACCATTCCCAAGACGGCATCCGAGCAGCCCGCGCATCCCCGCGAGCACATAAAGCACGGCTCCGGGACCGAACGCTCCGCTCCCCCGGCACCGGACGACACCGAGAAGGACTCGGGCGCCGGCACCGGAGGTGGCGAGTCGGCGGCCCCCAGAGGCTCCGCCACCTCGGGAACGCAGACTCCGGCTCCCAGCCAGTCGAGCCGTCCGGCCGAGCATCCGAGCCAGGGTGCTGGTGCTGGCGGCCCGTCGACCGGCAACCATCCTTCGGCCGCACCCGAGTCGGGCATTCCGTCGGCATCACACACGCCCACCACGCCGGCGTTCGAGGCACCCTCCTCAGATGCCCCTGCGGCGTCGCCAGCAGGCCACGTGCCGCAGTTGCGGATGGTGCTGGGCGCTGGTGCGCTGCTGGCGGCCGCCGTGACCGGTGCGCTCGCCACGCGCCGCATGCTGCAGCGCCGTCGCCGCAAGCCAGGTGAGACCATCGCGATCTCCCCCGCGACTTCCTCGGCCGAGGCGCAGTTGGCGGCCGCCGCCGAGCCCGACGGATCGGCCCGTCTGGACGTGGCCCTGCGCACGATGGCCCACCGGCTGGAGGGCGAAGCCGGACTGCCCAAGCTCCGGGCCGCCCGGATCGGGGCCCGCACGCTGGAGGTGCTGCCCGAGGACCCGGCGTTGAAACCGTTGGCGCCGTTCTCGGCAGGACGTGACGGTTGGTGGGTACTGCCGGGGGACGCCGAGCTCCTGGACGAAGAGGCCGCCCATGAGGTGCCGGCACCGTATCCGGGGCTGGCGACCGTGGGCAGCACCGCGGACGGTGACCTCCTGCTGGTGAACTTGGCCCAGTTGCCCGCGCTGCTGCTCGACGGCGATCCGACACGCGTCACGGAAGTGTGCACGTCGCTCGCCGTGGAGATCGGGATGAGCCCGTGGGGCAGCGTGGTCGAAGTGGTCGCCGTCGGATTCGGTGAGGACCTGCCCCGGCTGCTGCCGACCTCGCGGATCATGCACATGCGTGAGGCCGTGCACGCCCTGCGGGATCTCTCCGAACGTCTGCTGGAGGTCCACCAGATGCCGGAGACGAGCCACCATCCCTATCTACTGGTGTGCGCCGCCTCTCTCGACGAGGACACGGCCTGGCAGTTCGCCGACGTCATCGACAAGGCCCGGATCCCGGTCACGCTGATCGCACCGACGGCCGCGGCGGCCGCGCACTTTCCCAATGCTGAGATCCTCAACGCCGAGCTCGACGAGCCACAGCAGCTGGACTGCGCGGGCATCGAGATCACGGTGCAGCGGCTGGAGCGCGCCGCGTACCAGCAGATCGCCACGGCGCTCGCCGTCTCCGGGCAGCCTGCCATGCCGGCCGAAGGGCCCTGGGAAGAGGTCCCGGACGAACCCGAGCCCGAGATGACGCCCCGGCCCGCCAGGGACGAGACCAATGACCAGGCCACCGGCGCCGGCACCTACACCGCGAACAAGGCCTCAGTTACACCGGTCGCGTCGGCGACGGTGCATGAGAACGAGGGTGACAGCGAAGTGTTCCCCGCCCTGCTGGCCGCGTCGGCGGACCCGGCCGGGCTCCGCCTCCTGTCCACCGCACCGCCTCAGGGGCGGGACGATCCCGAGGACCAGGCGCTCACCGAAGACTCGGCAGAGGATGAAGCACCGGAGGAGCCGCCCGTTCAACTCCCGAACCCGGACAACAGCGGGGCTGCAGAGCAGCCAGAGGCACACGACCTGCATGCCCCGGAGATCCGTGTCCTGGGCCCGGTCGAGGTGGACGGCGTTGCCACGTCGGGGCACGGCCCGAGGATCGCGCAACTCGCCTCACTGCTCTACTTCCGGCCGGGTCGCTCCGCCGATGCGCTGTGCAACGACATGGACCCGCTCGCCCCATGGAGTTCGAACACCCTCAACTCCCGGCTGCGCGGCCTGCGCAGCGCTCTGGGCAATGACCCTGCCGGCAACCCGTACGTTCCGCGCCGCCGCACGGTCGACGACCCCTACCGCCTCTCCCCCGCAGTGCGGTGCGACTGGACCAGGTTCCTCCAGCTCGCCGAGCGCGCACTGCCCCAAGGACCAGCGGGGCTGCCGGATCTGGAGAAGGCCCTCGGGCTGGTGCGAGGGCGGCCCTTCGGTACAAGGCCGCTGCCCTGGGCGGGACCCTTCCAGCAAGAGATGATCACGAGGATCGTCGACGTCGCCCACACAGTGGCCACGCACCGCACCCCGAAGGGACCGCACCACGACCTCACCGCGGCCCGGCAGGCCATCTCGACCGGCCTCGAAGCTGACAACAGTGCCGAGCTCCTTTACAGGGACTGGATGCGGATCGAACATGCTGCCGGGAACCGCTCCGGCCTGCACACCGCGATCACACAGGTTCAGCAGGTCAACCGGTCACTGGACTGCGATCTTGAAATGGAGACGGAGCAGCTGATCAGCGATCTCCTCAACGCAAACGGCTCGGCGCTCCGCAAGGCCCTGTAGCCGGGTGCGCAGTGTGCTCTACCGGTGGGCGGTCACGTCCCGGGCTGCGTGGGCGAGCAGTTCGTTCAGGGCCGCCTCGTTCGACGCGGGCGGCTGGGTCTGCCAACTCTCCCGCGTTTCCCGTACGGTCTGCGCAACCGCGTGCACGTGCGCGGCGATCGTGTGGCGTTCGTGGCGCGGTTCGTTGAACATCACGGCCTCCTGCGGATCGAAAAGGTGTCCCCTCCGGACAGCACGGCGACCGTGCCAGTCGGCTGGGTAAGCCGCGCAAGTCACGAGCCCACCGGTAACAAGGGACGAGTGATGCAGTAAGTCGTGCGGCAGCAGGAAGTCCACGGCGACTGCGTCCGGCGAAGTCGGGCGGCCTGAGCTATTGGACTGCTTGCACAGGGCAACGTGCGCCCGAATCACCTTGTGCCGACTGGGGACGCAGCTGTCGGGTCGCGAGGGTCTGCCCGACGGCAGCGCCACCACGGGAAAGCCGTCCTCACCGGGTGAGGATCGGTCCGACGATGGCGGCCAGCACCGCGACGCCGGACAAGCCGAGGAGCAGCGGCTCGCGCGCAGACGGGTGGCGATAGGCGAGGCCGCCGAAAACCAGGGCGACGACCAAGACGAGCAGCAGGCCGGCGAGCAGATCGAGCGTTGACACGGCACGGTCTCGTACGGTGGACGCCCAAACCGGTAAGCACCGCTGGATCTTCCACACAAGCCGATCCTTGTCCTCGTCGCCAGCGGTGGCCGACGGCGTGGTCTACGTCGGTAGCGACGACGGCAACCTGTACGCCGTGCAGACATGACGGCAGGCGCCACGGCACAGGCAGGGGCGATTTGGCGTGCAGGGCTCAGACACATTCAGTGCCGCGCACCTCGGTAAGTGGCTCTGCGTCCTGGAGGGTCACGTGGTCCTGCTGAGGGCGATGGCTTGGTGGGCTTGCTGGGAGAGGCTGGTGACTCTCGGATCGCGACGCCAGGGCGCCATAGCCCGTACGACGCCGGTGAGGTAATCGATGGCGCGGGCGGAGCGGACGTGGCTGAGGATGGTGACGGCGCGTTGCCCCTGGGCGAGGGCCTGGTCGAGGTCGCCTTGTTGTAGGTGGGTGATGGCGAGCACGGTCATTCGCAGGCCGACGGACCTGGTGTAGTGGCGGGCGGACATGGGGGCGGCGCGGTCGTTCCAGCGCAGGGCGGCGGCGGGCAGGTTGAGGTCGCGGTGGATCTCGACGGCGTCTGCGGCCAGTCGTGCCGGGGTGTAGTAGCTGATCCATGCAGGCTCGTCGGCGGCGTTGTTGGCGTGTTCCAGGAGTCGTTCGGAGACGGTGAGTGCAGCGGCTGCGGAGCGGGCGTCGTTGAGGCGGGCGTGGGCGCGGGATTCGATGAGTTTGGCAAAGGCCAGGACGCGGGGTGCTGCGTGGTCGCGCGCGCGGTCGTAGGCGCCCTGGGCGATGTCCACGGCCTCGTTGGGGTAGCCGCGCAGGGTGGCCTGGAGGGCCATGTTGCTCATCACGTGGCAGCCGATGTCCAGGCTGCCGGCGACCCGGGCCATGCGCAGGGCTTGGATGAAGTGTCTTTGGGCGAGGGCGTGGTGGCCCATGTCGAGGGCGCTCCATCCGGCGACCCGGGCCAGTTCGGCGGTGCCGGCGAACAGTTCTTTGCCGACAGCGTCGGTGTAGTGGCCGTGCAGGAGCGGGACGGCCCGCTCGTTGAGGAACGCTGTGAGGGCGGATGCGGTGCGGGTGCCGCCACCGTATTTGGAGTCCGAGCGCTGTGCGTCGGCGGCGGCCGACCACAGCGCGTCCAGGTCCTGGCGGCCCACGCGGTGCTTTCCGGGGTGGGCGGCTTCGGGGTCGGTGGGGACGGCGAGCCAGCGCGTGACCGGTGTGCTGTAGGCGCCGATGGCGAAGGCAGTGGTGACGAAGGTACGGCGGTGCACGGTGCTCCAGAATCGTGTGGCGGTGCGGACGGCCTCGTGAGCGTTGCGGTGGAATTCCAAGCCGATGTGGTCGGGACTTTCGCGCTGCTCGGGCATGCCGATTTCGGCCGGTTCGACTGGTCGTCCTAAGCGTTCCGCGAGCGCTTGGGTGATGAAGGCGGGCACCGGTGGGCGCGGGAGCATGCCGCGGCGGGTCCAGTTCGTGACGCTCGTGTGGGTATAGGAGCAGGCGAGACCGGCCTGTGCGGCCAGTTCGTTGACGCGGCGGGCCAGCGCGTGATGGCTGAGCCCGGCCGCACCGATCAGCTGGGTCAGGGCCGTGTTCGTCGTCCCGGTCTGATGGTTGCTGAGTCCCATCGCAGACGCCTCCCTGCACGTGGGCTCTGCCGTGCACCTTCGCGCAGAGCCAGTTGGCTCTTCGAGCCTAAGAGTCGGTGCTGCGCGGCCCGCCTGTTTCCCGGTTGTGAGCCCCCTTCGTGAGCCTGTGCGGACCCCTGACGTCGAGCTTTCATGCCGTCATCGCACTGATTTTCGGGCGATGACGCATCCGGGCCGCAAGAGATCTGTGGCACGCGGCCCGGCAGCGCCCCCGACGTCACCCTCAGCGAAAGGAATTCCCTCATGATCACCGTGCTTGTGACCGGCGGCGCCGGCTTCATCGGCTCCCACTACGTCAAGGCGCTGCTGCGCGCCGACGACGTCGCCAGGGTCACCGTGCTGGACGCGCTGACGTACGCCGGCCATCTGGGGAACCTGGGCGAGGCCTTCCTGGATCCGAGGCTGGAGTTCGTCAAGGGCAGCGTCCTCGATGCAAGGCTCGTCGACCAGGTCATGGCCGGCCACAGTCACGTCGTGCACTTCGCGGCGGAATCCCACGTCGACCGTTCCCTGACGGCCGGCCAACCGTTTGTCGAGACGAACGTCCTGGGCACCCAGGTGTTGGTGGATGCCGCGTGCCAGCATCAGGTCGAGCGGTTCGTGCACGTGTCCACGGACGAGGTGTACGGACCACTGTCCGAGGGAGTGGCCAGCGAGGAGGATCCGCTGCGGCCCACCGTGCCCTACGCCGCGTCCAAGGCCGCCAGTGATCTAATCGCCTTGAGTGCGTTTCGCACCTACGAGCTGGGCGTGTGTGTGACCCGCTCCTCCAACAACTACGGGCCCGCCCAGTACCCGGAGAAGATCATTCCCCTGTTCGTCACCCGCCTGCTGCGCGGCGAGCCCGTCACCGTGCACGGCCGGGGGCAGCACGTCCGCAACTGGCTGCACGTGGCGGACAACTGCCAGGGCATCGATGCCGTTATGCGCCGTGGCGTTGCCGGGGAGGTGTACAACATCGCCGGCGGCACGGACCTGACGACCGCGCAGTTGACCGGGATGCTGCTGCAAGTGTGCGGCGCCGATCCGGATTTGGTGACCTACGTTGCCGACCGGCGGGCCAACGACTGCCGGTACGCCATGGACTGGTCGAAGATCGCCAGCCGTCTGGGTTACCGGCCCGAGCGGGACTTGGCCGAGGAGCTGGCCCGCACTGCCGCGTGGTACCGGGCCCACCCCGAACGGTGGGCGCCACTGATCAACACCCCGCAGGCACTCGCTGTCCCGGCTGGAGCGTGACGCTATGACGGCCGCCGTCCACAGCCACCCGCGCATCCTCGTCACTGGTGTGGGAGGGGCCCCCGGCCTCGACGTGGCCCGTCAGCTGCTGGCCCGGGGCTGTGAGGTCATCGCCGCCGACTGCCATCCGCACGCGATCGGCCTGCGCCTGCCCGGTGCGGCGGCGCGCATCACCGTCCCGGCCCGAGAAGGCGACTACGGCAGCGGCCTGCTGGCGTTGTGCGCCGAACTGCGGCCCGACGCCGTGGTCTCGTGCGTGGAGCAGGAGCTTGCGTGCCTGCACGGTCTGCGCCGCGAACTGGCCGGCCTCGGCGTGACGGCCTGGCTGCCGAAGATGCCGGCCATCGAGGCCTGCACGGACAAGGCCCGCTTCGCACAAATCCTGGCCGATCACAAGATCCCCGCCCCGCGTATGGTCCTGCCCAACCGGCTCGATCAGGTGCCCGAAGGGCCGCTCGTCGTCAAACCCCGCCGCGGCCAGGGCGCCAAGGACGTCATCTGTTGCCGCACCCGTGCCCAGGCCGCCGTCCTGTGCGACCTGGTGCCCGACCCGCTGATCCAGGAGCGGATTCAGGGAGAGGAGTTCACCGCCGACTGCCTCGTCGGCCGCGACGGCCGGGCCAGCGTGATTTTGCGCTGGCGGCTGGTCGTCAAGGGCGGCTTGGCCATGGTCACCCGTACCTTCCACGACGCCGAAGTCCAGCGCCAAGTCACAGCCGTCCTGGCGGCCACCGGTCTGGTTGGCGCCTGCTGCGTCCAGGGCTTCGTGTGCACGGGCGGCCCGCACCGAGTGTTGATTACTGAGGCCAACGCGCGGTTCGGCGGCGGCTTTCCTGCCGCACAAGCGGCTGGCGCCGACCTCATCGGCGAGTTCCTCAACGGTCTGTTCGACCGGCGCATCGACCACGACCGGCTCCGCTACCGGCCCGATGTCTGCCTGACCAAGGCCTACCACACTCTCGCCGTCACCGAAGGGACCCTCCCATGACGACCACCCCGCCCACCAGTGCCGCCGTCAATGCCCGCCCCTACCTGTTCGGGCCGGAGGACGACGCGCTCCTGGCCGCCCTGCACAGCGGCCACTACAACCACTCCCCCGTGTGTGATGAGTTCGAGGCCCGCATCGCTGGTGTCCTTGGCGTCACGGACGCCGTCGCCGTCTCCTCGGGCACCGCCGCCCTGCACGTGGCCCTGCTGGCCTCTGGGATCGGGGCTGGTGACGAGGTTGTTGTGCCCTCCTTCACCTTCTGCGCCACCGTCCAGGCCGTCCTCGCCACCGGCGCCACCCCCCGCTTCGCCGACATCGATGCGACTACCCTGTCCCTGGCGGCGGGCACCGTCCTCGACGCCCTCACCCCGGCCACCCGGGCCGTGATCCCTGTCCTGTACGCGGGCCGCGCCGTCGACCTCTCCGGGGCCCGCGCCACCCTGGCCAGCCGCGGCATCGCCATCGTCGAGGACGCGGCCCACGCCTTCGGATCCCTCCACGACGCCATCCGGCACGTCGGCGCCACCGGCGACCTGACGTGCTTCTCCTTCGGCCCGATCAAGAACCTGACGTGCGGCCAGGGCGGGGTGATCATCCCCCGTAGCCGTGAGGAGGCGACCGCGTGCCGCAGGCTGCGCAGCCTCGGCATCACCGACTCCGCCGCCGACCGCGCCGACATGCCCTCCTATCCCGTCAGCAGTTTCGGGCTGCGGGCACAAATGCCCGCTCTCAACGCCGCGATCGGCCTCGCCCAGCTACCCCACCTCGCCGACATCCAGCAGCGGCGCCGGCAGCTGTGGCGCACCTACGCCGCGGCACTCGAGGGCATCGACGGGCTTGTCCTGGTCGACGTCGACGTCGAGCGCACCGTGCCCCACCTGTGCGCCGTCAGGGTCCCGCGCGGCCGGGACCGGGTGTTCGCCGCTCTGCGCAAGCACGGCATCGGCGTGGGCACCCACTACCCGCCCAACCACCTGCAGCCCGCCTTCGCCGCCTGGCACCGGTCCCTGCCGGTGACCGAGCGCGTCGGCCGCGAGATCCTCACTCTGCCCTTCCATCTGCACCTGACCGACCACGACGTCCACCACGTCGCGGCCGAACTGCGCCGCGCTGTCCGGCGGGAGCAGCCGTGACCGCGGCCGCGCCCCGGCGTTTGCTGGTGGTGTGCCTGGGCAACATCTGCCGCTCCCCGCTCGGTGCGGCCGTGCTGTCGCGGCGTGGCGGCGCTGGCGTCGAGGTGCGCTCGGCCGGCATCCGGGACAAGCACGTCGGCCGCCCCGCCCATCCGCTGATGGCCGAGGTGGCCGCCGCCCGAGGCTACGACCTCAGCGCGCACCAGGGCCGGCAGGTCACCGCCGAACTGATCACATGGGCGGACAGCGTCCTGGCCATGGACCGTGCGGTTCTCGCCTCGCTGCATCAGCTGGCGGCCGCACCCAACTGGCCAAACCTGCGCCTCTATTTGGACGGGCAGGATGTCCCTGATCCCTACGGCAGCGATCGGACCGTCTTCGATCAAGTCGCCGCGCTCATCGAGACCGGCGCCAGCCAGCACCTATAACTGCTCCGCACCGGTCAGCTGGACGCGCTGGAGGCGGCGGACAGGATGACGTCCACGAGCCTCTCCGCCGCATCCGGCCTGCCGTATGCCCGCGCCCGCCCGGCGATCTGCGCCCGCAGCGCGCGATCGGCCAACAGCGGCTGCACAGCATCCGCCAGCGCCTGCCCCGTGACCTCGCCCAGCAGCGCCACGGCCGCACCCGCCTCGTGCAGATGCCGGGCATTGTGCATCTGCTCGTTGCCCGCCGAGGTAGCCAGCGGAATGAACACCGCCGCCTTGCCCAACGCAGTCAGCTCGGCCAGCGTCCCCGCCCCGCTGCGCGAGATCACCACATCCGCCAGCGCCAGAACGTCGGGCAGCTCCTCCCCCACGAACCCCGTCACGTGATAGCGACCCACCAGCTCCGGGGGAAACAGAGCGGCACCCTCCCGCAAGCCTTCGACGTGAGAAGGCCCGCACTGATGGACGACGTTCGCGTACCCCAGCAGCCACGGCAAGATCCCGGCGACGGTCTCGTTGATCTGCGCCGAGCCCTGGGCTCCGCCGGTCACATACACGGTGGGCAGCCGACCGTCGAAGGCGGGCATGCCAAGCGCCTGGACCGCCTTCTCCGCGTGCCCGGACAGTACTTGAGGCCGCACCGGGTTGCCGGTGACCACGGCAATGTCGCGGGCGGCCTCCGGCAGCAGCTCCAACGTCGACTCGGAGGAGACCGCAATCCTGGTGGCCGAACCGGCCAGCTTGCGGTTGGCCAAGCCCAGACGCACCGTCTGCTCGTGCAGCACCAGCGGCCGCCGGCACATCCGGGCCGCCAGTCCCGCGGGAACGGCCACATAACCGCCCGTTGCCAAAACGACGTCCGGACCGAAGTCCGAGATCACCTTGCGGGCCTGGGCGACCCCCAGCGGCACACGGGCCATGTCCCGCATGTTCGCGGGCGACATCATCTTCAGCGGATTGCTCGAACGCCGGATCTTGCCCGTGGCGACCGTGGTGAACGCAATCCCCTCAGCCGGAGCGACCCGGGCCTCCAGCCCGTCCTCGGTCCCGATCCACAACGCCTCCAGCGCCCGACCGGACAGAGCGAGACGTGCCTGCAACGCCCGTACAGCGGTCAAAGCGGGGTAGGTGTGCCCGCCGGTTCCACCGCCCGTCACCACGAGACGGAATGTGCCGGACGCGGCGTCATGAGCGCTGTTCATAAGAGGTTTCCCATCGGGCCTGCACGGAGACTCATCCGTACCGTAGCGGGTCCCGGCATACTCCTTCGGCCGGTGTCGATCCCACAGCGCTGCCGAAGTGCCCCCACCGCAAACCCACTCGCCATGACACCCGGGTTCGACGTAATTCGAGGGTCTTGGAGGCTCTTGCGGGCTGAAGGTGCAGGTCATCGGGCTGCGGGCGGTGCGAACGGCTGGAATTGCCTAGAGACACGACTTTCCTGATTTACC
>NZ_JBSFDB010000044.1:0-62293 GCF_053593695.1 Streptomyces sp. NPDC002144
GCCAGGGTCGACTTCCCGCAGTCCATCGTTCCGGAGAAGAACACCAGCTCGGGCATGGGTGGTTGAGCACCTTTCGGCGAACGGGACGGGGTACGGGCTTCAGGAGCGTACTTCGAGCAGGGGGACCAGCTGTTCGGCAGGGGTCATCGAACCGTGGTTGCCGACCATCGCCGACTCCTTCGGCTCCCGCTCGGACGCGATGATCAGGACGTCGTCCCGCGCGGCCGCGACGACGTCACCGAGGCGGGCGTACACCCGTTCGTCGATCCGCGGTCCGAACCAGCCCGCCGCGATGGCCTCGTCGCGCGAGGCCACCCAGAACTGCTCGCCGAGCACCTCGCGCCAGCAGGTCAGGACGTCGTTCTGGGCGCCTGGGACGGCGTAGACGTGCCGGGCGCGGCCCTCGCCGCCCAGCAGGGCCACTCCGGCACGCAGCTCCCAGTCCTCGTCGAAGTCGATGCGGTGCTGCTCGTCGAAGGGCACGTCGACCATGCCGTGGTCGGCGGTGACGTACAGCGCGCTGCGCGGCGGGAGTTGCTCGGCCAGGCGCTGGACGAGCCGGTCGACGTGCATGAGCTGGCCGCGCCAGGTGTCGGAGTCGACGCCGTAGCGGTGGCCCGCGCCGTCCAGTTCGGCGTAGTAGGTGTAGACCAAGGAGCGGTCGCCGGCGGCCAGTTGTTCGGCCGCGACGTCCATGCGGTCCTCTCCGGACAGCCTGCCGAGGAACGTTCCGCCGCTGAGCGCGACCTTGGTCAGCGGGGTGCTCTCGAAGGTCGGCGAGGACACCTGGGCCGCGTGCACGCCGGCCTGGTGGGCCAGCTGGAAGACGGTGGGGTAGGGCTGCCAGACCTGCGGTGCGGTCCAGGGCTGCCAGCGCAGCTGGTTCATCAGCTCGCCGGTGGCCGGATCGCGCACGGTGTAGCCGGGCAGGCCGTGCGCGCCGGGCGGCAGGCCGGTGCCGATGGAGGCGAGGGAGGTGGCGGTGGTCGCCGGGTAGCCGGTGGTCAGGGGGCGTCCGGTGCCGCCGCGCGAGCTGCCGAGCAGCGAGGTCAGGAAGGGCGCCTCGTCCGAGTGTGCCTTCAGCTGCTCCCAGCCGAGCCCGTCGATCAGGAACACGCAGTTCCGGTCGGCGGGCGTCAGCTCGGCGATCGCGGCCGTCGTGTCCGGTACGCCCATGCCGGCGGCCAGGGTCGGCAGGAGGTCGGCGAGGGAGCCGCTGCCGTACTCGGGCAGGGGCGCGGAGTCGACGGAGAGGGGCTCGGGGTGGGCGTCCCAGGGGGCGTGGACCATCTCAGCGGGTGATGTCCGCGGTCGCCTCGGAGAGGGACTGCGCGAAGGCGAGGGCCTGGCGCACGGTCTCCGGGCCGTCCCCCGCCTCGCTGACCCGCAGGCTGAGGTCGTCGGCGGTGGAGCTGCCGGTGTAGCCGTGGTCGGCCTCGCAGTTGGGGTCTCCGCAGGCGGCGGGCTCGAGGTCGATGCGGGAGACGGCGCCCCAGCCGATGGTCAGCACGACCTCGCGGGGCAGGGTGCCCGGCGCGTACTGCTCGGGGTTGGCGACCACCCGGCTGACCACGACCGACGAGATCCGGCCGAGCTTCACCGACTCCGTCGACGTCGTGGCGTACGGCGTCGGGGATGTGCTGTCGGCGGCCTGCTCGTCGGTGTGGCTGACGATGAAGCGGTTGCCGGTGAGGACGAGCACGGTCACGTGCCGCCGCACCTCGTTCTGGTCGAACGTCGTCTCCTGGTGGACCAGGTACGACCGGATGGGCTCGCCGCCCACGGCGGCCTCCACCGCCTCGGCCACGAGGGCCGGGTAGTAGCCGCTGCGCTCGATCGCCGCACGCAGCCCCTGGGTCGTCGTACTGGTCTTGGCCATGGCGTCCATCCTACGGGGGCGCACTGACTGCGAGGCACCGCTCAGGGGTGGTTCAGTACACCGGAAGCGTGCGCGGGCCGAGGTCGTCGCGGGCGGGCGGGGGCGCGAGGCGCACGGAGGCGCCGAGAACGCTCAGGCCACGCGGGGCGACGACGACCGGCTCCAGGGTGATCGCGACGACCTCGGGGTGGTCGTCGACGAGCCGGGACACGCGCAGCAGCAGTTCCTCCAGCGCAGGCGTGTCGACGGGGGTCGAGCCGCGCCAGCCGAACAGGAGCGGGGCCGTCCGGATCGACCGGATCAGGGAGGTCGCGTCGCGGTCGGTGACCGGGACCAGCCGGTGCGCCATGTCGTCGAGCAGCTGGGAGGCCGCCCCGGCCAGCCCGAAGGACAGCACGGCGCCGGCGGCCGGGTCGATGACGGCCCGTACGACCGTGTCGACGCCCCGGGGTGCCATCGACTGCACGACCGGCCGCAGCTCCTCCGGCTTGCCGAACAGGCCGGTCAACTCGGCGTAGGCCCGGCGCAGTTGCTCCTCGTCCGCCAGGTCCAGCCGGACGCCGCCCAGGTCGGCGCGGTGGCGCAGGTGCGGGGCGGTGGCCTTCAGGGCGACGGGGTAGCCGAGCTCGCCGGCGGCCCGCACGGCGTCGTCCGGGGTGAACGCGGGGGTCGCCCGGTGGACGGCGATTCCGTAGCGCCCGAGCAGCTCGCAGGTCTCCTCGGTGCCCAGGGTGAGGCCCTGCCCGCGCGCGAGCATGCCGTCGATGAGGCGGGCGGCACCCTTCTCGTCGATGTCGTCGTACTCGGGCACCCTGCCGGGCTCGGCGGCCTCGCGCCGCCACTGCGCGTACTTCACGGCCTCGGCGAGGGCCCGGACCGCGCGTTCGGCGGCGGGGTAGGCCGGGATGAGCCGGGGGGTGGTGTCGGGGGCGGCGGGCTGCCGGGCGGGGACCGGGGCGGGCAGTTGCTGCGAGGGGCGCAGCCTGCGGGTTCCGGTGGCCGCGGCATCCGGCTCGGGCGCGGTGCCGGCCGCCGCCGACAGCGCCTCCGCAAGCCCGCCGAGTTCCACGTGCACGACGAGGACCGGCTTGCCGGGGACCTGGTCGGCGGCCGACTGCAGCGCCCGGGCCAGTTCCGCGTCGGCCACGGAGGCCTCGCCGATGGCCGGGATGGCGGTCACGACCACCGCGTCGCAGGAGTCGTCCCCGAGGGCCCGCAGCAGAGCCGCGTGGAAGTCGCCGGCCGTGGCGCCGGTGGTCAGGTCGATCGGGCGGTGCGGCCGGAGCCCCTCGGAGAGACAGGCGTCGTACGTCAGCAGCCCCAGGGACTCGGAGTTGCCCAGGATCGCCACCCGGGGTCCGCTCGGCAGCGGCTGGCGGGCGAGCAGCAGACCCGCGTCGACCAGCTCCGTGATGGTGTCGACCCGGATCACCCCGGCCTGCCTGAGCAGCACGGACACCGTCGCGTGCGGCAGCCGCGTCGCCCGTACGGCGTGCCCCTGCGGTGCGGAACCGGCGCCCTGGACGACGACCAGCGGCTTGGCGGCGGCCGTGCGCCGGGCGAGGCGGGTGAACTTGCGGGGGTTGCCGATGGACTCCAGGTACATCAGGACGACGTCGGTGTCCGGGTCGTCGTACCAGTACTGGATGACGTCGTTGCCGGAGACGTCCGCGCGGTTGCCGGAGGAGACGAAGGTGGACACGCCGGTGACGCCCGTGACACCGCCGCCGCGCCGGTGCAGCCGGGACAGCAGGGCGATGCCGATGGCCCCGGACTGGGCGAACAGGCCGATCCGGCCGGCGCGGGGCATCTCGGGGGCGAGGGAGGCGTTGAGCCGTACCTGCGGGGAGGTGTTGATGACGCCGAAGGCGTTCGGGCCGATGATCCGCATGCCGTACGCGCGCGCGTGCCGGACGAGTTCGCGCTGCCGTTCGCGTCCGTCCGGCCCGCTCTCGGCGTAGCCGGCGGAGACGACGACCAGCCCCTGCACGCCGTGCTCGCCGCACTCGGTGACGACCTCGGGGACGTGCTCGGCCGGCACGGCGACGACCGCGAGGTCGACGGGCCCGTCGATGTCCCGCACCGAGCGGTGGGCGGGGACGCCGTCGAGTTCCTTCATGTCCTCGCCGAACGCCTTGTTCACGGCGTACAGCTGTCCGGCGTAGCCCGCGTCCCGGATGTTGTCGAGGATGCCGCGGCCCACGCCGCCGGGGGCACGGCCGGTGCCGACGACGGCGACCGAGCCGGGCGCGAGCAGCCGCCGTACGGACCGCGCCTCGGCGCGCTGCTCCCGCGCGCGTTGGACGGCCAGGGAGCGGTCGGTGGGTTCGAGGTCGAACTCGAGGCGGACGACGCCGTCCTCGAAGCTGCGCTTCTGGGTGTAGCCGGCGTCCGTGAACACCTTGATCATCTTGGTGTTGGCGGGCAGCACCTCGGCGGCGAAGCGGCGGATGCCGCGCTCGCGGGCGACGGCGGCGATGTGCTCCAGGAGGGCGGAGGCGACGCCGCGGCCCTGGTGGGCGTCCTGGACGAGGAAGGCGACCTCGGCCTCGTCGGCCGGCGCCGACGCGGGCGTTCCGTCGGCGCCGATGCGGTCGTAGCGTACGGTGGCGATGAACTCGCCGCCGACCGTGGCCGCGAGTCCCACCCGGTCCACAAAGTCGTGGTGCGTGAAGCGGTGGACGTCCTTCGCGGACAGTCGCGGGTAGGGCGCGAAGAAGCGATAGTACTTCGACTCGTCCGACACCTGCTCGTAGAAGCTGACCAGGCGCTCCGCGTCATCGACGGTGATGGGGCGGATGCGTGCGGTGCCGCCGTCGCGCAGCACCACGTCGGCTTCCCAGTGGGCGGGGTACTCGTGCCGGTCCGACGAGGTCTGCATGGGCCCCAGCGTACGGCTCGCGTCCGACAACGGCGCGAGGCAGTCTGTGGACGACAACCAAGCAGCGCGAGGGACGGACGACGGGCCGAGGCCGCGGCCCGACGACTCACCCCGGAGGGGCGCGAGCCTCTCCGGAGCAGCCTCACGTTGTGGGAAACTGGTCTAGACAACCCTGAACACCGAAGGGCAGCATCACATGGCTGAGCGCCGCGTCAACGTCGGCTGGGCCGAGGGCCTCCACGCCCGCCCCGCTTCCATCTTCGTCCGGGCCACCACGGCCGCAGGTATCCCGGTCACGATCGCCAAGGCCGACGGCAACCCCGTCAACGCGGCCTCCATGCTGGCGGTTCTGGGCCTGGGCGCCCAGGGCGGCGAGGAGATCGTCCTCGCCTCCGACGCCGAGGGCGCGGACGCGGCCCTCGACCGTCTGGCCAAGCTGGTCTCCGAGGGGCTCGAGGAGCTTCCCGAGACCGTCTGACCACGGCACCACGGAAGGGCTCGTCCGAATTTCCGGGCGAGCCCTTCGCATTTTCTGTGCCGGGGGTTCGGAATTCCCGGCGGCGGGCAGCGTGAAATAGCCCCCGCGAATTCTTTCCTCTTTGTATACGGCGTCCGTGTTAATGCCGCAGGCTCGGCATGTTTACGGCATGTTGCGAGTTCCTCACACCGTTCGCCCGCTCCTGGCTCCCGAATCGCAGCCGGTGCGCGGCGGTCGAGCGTTCGGTGTGCAGCGCCGTGACCGCCCGCGCGCGTTCGCCGTCGCCGCGCGCCACGGCGTCGACGATCGCCCCGTGCTCGGCCCAGGACTCCACCGGGTCGGCGGGCGCCTCCACGGCGTACATCCAGGCGATCTTGTGACGCAGCTGGGTCAGCGTCGAGGTCATGGCCTGGCTGCCGGAGGCCTGGGCGAGCGTCTCGTGGAACCAGCCGCCCAGGGAGCGCAGATCCTCGCTGTTGCCCCTCCTGGCCCGCTCCTGGCCCAGTCTGACCAGGCCGCGCAGCACCTTCAGATGGGCCTCGGTGCGGCGCTGGGCGGCCCGGGAGGCGCCGAGCGGCTCCAGCAGCAGGCGCATCTCCAGCAGGTCGGAGGCCTCCTGCTCGGTCGGTTCCGCGACGCACGCGCCCGCGTGCCGCCGGGTCACCACGAAGCCCTCGGCCTCCAGGGTGCGCAGGGCCTCGCGGACGGGGACGCGCGAGACGCCGTAGCGGCGGGCGAGGAGTTCCTCGGTGAGGCGGCTGCCGCGCTCGTAGACACCCGCGACGATGTCGTCCCGGATGGCCGTGCACACCGAGTGCGCCGGAATACGCATGTCCGACCTCCGCCTTAATCCCCGTGAAACGTCGACCATGGACGTGTGTCCAGTGACTCTATTGCAAAGGACGGGAATTTCCGACGGCGGGCCGGAATCCATGGATATTTTTTGGACAGCGGCACGACAGAAACGCGGAAAGCCCCGGCTCGGGGAGCCGGGGCTTCACGGGATCTCGCGATCCTCCGTCAGACGTTCACGCCGTGCGAGCGGAGGTAGGCGACGGGGTCGATGTCGGAGCCGTACTCCGGCGTCGTACGGGCCTCGAAGTGCAGGTGCGGCCCGGTGGTGTTGCCGGTCGAGCCGGACAGGCCGATCTGCTGGCCGGTGACGACCTTCTGGCCGACGGAGACGCCGATGGACGACAGGTGGCCGTACTGGGTGTACGTGCCGTCGTTCATCTTGATCACGATCTGGTTGCCGTACGCACCGCCCCAGCCGGTCTGCACGACGGTGCCGTAGCCGACGGCGTGCACGGCGGTGCCGGTCGCGGCGTGGAAGTCGATGCCGGTGTGGCTGCCCGAGGACCACAGGGAACTGCTGGCCTTGTAGCCCGTGGAGACGTACGAGTTGGAGATCGGGGCGACGAAGGTGTTGAGGCGCTTGCGCTCGGCCTCGCGGGCGGCGCGCTCCTTGGCCTCGCGGGCCTTCTTGGCCTCCGCCTCGGCCTTCTTGCGCGCGGCCTCCTCGGCCGCCTTCTTGCGGGCGGCCATCTCGGCGGCCTGCTTCTGCGCGTCGGCCTGCGCGTCGATCTTGGCGGCGATCGAGTCGCCGATGGTGATGACGGGGGTGAGACCGGTCTGCTCGACGGCGTCGGCCGCGTTGTCGGCGGCGAGCGCGGGGGCCGCGAGGGCGCCGATGACACCGGTGGTGGCGAGAGCCGCGACGCCGGCGGCCCGGGCGGTGGAGCGCTTGATCCGGCTGGGACGACGGTGCTTCCCGGCGGCGCACATGAACGCCATGTACAGGCTGTTCCTTTCCTTCCCTCTCGCCTACCGGGTTAGCTGACGGGTTCGGAGCAGGAAGGTCTCCTACGAGCACCCTCGCTGTGCGCGCGGGCGTCCGATTCACCCCAGGGACTGCGGTGGGTCCCCGGCTCCCCTGGCTCGCGCCGTACGGGGACTCGGCGATGACTGTCCGGTGCCGCGGGTGCGGCGCACTGCCTGACGGACAGCCCGGACGACGCTAAGCGGGGCCGCTTTCAATTCCCAAACGGATCAGGGTGTTTGTAGCGCATCCCACAGGGCAAACGGCCCACTCTCCTTCAAATTTCCTTCAATTGCCGTCAAGGTTCTTCAATTCGGACATAAGAGGGCCCTGGTGACGCTTCCGTCACCAGGGCCCCGCCACGCACGCGTGCCGCTACTCGGCGGACACCACGGTCACTTCACCGATGTTCAGGGCCTCCACGGGGCCCTTGATCTGCGCCGCGTCCCCGACCAGGACGGTCACCAACCGGTCGACGGGGAAGGCGTTCACGACCGCCGCGGTGGCCTCGACGGTGCCGGTCGCGGCGAGCTGCTGGTACAGCGTCGCCTGGTAGTCGTCCGGCAGATGCTGCTCGACCTGGTCGGCCAGCGTGCTCGCGACGGCCGCCGCCGTCTCGTACTTCAGCGGCGCCACCCCGACGAGGTTCTGTACGGCGACGTCCCGCTCGGCGTCCGTGAGGCCGCCCTCGGCGAGCGTGCGCAGCACCTTCCAGAGGTCGTCGAGCGCCGGTCCGGTGTTCGGGGTGTCGACGGAGCCGCTGATGGCGAGCATCGACGCGCCCGTGCCGTCCGGGGCGGAGCGCAGGACCTGGCCGAAGGCCCGTACGCCGTAGGTGTAGCCCTTCTCCTCGCGCAGGACGCGGTCCAGGCGGGAGGTGAGGGTGCCGCCCAGGCAGTACGTGCCGAGGACCTGCGCGGGCCACACGCGGTCGTGCCGGTCGGGCCCGACGCGGCCGATCAGCAGCTGCGTCTGGACGGCGCCGGGACGGTCGACGATGACCACGCGCCCGGTGTCGTCGGCGGTCACCGGAGGCACGGGGCGGGGCTCGGCCCGGGAGCCCGTCCACGCCCCGAGGGTCTCGCCGAGCAGGGCGTCGAGGTCGATCCCGGTGAGGTCGCCGACGACCACCGCGGTGGCCGTCGCGGGCCGGACGTGACGGTCGTAGAAGGCGCGCACGGCCGCCGCGTCGATCTTCTCGACGGTGTCCTCGGTGCCCTGGCGCGGGCGCGACATGCGCGAGGCGGCCGGGAACAGCTCCTTGGAGAGCTCCTTGGCGGCGCGCCGGGAGGGGTTGGCCAGCTCGTGCGGGATCTCGTCGAGGCGGTTGCGGACCAGCCGCTCGACCTCGCTGTCGGCGAACGCGGGCGCCCTGAGGGCATCGGCGAGCAGACCGAGTGCCTTGGCCAGTCGGGAGGCCGGGACCTCCAGGCTGAGCCGGACGCCGGGGTGGTCGGCGTGCGCGTCGAGGGTGGCGCCGCAGCGCTCCAGTTCGGCGGCGAACTCCTCGGCGGAGTGCTTGTCGGTGCCTTCGGAGAAGGCGCGCGCCATGATCGTGGCGACGCCGTCGAAGCCGGCCGGCTCGGCCTCCAGGGGCGCGTCCAGCAGGACCTCCACGGCGACGACCTGCTGGCCGGGGCGGTGGCAGCGCAGCACGGTCAGGCCGTTGTCGAGCGCCCCGCGCGTGGGCGCCGGGAACGCCCAGGGCCGGGCCTCGCCCGCCTGGGGCTGCGGGTGGAACTCCATCGCGGCGAGCTCGGTCACTTGGCCGCCTCCTCGTTCTTGTCGCCGGCTTCGACGGTGGCCTCGGCCTCGGGGTCTTCGGGCGGATCGGCGTCCTCGGCGGCCTCCCCGGAGACCGGCTCGTACACGAGCACCGCGCGGTTGTCGGGGCGCAGGCGGGCCGCGGCGACCTCACGGACCTCCTCCGGGGTCACCTCCAGGACGCGCTTTACGGCGGTCAGGGCGAGCTGCGGGTCGCCGAACAGGACGGCGTAACGGCACAGTTCGTCGGCGCGGCCCGCGACCGTGCCGAGCCGGTCCAGCCACTCGCGCTCCAACTGGGCCTGGGCGCGCTCCATTTCCTCGGCCGTCGGGCCCTCCTCGGCGAACCGGGCGAGCTCCTCGTCGATGGCGGTCTCGATGACCGGGACCTCGACGTCCCCGGAGGTCTTCACGTCCAGCCAGCCCAGGGAGGGCGCCCCGGCGAGCCGCAGCAGCCCGAAGCCGGCCGCGACGGCCGTACGGTCGCGCCGTACCAGCCGGTTGTAGAGGCGGGAGGACTCGCCGCTGCCGAGGACGGTCAGTGCCACGTCGGCCGCGTCGCACGCGCGCGTGCCGTCGTGCGGCAGCCGGTAGGCGGCCATCAACGCGCGCGCGGGCACCTCCTCCTCGACGACCTCGCGCAGCTGCTCGCCGATCACGTCGGGCAGGGTGCCGTCCCGGGGGGCGGGCTTGCCGTCGTGGGAGGGGATGGAGCCGAAGTACTTCTCGACCCAGGCGAGCGTCTGCTCGGGGTCGATGTCGCCGACGACCGACAGCACGGCGTTGTTGGGCGCGTAGTACGTGCGGAAGAACGCGCGCGCGTCCTCCAGCGTCGCCGCGTCCAGGTCGGCCATCGAGCCGATCGGGGTGTGGTGGTAGGGGTGGCCCTCCGGGTAGGCGAGGGCGGTCAGCTTCTCGAAGGCGGTGCCGTACGGGACATTGTCGTAGCGCTGCCGGCGCTCGTTCTTCACGACGTCCCGCTGGTTCTCCATGGACTCGTCGTCCAGGGCGGCCAGCAGGGAGCCCATGCGGTCGGCCTCCAGCCAGAGGGCGAGCTCCAGCTGGTGGGCGGGCATGGTCTCGAAGTAGTTGGTGCGCTCGAAGCTGGTGGTGCCGTTGAGCGAGCCGCCGGCCCCCTGCACCAGCTCGAAGTGGCCGTTGCCCTTCACCTGGCCCGAGCCCTGGAACATCAGATGCTCGAAAAGGTGAGCAAGGCCGGTACGGCCCTTGACTTCGTGGCGCGAGCCGACGTCGTACCAGAGGCACACCGCCGCGACCGGGGTCAGGTGGTCCTCGGAGAGCACCACGCGCAGGCCGTTGGCCAGGCGGTGCTCGGTCGCTGTCAGGCCCCCGGTGCCTGCCTGGTCTGTGGCCGTGTGACCCATGGGCATGTACGTCCCTTCGATCGCCGATGCGGTGGCTGACACCGCGGTTTTGCTGCCGGTCCTGCCACTGTATGCAAGCGTGCGGAGCCGCGGCGAAGTTCCCGGACGACGTACGCCCACAGCGGATCGCGTAGCCTGCGGGCAGCCGCGCCCGATGGTGCCCGCACCGGCGGACCGGACCGCCCGCACCGGGTCCTGGCCCGCGTTGTCAGTGCAGCGGTCCACAATGGTGGCGTCAGATCCCGTTCATGCTTCAGCAAGCGTGAGCCGAAGGGGCCGTGAGCGACCCGTAGGCGAGCGACCAGAAAAGAGGAGCCGGCAGCGATGGCCCGCCGCAGCACGAAGACCCCGCCGCCCGACGACTCGTTCGAGGAGCGCATCCTCGACATCGACGTCGTCGACGAGATGCAGGGCTCCTTCCTCGAGTACGCGTACTCGGTCATCTACTCCCGCGCCCTGCCCGACGCCCGCGACGGCCTCAAGCCGGTGCACCGGCGCATCGTCTACCAGATGAACGAGATGGGCCTGCGCCCCGACCGCGGCTATGTGAAGTGCGCGCGCGTGGTCGGCGAGGTCATGGGCAAGCTGCACCCGCACGGCGACGCGTCGATCTACGACGCCCTGGTGCGCATGGCCCAGCCCTTCTCCATGCGCGTGCCGCTCGTCGACGGCCACGGCAACTTCGGCTCGCTGGGCAACGACGACCCGCCCGCCGCCATGCGGTACACCGAGTGCCGCCAGGCGCAGGCGACGAGCCTGATGACGGAGTCGATCGACGAGGACACGGTCGACTTCGCCCCGAACTACGACGGCCAGGAGCAGGAGCCGGTCGCCCTGCCCGCCGCCTTCCCGAACCTGCTGGTCAACGGCGCCTCGGGCATCGCGGTCGGTATGGCGACGAACATGCCGCCGCACAACCTCGGCGAGGTGATCGCGGCCGCCCGCCACCTGATCCGCTACCCGAACGCGGACCTGGACACCCTGATGAAGCACGTCCCGGGCCCCGACCTGCCCACCGGCGGCCGCATCGTGGGGCTCTCCGGCATCCGGGACGCGTACGAGACGGGCCGCGGCACCTTCAAGATGCGCGCCACCGTCGAGGTGGAGACCGTCACCGCCCGCCGCAAGGGCCTGATCGTCACCGAACTGCCCTTCACGGTCGGTCCGGAGAAGGTGATCGCCAAGATCAAGGACCTGGTCGGTTCGAAGAAGATCCAGGGCATCGCCGACGTCAAGGACCTCACCGACCGCGCGCACGGCCTGCGCCTGGTCATCGAGATCAAGAACGGCTTCGTGCCGGAGGCCGTCCTGGAGCAGCTGTACAAGCTGACGCCCATGGAGGAGTCCTTCGGCATCAACAACGTCGCCCTGGTGGACGGCCAGCCGCTCACCCTCGGCCTCAAGGAGCTCCTGGAGGTCTACCTCGACCACCGCTTCGACGTCGTCCGGCGCCGCAGCGAGTTCCGCCGCACCAAGCGCCGCGACCGGCTGCACCTGGTGGAGGGCCTGCTCACGGCCCTGGTCGACATCGACGAGGTCATCCGGCTGATCCGCTCCAGCGAGAACAGCGCGCAGGCCAAGGAACTCCTGATGGAGCGCTTCTCGCTCTCGGAGATCCAGACCCAGTACATCCTCGACACGCCGCTGCGCCGCCTCACCAAGTACGACCGCATCGAGCTGGAGTCGGAGAAGGAGCGGCTCAACACGGAGATCGCGGAGCTGACCCGGATCCTGGACTCGGACGCGGAGCTGCGCAAGCTGGTCTCCAACGAACTGGCGCAGGTGGCCAAGAAGTTCGGCACCGAGCGCCGTACGGTCCTGCTGGAGTCCTCCGGCGCCACGGCCGCCGCCGTACCGCTGCAGGTCGCGGACGACCCGTGCCGGGTGCTGCTCTCCTCGACCGGTCTGCTGGCCCGCACGGCGAACGGCGAGCCCTTCCCGGAGGACGCCGACGGCAGGCGCGTGAAGCACGACGTGATCGTCTCCGCGGTCCCGGCCACGGCCCGCGGAGAGATCGGCGCCGTGACGTCCACCGGCCGTCTGCTGCGGATCAACGTCGTCGACCTCCCGCAGCTGCCGGAGACGGCGTCGGCCCCGAACCTCGCGGGCGGAGCCCCCCTGTCGGAGTTCCTCTCCCTGGAGGACGACGAGACGGTGGTCTGCCTGACCACCCTCGACGAGTCCTCACCCGGTCTGGCCCTCGGCACCGAGCAGGGCGTCGTCAAGCGTGTGGTCCCCGACTACCCGTCCAACAAGGAGGAGTTGGAGGTCATCACCCTCAAGGAGGGCGACCGGATCGTCGGCGCGGTGGAGCTGCGCACCGGCGAGGAGGACCTGGTCTTCATCACGGACGACGCCCAGCTGCTGCGCTACCAGGCCGCCCAGGTGCGTCCGCAGGGCCGTCCGGCGGGCGGCATGACGGGCATCAAGCTCGCCGACGGCGCGAAGGTCATCTGCTTCACGGCGGTGGACCCGGCGGCGGACGCGGTGGTCTTCACGGTGGCGGGCTCCCGCGGCACGCTCGACGACTCGGTCCAGACGACGGCCAAGCTGACCCCCTTCGACCAGTACCCGCGCAAGGGCCGCGCCACCGGCGGTGTCCGCTGCCAGCGGTTCCTCAAGGGCGAGGACTGCCTGTCCCTGGCCTGGGCGGGCGCCACACCGGCCAAGGCGGCCCAGAAGAACGGCACCCCCGCCGACCTGCCGGAGATCGACCCGCGCCGCGACGGCTCGGGCGTGTCCCTGCCGAAGACGGTGGCCGTGGTGGCGGGCCCGGTCTAGAACGCGGGGTCCTGCTCGCCGGGATCCTGGACGTACCGCAGGACGCCCCACATGCCGTGCTCGTCGGCGGTGTGCGGGGCGTCGCTCGTACAGGCCTCCAGCTCCTTGCGGAGGGCGGGCGCGTCGATGCCGGAGCCGATGAGGACGAGCTGGGTGAGGCGTGGGGAGCCGGCCGGCCACGGCTCCGGGTAGAACCGCAGGAAGCGCCCCACGGCGTGCACGGCGTAACGGTTGCGGACGTCGTACGCGCCGAAGTCGACGTACCCCTTGATCCGGTACAGCCCCGCGGGCCGGCTGTCGAGGAACGCCATCAGCCGGCGGGGGTCCATGGGCGTTTCGGGGGCGAAGGAGAGGCTGTCGTACCCGACGTGAAGATGCGCGGCGTGCCCGTGCTCGTCGTGTCCGTCCTCGCCGTGCCCGCCCTCCCCGTGTCCGTGCTCGTCGTGCCCGTGCTCGTCGTGTTCGTGCAGGTCGTCGAAGGAGAGCTGCCCGACGCGCTCCTCGCTCGGCCGGCAGTCGAAGAGGAATTCGGGGTCGACGCGGCCGTAGGTGGCCGCCACGACGGCGGCGCGATCGACGAGCGACCGAACGAGCCGCAGAACCCTCTGCCCCTCTTCCTCCGCCCGGTCGATCTTGTTGACGACGACGAGATCGGCGAGGGCGAGATGCCGGTCGATCGCAGGATGCCTGGCGCGGGTGTCGTCGAACTCGGCGGCGTCGACGACCTCGACGAGCCCGCCGTACACGATCCCCGGATGCTCGGAGGCCAGCACCATCCGCACCAGTTCCTGGGGCTCGGCGAGCCCGCTGGCCTCGATGACGATGACGTCGATGCCGGCGGAGGGCGCGGCCAGCCGGTCGAGATAGCCGTCGAGTTCGCTGACGTCGACGGCGCAGCACAGGCAGCCGTTGCCGAGTGAGACGGTCGAGTCGCCGAGGGCCCCGGCCACGGCCATCGCGTCGATCTCGATGGCCCCGAAGTCGTTGACGATCGCCCCGATCCGACTGCCTCCGCTGCGGTGCAGCAGATGGTTGAGGAGCGTGGTCTTCCCCGAGCCGAGGAATCCGGCGAGTACGACCACCGGGATCTGCCGATGTCCGGGGCTCGGCTGACGCAACGTACGACCTCTTTCACACTGCCGTGTGCGCCGGATCGCGCTGGCGGCGCACGTACGAGGTTTGAATGCCGGATCAGGATACGAGCCGGAAGAATCACTGCGAAGTGAACGATTGTTAGCAGCACTTGCGGGGCAGACGTTGGGGAAGGCGCCGGAGTGTGCGACCCTCGCTTCCCTCCGTGCGCCTCCTCTCCGCCTCCCCCGCCGATCAGAGCCGCTCGGCACCCTGGGAGACGGCAAGCGCCGCCCACCGCTCGCCGGTCCCCTCCAGTCGACCCGCACCCCGACGACCGGCGGACGGCCGCCTGACTCGGGGGTTGACATGGCCACACAGAAGTTCGGTCCGCGGGGACTGAGGTGCACTGTCGCACTCTGCATAGGTGTCGCGGCGGGGGGTCTAGCCACCCTGGCGGCACAGCACCAGTCGCTGAAGGTGCTGCGCGCACGCCTGGAACACCTGGAACGGACCGCACACACCCAGCAAGCCGCGAACCTCGCCACTCAGCAGCGACAGCACTGGGAGTTGCTGAGCAAGGCGATCGACGATCCAGAGCTCGCCGAGGTCCTGGACCTCTACGAACCACCCGTCTCCCCCAAGCAGCGCCGTCAGTACCTGTTCGCCAACGCGCTCTACACCAATCTGCTTCTGTACTACCGCATCGGCAATCTGAGCAGGGACGAGTTCTTCAAGCACGTCCGGGGAATGCTCCAGAATCCGATTGTCAGGGAGTACTGGTACGCCACACAGCAGCATCGGGCGAGTCTCGCGGACACCGACGAAGCCGAACTCGGCCTGCTAGTGGACGACCTGCTCCGTCAACTCGAGGACGCGGACACCGAGGAGTGGTGGGTGGTGGGGGAGCCGCCGGGCGAGTCGAGTGGACCTTGACATCGCAAGCCGGTCCGAAGCGGAGGTGTGCCGCCCGGACCGGCTTTTATCGAAACCGACCTAGGCGTCCGGGATGTCCGTCTTCGCCTTGACTAGAGTCTCGCGAGTGATCACGACAATGCGCTCATAGTCAGCACGGGCCGCATCGGGCGGAAGCTGAGATTCCAGCGAATCGGTCATATCCTTGCCGATTACGGCGAAATCCCCGTTCGCCAATTCGAAGATATCGGGGCAGGTGGCCCCCGTGGTGCTACCTCGATAGCGTGGAGCCACGCCAAGGCGGCGAACGATCTGACTCACTGTTGAATTCCCTTTGGTCTCAGACACTCACAAGGCACGCAAGCACCTGCGCACGCTGCTCGCGTGCGCGGTGGCATCCTTGCAGGTCTGAGCGCGAACTCGATCACACAGGTCCCGCGCCCCACCGCATGACGCCGGGCAGACCACTCGGGTAGACCACCGACGGTGCCCACCGTAGTCAACACTCACGTACCGCACCGGGGTGCGCCCATTTATGACTTCGTTACCATCAATGGTGAGTGAGGCCCGCATAGTCATCGAATGAACACCCTCACAAGGGTGATGGAAGTCGGCGAAACCTACATTTTCGAGCACACCGAGAGGCAAGGGCTCCAGACGGGCGCAAGGCCTCAGTCAGGTCACCGGCACCGCCACCGGCGCCCCCGGCCCCACATACCGCGCCGCCGGCCTGATGATCTTTCGGTCCTGGGCCTGTTCGAGGATGTTCGCGCTCCAGCCCACCACCCGCGCCGCCGCGAAGGTCGGTGTGAACATCTCGCGGGGCAGCCCGCACAGTTCCATGACCACGCCCGCGTAGAACTCGACGTTCGTGTGGAGTTCGCGACCGGGCTTCAGCTCCGCCAGTATCGCCTCCACCCGGCGCTCGACCTCCACCGCGAACTCCACGCGAGGACCGCCGAAGCTCCGGGCCACTTCACGGAGCATCCGGGAACGCGGGTCCTCCGTGCGATACACGGCGTGCCCGAATCCCATGATGCGGTCGCCGGCGAGGACCCGTTCCCGGATCCAGGGGTCGATCCGGTCGGGCGTGCCGATCGCGTCCAGTGTGTCCAGCGCCCGGCTGGGAGCACCGCCGTGAAGCGGCCCCGAGAGCGCCCCCACCGCTCCGACCAGGCAAGCCGCCACATCCGCCCCGGTCGACGCGATGACACGCCCGGTGAAGGTTGACGCGTTGAAACCGTGGTCAATGGTTGAGATCAGGTATTGCTCGACCGCCCGCGCCCGCCTCGCGTCCGGTTCCGAACCCGTCAGCATGTAGAGGTAGTTCGCCGCGAACGACAGGTCGTCCCGCGGCTCCACCGGTTCCAGCCCCCGGCCCAGCCGGTGGAGCGCCGTCAGCAGGGTCGGTACGGCGGCGGCCGCGGCCAGCGTGTCGCGCCGCCGCTCGTCCGCGTCGATGTCGTACACCGGCCGGAACCCCTTCGCCGCCCCGAGCAGCGACAGCGCGGTACGCATGCCGGCCAGCGGACCGGACCGTCCGCTCGCGGCCGCGATCGCGGGCAGCACCTCCCGCACCTCGTCGGGCAGCCGGCGCAGCGCCGCCGTCTCGGCCGCGAAGGCCGTACGCCGTGCCGCGTCCGGCAGATCGCCATGGACCAGGAGATGCCAGACGTCCTCGAAGCCGCGGGTCTGCGCGAGTTCGACGGCCGAGTACTGGCGGTAGTGGTAGAAGCCCTCCAGCCCCCGGACATCCCCGATCTCGGTATCGGTGACGACGACGCCGGCGAGGCCGCGAGGTACGGCGACGGTGGCCGCTGATGACCTGTTGACGGACTTGACGGACTTGACGGACATGATTTTCCTCCTTGTACTTGATTTAACTGTCCACGCTTGACTCAATCTCTGTCAATATTGATTGAATCAACTCATTCACCACCACGGATCAATTCAGGCAATGCATCAAGCCACACATCGTGAGGCCGATACGGTGACCCCCATGCACGATCAAGAGCCCTCCTCCGGCCACGCCGACCGACGGCTGACGACCAAGGAAGCCGCCGAACTGCTGGGCGTGAAGCCCGAGACGGTCTACGCCTACGTCAGCCGCGGCCAGCTCAGCAGCCGCCGTGTGCCCGGCGGCCGGGGCAGTACCTTCGAGGCGGCGGAGGTGGAGGCACTCGCCCGGCGCAACAGGCGGGACAGCGGCGGGACTCCGGCCTCCGGCGGCGAACTGGCCGTGCGCACCCGCATCACGCTCATCGAGTCGGACCGGTACTACTTCCGGGGCGTGGACGCCACCGAACTGGCCACCCGTCACTCCTACGAAGAGGTCGCCGAGTGGCTGTGGACCGGCACTCTCCGCCCGGGCATCACCTTCACGGCCCCCGAGTCCTCCGTCGCCACGGCCCGCCGCGCCGTCGACGCGCTGCCCGAACACACCAGCCCCACCGACCGGTTGCGGGTGGCGGCGATCGCCGCCGCCGTCGCGGACCCGCTGCGCTTCGACCTCTCCGAGGACGCCGTGCTGGGCACCGCGCGCAGCCTCATCCCCACGCTGGTCGCCGCTCTGCCGGCCCGGCCCGGCCACCGGGACGAGGGCCCGCTGGCCCAACGGCTCTGGGCCCGGCTGACCGGCCGGGACGCCGACGAGGCCTCGCTGCGGGTTCTGGACACCGCCCTCGCCCTGCTCGTGGACCACGACCTCGCCGCCTCGACCCTCGCGGTACGCGTCGCCGCCTCGGCCCGCGCCCACGCCTACGCGGCCGTCTCCGCCGGGCTCGGCGTGCTCGAGGGCCCGTTGCACGGTGCGGCCAGCGGAGTCGCCCACAGGCTGCTGATGGACGTGCTCGACGAGGGTGACGCGGCCGCCGTGATCGCCGACGAGCTGCGCGCCGGCCGCCGTATCCCGGGCCTCGGCCACCGGCTCTACCCGGGCGAGGACCCACGCGCGCGTGTCCTGTTCGGTCTGCTGGAGGACATCCCGCGGGCCGCGCCCGCCCTGGCGGCGGCCCGCGACATCGTGGCCACCACCGCCCGGCACACCCCGCTGCACGCCAACGTCGACCTGGCCCTCGCCGTGTTCACGGCCTCCAGCGGCATGCAGGCGACGGCGGGCGAGACGATCTTCGCGGTGGCCCGTACGGCGGGGTGGATAGCGCACGCCCTGGAGGAGTACGGCGAACGTCCGCTGCGCATGCGCCCGAGCGGGCACTACGTGGGTCCGAAGCCGCCTCAGCCCCTACCGGAGTAGGGCGCGGACCCGCCCGGACGTCACGCCGAGCCGAGTCAGGTTAGGCTCACCTCTGTGAGTACGTGCTCAACCGCGTCCCAGGAGCTCGACGAGCCTCTGGCGGGAACCGCCGCCACCGCGCGGACCTGGCTGCTGCTGGAGCAGTCGGGTCCCTGGGGCGCCAAGGCGCTCACGTCGAGCCATCTGGACCCGGCGGTGGGCCGCGCCCTGGAGGCGGCCACGAAGGGCACGGGCGTACGGATCGCGCTCATCCGCCGCCCCGGCCGCCACGCGGACTGCGGCACTCCCACCGTGCGGCAGGTGTACGCCGCCCACACCGTGCCGGGCCGGGTCTGGCTGCGTTCCGCCACGGTCAGCGAGCCGCGCGACCTGCTGGGCCTCGACTTCGGCGCGCTGGGCCGGGGTGAACACCGCGGCTTCGACTCGGTCCTCGGGGCGCGGCCGCACACGGGCGACCCGCTCGCGCTCGTCTGCACCAACGGCAAGCGCGACCGCTGCTGCGCGCTGCTCGGCCGCCCCCTTGCCGCGGAGCTCGCCTCCTCCGGAGTGGAAGGCGTCTGGGAGGTCACCCATCTGGGTGGACATCGCTTCTCGCCCACGCTGCTCGTCCTGCCGTACGGCTACGCCTACGGCCGCGCCGAGGCCCATGCCGTCAAGGACGCCCTGCACAGCGTCAAGGAGGGACGGATCGTCGTAGCGGGGTGCCGCGGGAACTCGGCGTGGGAACGGCCCGGCCAGGCGGCCGAACTGGCCGTTCGTACAGCTGTCGGCGAGTACGGAGCGGAAGCCTTGAGCGTCGTGGCGACGAACGGCGCCGCCTCGCGCTGGGAGGTGACCGTCGCCCACGCGGACGGACGCCGCTGGCGGGTCGTCGTCGCCCAGGGCGCGTCCGCGCCACCCCGCCCGGAGAGCTGCGGTTCGTCGATCCTGGGTTCACCGGCCCGTATGGACGTCGTCGAGGTGCGCGAGCTCGCCACGGCGACGGCCATCGCGAGTTGACCGGGACGATCAACCCGTCGAACTGCTCCTTCAGTATTGATCAACAGATCCATGCCACACCCCCTACAGCTGCTCCCGCACGTCCACGTACGGTCGGGGGTATGAACCCCACTCCCCCCGCACGTCGCCTGCGTCTCGGCATGCCGAAGCGGGTCTTCTCGCAGGTGCTGCTGATGCAGGTGGCGATCGCAGCGGGGGTCGCGGTGCTGGCGACCGGGCTGTTCCTGGCGCCGCTGAGCAAGCAACTGGACGACGAGGCGATGAACCGCGCCCTGGCCATCGCCCAGACCACGGCGGAGCAGCCGCAGATCGCCAAGGACCTCCAGCACACCGCCCCGACCGCCGACGGGCCGGTCCAGAGGGAGGCGGAGCGGATCCGCAGGGCCACCCACGCCGAGTACATCGTGGTGATGAACCGGCACGGTGTGCGCTGGTCGCACACCAACGTGCGGCAGATCGGCAAGGTCGTCTCGACCAGTCCCAAGGAGGCTCTGGCCGGCAAGCAGGTCAGGGAGATAGACAGCGGCACCCTGGGCCGCTCGGCACGCGGCAAGGTCCCGCTCCGCGACGCCCACGGCAAGATCATCGGCGCGGTCTCGGTGGGCATCAAGTACGACAGCGTCCGCTCGGAGCTCATCAGCGCCGTCCCGGGTCTGCTCGCCTATGCCGGAGGCGCCCTGGCCGTCGGCGCGCTGGCCGCGTGGCTCGTCTCCCGCCGGGTCCAGCGGCAGACCCGCGACCTGGCCTTCTCGGACATCTCGGCGCTGCTCGCCGAGCGCGAGGCCATGCTGCACGGCATCAGGGAGGCCGTGGTCGCCCTCGACCGCACCGGCCGCATCCGCCTGCTCAACGACGAGGCGCACCGCCTGCTCGGCATCGACGACGGAGTCGTCGGCATGTCTCCCGACGAGGCGCTCGGCGAAGGCCGTACGGCGGACATCCTGGCCGGCCGGGTGACGGGCACCGACCTGCTCACCGTCCGCGGCCAGCGCGTCCTGGTCGCCAACCGCATGCCCACCGACGACGGGGGCGCCGTGGCCACGCTGCGCGACCGCACCGAGCTGGAACAGCTGGGCCGGGAACTCGACTCGACCCGTGGGCTGATCGACGCCCTGCGCGCCCAGGACCATGAGCACGCGAACCGTATGCACACCCTGCTGGGACTGCTCGAACTGGAGATGTACGACGACGCGGTGGAGTTCGTCGGTGAGGTGGTCGGCGACCACCGCGCCACCGCCGAGCAGGTCACCGAGAAGATCCACGACCCGCTGCTGGCCGCTCTGTTGGTGGGCAAGGCGACGGTCGCCGCCGAGCGCGGTGTCGCCCTGTGGGTGTCGGACCGCACAAGGTTGCCGGACCGGCTGATCGACCCGCGGGGGCTCGTCACCGTCGTCGGCAACCTGGTGGACAACGCGCTCGACGCGGTGGCGGCCACACCGCACGCGCGCGTGGAGGTCGAGTTGCGCACCGAGGGCCGTACCGCGGTCCTCAGAGTGCGGGACACGGGGCCCGGGATACCGGAGGAACAGCGCGAGGTGGTCTTCACCGAGGGCTGGTCCACCAAGGAGCCGCCCGCGCACGGCAAGCGCGGCATCGGCCTGTCCATGGTGCGCAGGCTCGCCGAGCGCCAGGGAGGGAGCGCGACCGTGCGCGAGGCGAACGGTGGCGGCGCGGAGTTCACCGTGGTCCTGCCGGAGGCGCTCGCCGAGCCGGCACCGGAGCCGGCCCTGAGCACGGCCACGGACACGCCCGTCAAGGAGGAGTCCCGATGATCGAGGTCCTGGTCGTGGACGACGACACCAGGGTCGCGCAGGTCAACGCCGCCTACGTGGAGAAGGTCCCGGGCTTCCACGTCGCGGGCGAGGCGCACAGCGCGGCGGAGGCCCTGCGCCGGCTGGAGGAACTGCCCCGGCTGGACCTCGTCCTCCTGGACCACTATCTGCCGGACGACACCGGCCTCGCGGTCGTCCGGGAGATGCGCAGGCGCGGCCACCAGACGGACGTGATCATGGTGACGGCCGCCCGGGACGTGACGACGGTTCAGGCCGCCATGCGGCACGGAGCGCTGCAGTACCTGGTGAAGCCGTTCGCCTTCGCGGGCCTGCGCGCCAAGCTGGAGGCGTACGCAGAACTGCGCCGCAGGCTGGACGGTGGCGGCGAGGCAGAACAGGCCGAGGTGGACCGTATCTTCGGCGCCCTGTCCGCGCCGTCGGAACCGGGGCTGCCCAAGGGCCACTCCCCCACCACCGCCGAACTGGTGCGGCGCTCCCTGATGAACGCCGAGGGCCCGCTGTCCGCCCAGGAGATCGCCGACCGGACCGGGGTGAGCCGCCAGACCGCCCAGCGCTATCTGAAGCTCCTGGAACGCACCGGACGGGCCCGTCTCACGCTGAAGTACGGCGACGCGGGCCGCCCTGAACACCGTTACGTGTGGGCGGCCCGCGCCTGAGGGTACGGCCGGGTGGGGGCGGGGGAAGGGACCGTACCCCCACCTACATACGGATTCAGCCCGCGGCCTTCTCCACGAACTCGGTAGTGAACGTCTTACTCAGGTCCACCGAGGCGTTCTTGATGTTGGGGTTGAACGCCTTGAGCACCTTCTCGACCGTCTCGGGGCCGTTGGTGGGCATGACGCCGTCGTCGGTGAACATGGGCAGCGTGCTCTTGATGGCCTCGGTGTAGAGCGCCTTGTTGCCCTGCGAGTAGTCGGCGGGCATCTTGGCGGCGATCTCGGAAGCGCTGTGCGTGGACATCCACTTGAGCGTCTTGACGAGTGCATTGACCAACTTCTGCACTGTCTCCTTGTGACCGTTGACCCAGTCCGTCTGCATGTACAGACTTGACGACGGGTACGGGCCGCCGAGCGCCTTCTGGGACCCCTCCGGCGTCCGCATGTCCAGCAGGACCTTGCCCGCCTTCTTGTCCAGGATCGTCGCCACCGTCGGGTCGGTCGTCATACCGCCGTCGATGGCCCCCTTCTGCAGCGCCGCGATGAAGGTCGGTCCCGCGCCGACGGCGACCGGGGTGAACTCGCTGACCTTCACGCCGTTCTTGACGGCGAGGTACTTGGTGAGGAAGTCGGTCGAGGAGCCGAGGCCGGTGACACCGAGCTTCTTGCCCTTGAAGTCCTTGGGGGACGTGATGTCGCCGGACGCCTTCTGGGAGACGATCTCGACCTCGCCGGGCGCGTGCGAGAACTGCACCACGGACTCCACGGACTTGCCCTTCGTCTGCAGGTCCAGCGTGTGGTCGTAGAAGCCGACGGCCCCCTGGACCTGCCCGGAGACCAGCGCGGTCTCGGCCTGGACGCCGGCCGGCTCGCTGAGCAGCTCCACGTCGAGGCCCTCGGCGTCGAAGTAGCCGAGCCGCTGGGTGAGCATCGCCGGCAGGTAGATGACCTTGTCCAGACCACCGACCATGATCTTGACCTTCGTACCCTTGCCGTCGCCCTTGCCGCCGGCGCCGGTGGAGGTGGTGGAGGCGGCGTCGTTGGCGCAGGCGGTGAGGGAGGAGAGGGCGAGCAGGCCGGCGGCGGCCAGGGTGGTGTATCTGGCGGACTTGCGCATGGCGGTTCACGTCCTTGGGAGAGGGCGGTGCGGGAGAAGAGGAAACGGCGGGCCCAAGGGGGCTGCCGGGGCTAGGAGTTCGCCGGTTTCCAGCGGAAGACGCGGCGTTCCACGAAGGTGAGCAGCCCTTCGGCCGCCAGCGCCACGACGGCGAGGATGACCATGGCGGCGTAGACACCGGCTGCGTTGAAGGTGTTCTGGGACTGCGCGACGAGCAGGCCGATGCCCTTGGTCGCGCCGATGTACTCGCCCACGATGGCGCCGATCAGCGCGAAGCCGAAGCTGACGTGGAGGCTGGTGAAGATCCAGGCGGTGGCCGACGGGATGACCACCTGAAGGGTCACCCGGCGGTCGCTCGCCCCCAGGATGCGGGCGTTGGCGACCAGATTCCGGTCGACCTCGCGAGCGCCCTGGAAGGCGTTGAAGAAGACCGGGAAGAAGACGAGGACCACGGCCGAGGCGACCTTGGAGGCGGGGCCGAGGCCGAACCAGATCAGGAAGATCGGGGCGAGGATGATCCTCGGCATCGAGTTGAGCACCTTGATGTATGGACCAAGGACATCGGCGAGGAAGCGGATCCGCCCGAGGGCGATGCCGAGCACGACACCGGCGATCACGCCGAGCACCCAGCCGAGCAGCGCCTCGTAGAGCGTGTACCAGATCTGCTCGCCCAGGGAGCCGAGCGCGGTCCCGTGGGTCACCCAGGTCCAGATCTGGTCCCAGATCTTCGACGGCATCGAGAAGTTGAACGGATCGATGACCTTGGCGCGGGAGAACACCTCCCACAGGCCGAGGAAGGCGACCAGCAGCAGGACGCGGGTGGCCGTGACGACGATCCTGCGTCTACGGGCGGCACGCGCGCGTGAGTGGGCGCGGTCCGGGGGCTTGACCGTGTCGACGACCGGCGTGCTGAGAACCTCAGGCGACATGGGCGGCACCCCTCTCACGGGTGATGCGGACCTCTTCGCCGAGGGACTCCCAGATCTCGCGGTAGATCTCGATGAACCGCGGCTCCAGGCGCACCGACTCGACCTTGCGCGGCCGCGGCAGGTCGATGTCGAAGACTTGCTTGACGGTGGCGGGCCCCGCGGTCATGACGACGACCTTGTCGGCCAGGGCGATGGACTCCTCGAGGTCATGGGTGACGAAGACGACGGAGGCGCCCGTGCCCTCCCACAGCTCCAGCAGCTCGTCCGACATCAGTGCCCGGGTCTGCACGTCGAGCGCCGAGAACGGCTCGTCCATCAGCAGGATCTCGGGGTCGTTGACGAAGGTCGCGGCGAGCGCGA
The DNA here is from genome assembly GCF_053593695.1 of Streptomyces sp. NPDC002144. Classification (NCBI taxonomy): domain Bacteria; kingdom Bacillati; phylum Actinomycetota; class Actinomycetes; order Kitasatosporales; family Streptomycetaceae; genus Streptomyces; species Streptomyces sp. NPDC002144. The sequence goes on from NZ_JBSFDB010000044.1 coordinate 24,081, forward strand.
CACGCTTGCGCTGGCCGCCGGAGAGCTGGTGCGGATAGCGGTCCTCGAAGGCGGCGAGCCCGACGCGGGCCAGCCATTCGCGCGCCTTCTGCTTGGCCTCCGCCTTGGGCACACCGCGGAAGCGCGGGCCGGCCATGACGTTGGACAGAACGGTGCGCCAGGGGAAGGTGGCGTCCTGCTGGAAGACGAATCCGACCTTGTCGCCGACGCCCCGCACCGGCTCCCCGGCGACCAGGACGTCGCCCTCGGTGGGCTCCTCCAGCCCGCTCACCAGGGTCAGGGTGGTCGATTTGCCACAGCCCGTGGGACCGACGACCGCCACGAACTCCCCACGCCCCACCGTGAGGTCGAGTTCCCTGACGGCCGTGTGCAGACCCCCCGACGGGGTCCTGAAGATCTTGCTCGCGCCCCGCAGCTGGATGGCGGGGCTGGTGTCTGCGCTCATGGCCGGGGACGGTAGATGTGGTCCCGGCCACAGCAGGAGCCTTCTGGGCGCATGCCGTTCTTTTGCTTGCAACAGCCTGTTGTGCTCATTTTGCGCGCGCTACAACTGCGGAGCCGAAACACGGGTGTAACGCCCGCCTGGCCTTGACAGAAAGAGGCCCGATGATAGACGTCCTGGTCGTGGACGACGATTTCCGCGTCGCCGAGATCAACGCCAAGTACGTGGGAAAGGTTCCCGGCTTCCGGGTGACCGCCCGCGCGCACAACGCCGCCCAGGCCCTGGCCGCCGTGCAGCGCGGAGGCGTCGATCTGGTTCTGCTCGACCACTACCTGCCCGACCAGACGGGCCTCGAACTCGTGCACCGCATGCGGGAACAGGGTCAGGGCACCGACGTCATCATGATCACGGCGGCCGGAGACGTGGCGACCGTGCAGGCCGCGATGCGCCTCGGCGCGCTGCACTACCTGGTGAAACCGTTCACCTTCGCCGCCCTGCGCACCCGCCTCGACTCCTACGCCGCCCTGCGCCGCACGGTCGACCGGGTGGGCGGTCGCGGGGTCGCCGGGCAGGAGCAGGTCGACCGGATCTTCGGCGCCCTGCGCACCACACCGGCGCCGTCCTCGCCGGGCCTGCCCAGCGGTCACTCGGAACCGACCACCGACCTCATCTGCCGTGTCCTGCACCACGCCGAGCACCCGCTCTCCGCCCACGAGGTGGCCGCCGAGACCGGCCTGAGCCGCTCCACCGCCCAGCGCTACCTCCGCCACCTCGAACAGGCCGGCCGCCTGCGCCTCTCCCTCAAGTACGGCGACACGGGCCGCCCGGAGCACCTGTACGCCTGGGTGGCGCCGTAGGCCTCCCTCGCACGCGGATGTCGTACGACGACGGGGCGCCCCTCCCTATACGGCCCCCGCTCCCGTCAGCGACCGCACCTCGGTCTCCGCGTGTTTGGCCTCGTCCGGCACCTCGGCCGAGGTGACCGTGCCGAGCCAGCCGGCGAGGAAGCCCAACGGGATCGAGACGATGCCTGGGTTCTGCAGCGGGAAGTACTGGAAGTCGACGCCGGGGAACAGCGATTCGGGGCTGCCCGACACCACCGGCGACAGCACCACGAGCACCAGTGCGGGCACGAGCCCGCCGTACACGGACCACACCGCGCCCCGGGTCGTGAAGCCGCGCCAGAACAGTGAATAGAGCAGCACGGGGAGGTTGGCGGAGGCGGCGACCGCGAAGGCGAGGCCCACCAAAAAGGCGACGTTGAGGTCACGCGCCAGCAGCCCGAGGGCGATGGCCACCACGCCGATGCCGACGGAGGCGACGCGCGCGACGGTCACCTCACTGCGCGGTTTGGCATGGCGGCGGCGCATGGACGCGTACAGGTCGTGCGCCACGGAGGCCGAGGAGGCGAGAGTGATCCCGGCCACCACGGCGAGGATGGTGGCGAAGGCGACGGCGGCGACCACGGCGAACAGAACCGTTCCACCCGTGGAGTCGGCTCCGCCTCCCAGGTCGAGCGCCAGCAACGGAACCGCCGTGTTCCCCGCCACGTTCGACCCGCGCACCGCCTCCGGCCCGACGATCGCGGCCGCCGCGAAGCCGAGGACGATCGTCATCAGGTAGAACCCGCCGATGAGCCCGATCGACCAGAGCACCGAACGCCGGGCCGCCCTGGCGGTGGGCACGGTGTAGAAGCGGGACAGGATGTGCGGCAGCCCCGCCGTGCCCAGCACCAGCGCCAGGCCCAGGCTGATGAAGTCGAGCCGGGCCGTCCAGTCCCCGCCGTACTTCAGCCCCGGTGCCAGGAAGCCGTCGCCGTGGCCACTGTGCTCGGCCGCCGTCAGCAGCAGGCGGTCGAAGTCGCCGTGGAACCGCAGCAGGACGAGCACGGTGAGCGCGACCGTACCGCTCAGCAGCAGGACCGCCTTGACGATCTGGATCCAGGTGGTGGCCCGCATCCCTCCCAACGACACATAGATCACCATGAGCGCGCCGACACCGATGACGGTCCAGGCCCGCGCCGCCGCACTCGTCCCCCCGAGCAGCAGCGCGACCAGGCTTCCCGCGCCCACCATCTGCGCAACCAGATACAGAACGGACACGGTGACCGAGGAAGTTCCCGCCGCGATGCGCACCGGCCGCTCGCTCATCCGCGCCACCACCACGTCGGCGAGCGTGAACCGCCCGCAGTTGCGCACCAGTTCGGCGACGAGGAACAGCACCAGCAGCCAGGCCACGAAGAAGCCGACCACGTACAGCATCCCGTCGTAGCCGTACAGCGCGATCAGCCCCGTGACGCCCAGGAAGGAGGCGGCCGACACATAGTCCCCGGCGATGGCAAAACCATTTTCCAGCGGGGAGAAGAGACGTCCGCCGGCGTAGAACTCCTCAGCCGAACCCCGCCTGTTGCGACTCACCCAGGTCGTGATCGCCAGCGTGACCGCGACGAACCCGCTGAACAGCAACAACGCCAGCGTCTGATGGTGCCCGGTCATGAGGCACCTCCCCGGGCCGAACGGGTCAGCTCCTGCGTGTCCCACCGCAGTTCGAGCGCCGCCCGGTCCCTGCGCAGCCGGGCGTGCCGGGCGTAGGCCCAGGCGAGCACGAAGGTGGTCAGGAACTGCCCCAGCCCCGCGATCATCGCCACGTTCACCGCTCCGGCCACCGGCCGCGCCATCAGTCCGGGAGCGGTCGTGGCCGTCACGACGTACCCCACGTACCAGGCGAGGAAGAGGAGAACTCCCGGCACCACGAACCGCCGGTAGCGGCTGCGCACTTCCTGGAACGCCGCGCTGCGTTGCACTTCGAGGTAGATGTCGCCCGCCGCCGGCACCCCCTCCTCCTTCGCGACCCGGCCGCCCGGTCCGCCGCCGGTCGCGGGCGCCCCGACGCCGTCCGTCTCGCCCCAGCCGGACGCCAGCGCGTCGTACCACGGGTCGTCGTACCGCATGCCTCCGGGCGCCTCGGCCGGTCGCGGGACATTCCTCTCACGGTGCTCGGTCGAACGGTGCGCACCACCCCCGCTTCCGCGAGGACGACTGTTGCTTGACTGCATGCTCAAGGATGGACAGAACGGGAACATCCTGACTTCTCTTCCCGGCGCTCTTCACCCCATCAGGTGACTCATCCCGCCGGTGGGCGGGCGATCCCCTTCTCGTAGGCGTAACGCACCGCCTGGGCACGGTCTTTGAGGCCGGTCTTGGTGAAGATGTTGTTGATGTGGGTCTTCACGGTCGCCGTCGACACATGCAGCTTGCGGCCGATCTCCGTGTTGCTGAGCCCTTCGGAGATCAGTTCCAGCACCTCGATCTCCCGGGCGGTGAGCCCGTCTGGCGGCTCGGCCGGTTCCGTCGGCCGTGGCGCGGGCTCCGACAGCCGCTCCAGCAGCCGCCGCTGGATGCTCGGCGACAGTCCCGCGTCCCCGGACAGCACGCTGTGCACGGCCCGTACGATCTCGTCCCCTCCCGCGTCCTTGGTGAGATATCCCCTCGCCCCTGCCCGCAGCGCCGGGAACAGCGACTCGTCGTCAGCGAAGGTGGTCAGCACCACGACCTGGGTCCCGGGGTACTCGGCGCGGATACGCCGGGTCGCCTCCACACCGTCGCAGCGGGGCATGCGCAGGTCCATCAGCACGACGTCCGGGGCGAGTTCGGCGACGAGTTGCACCGCCTCCTCACCGTCCCCCGCGGCGCCGACGACCTCGACTCCGGGCAGCAGTCCGAGCAGCATTACGATGCCCTCACGGACGACGGTCTGGTCGTCCGCGACCACCACGCGCGCGGGCGGCTTGCCCTCCCCTTCCGTCATACGGGCACCCTCAGCGTCACCACGAACCCCTCCTCGTCCGGCCCCGCGTCCAGCGAACCGCCCAGCAGTTCGGCACGCTCGCGCATGCCCAGCAGACCGTACCCGGCGCCCGCCCCGGCCAGATCTCCCGGCGGTCCGCCCGAGTCCCGTACGTCCAGCGTCACTTGGTGGTCCGCGTAGTCCAGCCACACCCTCACCTTGGCGCCCGGCGCGTGCTTGCGGACGTTCGTCAGGGCCTCCTGGGCGACCCGCCGCACCGCCTGCGAGGCCTCCGCGGGCAGCGGCTTTCGATCACCCGTAACGGTGACCTCAGCACCGGCCGTCGTGCCCACGAGCTGCGTCAGGAAGTCCTCCAGCGGGGTCAACTCGCCCCGCAGCGCGGACAGTGCCTGCCGTGTCTCGTCGAGACCGTCGCGCGCCATGCCCCGCGCCGCCACCACCCGTTCCAGTATCTGCTCCCGGTCGGCACCCCGCTCGATCAGCAGCCGGGCCGCCTCCAGGTGCACGAGCTGCGCCGAGAGGCTGTGGGCCAGTACGTCGTGGATCTCACGGGCGATCCTGGCCCGCTCGGCGAGCGCCGCCGACTCCGCCTCGGCGGCCCGTGCGGCTCGCTCCTGGGCCAGGAGTCGCTGGGCGCTGCCTCGGGCCTCCGCGTCGAGCCTCAACACGTAGCCGGCGAGGGCCAGTCCCGCCGCCGTGGCCGCCGTGGTCAGCCACACGTCGTTGTTGACGGCGGCGTACGACGCGAGGGCCACGGACGTGGCCGGCAGGGCGACCGCCAGCGGCAGCCGTTCCAGCGCGCTGACCGCGCAGCCGCACCAGAGGACGAGGGCCGGCCCCCGGAACCCCAGGGCCTCGGCCCCGACGGCCAGTCCCATGAGCAGGAGCAGGATGCCCAGGGAGGGCCACAGCCGGTGCTGGAACGTGGTCCGGTACAAGGCCCAGGCCAGTCCGCCGGCCACGACCACTCCGACCCCGCCGACGACCGTCACCCACCCGTGGACACGGTTGCTGTCGAAGGCTCCCCACAACAGGATTCCCAGGGCGAACACCCTCACGACCCAGGCGATCAGGCGCCGGGGCCGCGAGGTGCCTTGCCGCCCGAGCGCCTCCCGCGACGGCCAGCGCATCCAGGCGTTCTGCGTCACACGCGCTCCTTCCGCGCGGGGCGGACCATGGGGTCACCGTACGCCGTGGCCGCGGAGACGGCGGGCGTGACGGACTGGGCCCGCCAGACGAGGATCCCGCCGCGGACGAGCAGGGTTGCCGCGAGAGCGACGAGCAGGGCGGAGCTGTCCTGATGGACGCCGAGCACGGAGCCCAGCGCGAAGAGGCCGACGCGCAGGGCGATGCCGATGATCCACACGGTCACGCTCGCCCTGGTGCTCTTGCTCCACACCGCGCCGTCCGGCTCCGCCCAGACGCGGGTGGTCCAGGCCCAGCCCGCTCCCGTGGCGAGGCCTATGAGCAGCTCGACGCCGAGCAGGGCGATCGACTCCGTGCGGTGGTGGGCGTCCACGATGCCGGGTTCGCGCAGCGCTACGACGGCGAGGATCACGGGGACGAGCCACCAGCGCCGCCCCGTGCCTATCCGCTGTGCGCGGAACTGGCGGACGATCACCAGGACGACCACGGCCGCGATCATCAGCGCGTCGACGAACCCGGACATCTGAGCCTCCATGGCGAGGAAGGGAGTCACGACAGCGAGCGCTGCCGAGGCCTTCGACACTACGGAAACCCGCAGGTCACCAGATCGGACCGTGGGTGGACCCCGGGTGGATCCGTGAACCGCCCCGGCGTCCACCCACGGGTGGAGAACCGAGACGTGATTTCCTGACCGGCTGGATGGCCCGAGATGCTGACCGGAAAGCGGGGAACCGGCGGGGTTGGATGGGAGGCAGGCAACCGGCGGGGTGGCTCGGAGGTGAGGAACGGGCTCGGTTGGCCCGCCGGCCGGCGGCAGGCGGGGAACCAGCGCGGTTGGCCGGAAGGCGGGACGGTCTGACCGGGATTCCCGGAGGCCGGATGGCCCGACTCAAATCTGCAGAGCCAGACGGCCCGACTCAGACCTGCAGAACTGTCCGCCCCACTTCACCCCGGCCACGGCTGCCGCAGCGACCCACCGGAACCCGACGCGCCCACGCATCCGCCGCACCGGGCCCTCAACCAGCCCCTCCCGCAGCCCGGCCGGACCAGACGTCGGACTCGCCCCGCCGGTCCGCATCTCCCTGCCCTGCCCCGGTCCGGGCAGACCCGCATGAGTCCTCGGCTCACCCCGGCCTGGCCGGCCCTCCCATCACCACTGGCCCGACCCCGGCCAGCCAGACCGGCATCGCACCTCGTGCCCCCCGACCTGGTGGCCCCCATCGCCCTAACCCGACCTTGCGATCCCTCCATCACCCTCGCCCCACCCGGACCTGCCGATTGCCGATCCCCCCATCGCCCCTGGCCCAATCCGGCCCAAGCCGAGCGCAGCGGCTACGCGTCGATGCGGGAGCGGTCCAGCGTCGCCGCCGAGCTGGAGATGAACTCTTTGCGCGGTGCCACGTCGTTGCCCATCAGCAGATCGAAGACCTGCTCGGCCGAGTCCAGGTCGGAGAGGTTGATCCGGCGCAGGGTGCGGTGGCGCGGGTCCATCGTCGTCTCGGCCAGCTGGTCGGCGTCCATCTCACCGAGACCCTTGTAGCGCTGGATGGAGTCCTTGTACCGGATGCCCTTGCTCTGAAGCTCGAGGAGCTTGTCGCGCAGCTCACGGTCGGAGTACGTGTAGACGTACTTGTCCTGCCCCTTCTTCGGCTGCACGATCTCGATCCGGTGCAGCGGTGGCACCGCGGCGAAGACCCGCCCCGCCTCGACCATCGGCCGCATATAGCGGTGGAAGAGGGTCAGCAGCAGGGTCCGGATGTGCGAACCGTCGACGTCGGCGTCGGTCATCATGATGATCTTGCCGTAGCGGGCCGCGTCGATGTCGAAGGTCCGTCCGGAACCCGCTCCTATGACCTGGATGATCGCGCCGCACTCGGCGTTCTTCAGCATGTCGGTCACGGAGGACTTCTGGACGTTGAGGATCTTGCCGCGGATCGGCAGCAGCGCCTGGAACTCGGAGTTCCGGGCGAGCTTGGCGGTACCGAGCGCGGAGTCGCCCTCGACGATGAACAGTTCGCTGCGGTCCACGTCGTCGCTGCGGCAGTCCGCGAGCTTCGCGGGCAGCGAGGAGGATTCCAGGGCCGTCTTGCGGCGCTGCGCGTCCTTGTGCTGGCGGGCCGCGATGCGCGTACGCGCGGCGGCGACGACCTTCTCCATCACGACCCGCGCCTGCGCGGCCGCGTCCCGCTTGGTGGAGGTCAGGAAGGCCTTGAGCTCCCGGGTGATCACGGTGTTCACGATGCGGCGGGCCGCCGAGGTGCCGAGGACCTCCTTGGTCTGGCCCTCGAACTGGGGCTCGGCCAGCCGGACGGTGACGACTGCGGTGAGCCCTTCCAGGGCGTCGTCCTTGACGATGTCGTCCTCGGCGACACGCAGCAGCTTCTTGGCGCGCAGGACCTCGTTGAGCGTGCTGCTGACGGCCGTCTCGAAGCCGGCGACGTGGGTGCCGCCCTTGGGGGTGGCGATGATGTTCACGAACGACTTCAGGGTCGTGTCGTATCCCGTGCCCCACCGCATGGCCACGTCGACGTCGAGTTCACGGGTGACCTGGGTCGGGGTCATCTGACCGTGCTCGTCGAGGACCGGCACGGTCTCCTTGAAGGTGCCCTGGCCGGAGAAGCGGAGGACGTCGCAGACCGGCTTGTCGGTGGCAAGGTACTCGCAGAACTCGCTGATGCCGCCGTCGAAGCGGAAGGACTCCTCGCCCTTGCTGCCGCCCTCGCCGAGGCCGAACTGGTCCCGGACGACGATGGTCAGGCCGGGCACCAGGAAGGCGGTCTGGCGGGCACGCTGGTGGAGGTTCTCCAGGGAGAGCTTGGCGTCCTTGAGGAAGATCTGGCGGTCGGCCCAGTAACGCACGCGCGTGCCGCTGCGGGTCTTGGGGATCCTCTTGGCCTTGCGCAGGCCACTGGCGGCCTCGAACTTGGCGTCCGGACCGGCCCCGGCGAAGGCGCCGGGCACGCCGCGGCGGAAGCTGATCGCATGCGTGTGGCCGCCGCGGTCGACCTCGACGTCCAGGCGCGCCGAGAGGGCGTTCACCACGGAGGCACCGACGCCGTGCAGACCACCGGACGCCGCGTAGGAGCCGCCGCCGAACTTGCCGCCGGCGTGCAGCTTGGTCATGACGACCTCGACACCGGAGAGGCCGGTCTTGGGCTCGACGTCGACCGGGATGCCCCGGCCGTTGTCCCGGACCTCCACCGAGGCGTCCTCGTGAAGGATCACCTCGATGTGGTCGCAGTAGCCTCCGAGGGCCTCGTCCACGGAGTTGTCGATGATCTCCCACAGACAGTGCATCAAGCCGCGGCTGTCGGTGGACCCGATATACATGCCCGGGCGCTTGCGTACGGCCTCGAGCCCCTCGAGGACGAGCAGGTGCCGCGCGGTGTAGTTGGAACCGTCCCGCTCTGCTCCTGCCAGCAGAGCTGTGGACGACACGGACGTTTCGGCGGTCACGCGGTTCGCTCCTCGCTGAATTTCAGGTGAGGCCCTTCTGGGTAAGGGCGCGGCCTCTGTTGCCGTGAAGAGGGTACCGAGGCCTGGTAGAGCCGTTGTAGCGCCACCCTTCGTCGAAACACAGGGTAGTCCACGGTCGCATGCGTGTTCGATCCCTCGTTGGAGTGAAGCACATATCACGTTCCCTTCGAGGCATGAACCATTTAGGCTCCGGGCACGTCCTCATGAACAACCGGCAAGCCAGCCGGGAGGACCTGACATCGAACGACAGCGCGAAACCGTACGACACACAGACACGCAATACGGCACATTCGCCGCCAACCGGCAACAGACAGCCGGACTCGAAAGATTTTTTCGAGAAGAAGCCCCGGGCGGGAACGTTTTAGGGCTGGTTGGATGTTGACCCTGGTACGACAGCTCGTCGAGCTAGAGAAGAGGCGACGTGACTACTGTTCTGACCCCCGCGAGCCCGCTGACGGCCGCCGATCGCTGCGACCGCTGCGGTGCGCAGGCATACGTTCGCGTTGTCCTGCTCAGCGGCGGAGAACTGCTCTTCTGCGCCCACCACGGGCGCAAGTTCGAGCCGGAACTCAAGAAGATCGCCGCTGAGATACAGGACGAGACGGAGCGGCTGACCTCCGTTCCCGCGTCCGCGTCCGAAGAAGAGCGCTGACACTTCGCGTCAACGACGAGCCAGCTCCGGCACAGGCCGGCATACGGGCGGCGCGGCCCCTGCTTCCAGGGGTCGCGCCGCCCGCTCGTCTCATCGGCAGACGCCGTCAGGTGCCGCCCACAGCCCTCTCAGGCCCCCGTGAGTCCCGTCCCGGACTCAGGGCCCTGACAACTTCTGACACGCGCGTGTAGACGCCGGGACTGCCCGCGCGACCGCAGCCGCTCCCCCACGACACGAGCCCGATCAGCTTCCCCTGGGCGACGAGAGGCCCGCCGCTGTCCCCCTGGCAGGCGTCGCGGCCGCCCCCCGTCTCCCCGGCACACACCATGCTGTCGGCCGCGTAGGTGCCGTCGACGCTCCCCGGGTACGCCCTCTCGCACTGGGCGTCGGGCAGTACGCGTACGCGTGCGGCGCGCAGTGTGCGCGCGTAGTCGCCGCCGCCCGTCAGATCGCCCCACCCGTAGACGGTGGCGCTCGTGCCGGGTGCATAAGCCGGATCACCGGCCGCGGCCATCGCGAGGGTCGCGTCCTGCGGCAGCGGCTCGGCCAGGGTGAGGACGGCGAAGTCACCGGCGTTGGTCTCGGCGTCATAGGCCGGGTTCACCCAGACCTCACGCACCCGGATCTCCGAGCCGTGGTCCGAGAGCAGGTCCGTGCGGCCCGTGATGACCTTCAGATCGCGCATCCGGTCCGGGGGCGCCCCCAGGACGTTCTCGCCCATGCAGTGGGCCGCGGTGAGCACGGTCGTACGGCCGATGGCCACCCCGCCGCAGAACTGCCCCGCCCGCGTACCCCCGAACCGGTCACGGCTGGACAGAGCCACCGTCCAGGGGCTCTGGGAGATGTCCACCGGGAAACCGCCCACGACGACGTCGGCGGGCGCGGGGGCGGCGGACAGCAGCGGTATGACGGTCGCCGCGGCCGCGAGAACGAGCGGCCGGGCCAGTGACCGGATGAAGGGACGACGCATGCGCGCTCCTCACACTGGGATGACGATCGGAAACCCAGAGTGATCCAGCGCGCCACGCCCCGCACCCGCGCGACAGCACGACAAGGCCCGGCCCCCCGAGGGGGAACCGGGCCTTGGGTGTCGTAGGACCGCGATCTAGTCCAGGTAGTCGCGCAGTACCTGGGAACGCGAGGGGTGACGCAGCTTCGACATCGTCTTGGACTCGATCTGACGGATGCGCTCGCGCGTGACGCCGTACACCTTGCCGATCTCGTCGAGGGTCTTCGGCTGACCGTCGGTGAGACCGAAGCGCATGGAGACGACGCCCGCCTCGCGCTCGGACAGCGTGTCCAGAACGGAGTGCAGCTGCTCCTGCAGGAGCGTGAAGCTGACCGCGTCGGCCGGGACGACGGCCTCGGAGTCCTCGATGAGGTCACCGAACTCGCTGTCGCCGTCCTCGCCCAGGGGGGTGTGCAAGGAGATGGGCTCGCGGCCGTACTTCTGGACCTCGATGACCTTCTCCGGGGTCATGTCGAGTTCCTTGGCCAGCTCCTCCGGGGTGGGCTCGCGGCCCAGGTCCTGGAGCATCTGGCGCTGCACGCGCGCGAGCTTGTTGATGACCTCGACCATGTGCACCGGGATACGGATGGTGCGCGCCTGGTCGGCCATGGCGCGGGTGATCGCCTGACGGATCCACCAGGTGGCGTACGTGGAGAACTTGTAGCCCTTGGTGTAGTCGAACTTCTCGACCGCGCGGATCAGACCGAGGTTGCCCTCCTGGATGAGGTCCAGGAAGAGCATGCCGCGGCCGGTGTAGCGCTTGGCCAGCGAGACCACCAGACGGAGGTTGGCCTCCAGGAGGTGGTTCTTGGCGCGACGGCCGTCCTCGGCGATGATCTCCAGCTCGCGCTTGAGCTTGGGCGCGAGCTTGTCCGCGTTGGCCAGCTTGTCCTCGGCGAACAGGCCCGCCTCGATGCGCTTGGCCAGCTCGACCTCCTGCTCGGCGTTGAGCAGGGGGACCTTGCCGATCTGCTTGAGGTAGTCCTTGACCGGGTCGGCGGTGGCGCCCGCCGCGGCGACCTGCTGGGCCGGCGCGTCGTCCTCGTCCTCGTCGGAGAGCACGAAACCCGCGCTCTCGGCGCCCTCGGGCTCGTCGCCGGCCTTGGGGGTCTCCTCGAGCACCTCTTCCTCGAGGACCTCGGCGTCGTCCTTCTTGGCGGTGGTCTTCTTGACCGCCGTCTTCTTGGCGACGGTCTTCTTCGCGGCCGGCGTCGCCTTCTTGGCGGCCGGCTTCTTCGCGGCAGCGGCCTTCGGCTCGTCGTCCTCGACCGGCGGCGTATCGACAGCGGGCGCCGCCGGGGTGGCGGTGGCGGTGGCCTTCTTCGTGGTCACCGTCTTCGCCGCGACCGTCTTGGTGGCGGTGCGCTTGGCCGGACTCTTCGCTGCGACGCTCTTTCGGGTGCGCTTGGGCTCCGCGGCACTGACCATCAGCGTCACACCCTCTTCCTCGAGGATCTGGTTGAGGCTGCGCAGTACGTTCTTCCACTGAGTGGCCGGAATCTGGTCAGCTTCGAAGGCCCGACGCACATCGTCGCCGGCGATCTGCCCCTCAGCCTTTCCCCGCTCGATAAGAGCCATGACAGAGACGGACTCGGCGATCTCCGGCGGGAGCGTACGGGATGTGCTGGCCGACACGAACAACCTCTCGGAACGTTGGAAAACGGCTTCCGGCCCCGTCCGGGACGGACAGGAGCCGACCACCGGCCTTGGGGATCGGGCCGACGGCGCGGGCGGGGGCCGGGAAGATGCACAGCGCCGTGAACGGCGTCCGTATTCCCTCCTCGGCAGTCACCTCTTAGGTCATCGCAGTGTTCCCGCAAGCGTTACGCCCAATCCGCGTGGCCCGAGTCACACCCCGTAAGCATTCAAAAACGGTCAGACGCGGGCATACGAGATCACACATGGCTCAGACCAAGGCACCTCGGCGCCACGAGTCCCTCGCGCCGTCGGACCCCGCATGATCCCGGAGAGGATGCGGGGTCCGACGGAAGCGGTCGGCCGGGCGACGCCCCAGGAGGGGGAGGCGCACCCGTCCGCGCCACTCGTGGTGCGGGGTCAGTGCTCGCGCGGCGCCGGCACCACACGCTCCACCTCGGGGTGGACGGTGAGCAGTTGGCGCATGGCCGCCTCGGCCGCCGCGCCGTCGCCGGCCGCCAGGGCGTCGGCGATCCTGGCGTGGTGCGCCAGCGACGTCTCGTTGGGCCGGTCGCAGCCCGTGACGGGGCTGCCGGAGACCTGGAGCGCGGCCGACACGATCCCGGAGAGGTGCTCCAGCATGCGGTTTCCCGCGACCTGGATGAGCAGGGAGTGGAACTCTGCGTCGGCGCGGGAGAAGGTGAGCGCGTCACCCTGCCCCATGGCGTGGCCCATGATCTCGACCATGTCGGCGAGGCGCTGCTGGACGTCCTCGCGCCCGTGCCCGGCGGCGAGGCGGGCGGCGAGCGGCTCGATGGTCCAGCGCAGTTCGCTGAGCTCTCGCCGCTGGTCGTCGCGCTGCGGTCCGAAGGCCCGCCACTCGATGATGTCGGGGTCCAGGAGATTCCAGTCGCTGACCGGACGCACGCGCGTGCCGACGTTCGGACGGGCGCTGACCAGGCCCTTGGCCTCCAGGACGCGGAGCGACTCACGGACGACGGTGCGGGAGACCTCGAAGCGCTGGCCGATCTCCTCGGGCACCAGCGGGCGGTCCGCGCCCAGGTCACCGGAGACGATCATCTGTCCGAGCTGCTGGACGAGTTGGCCGTGCAGCCCGCGTCCGCGGCTGCCCGTGGCGCGCCGGCCCACGCGGCCCAGCTCCGGGTCGGCGCTCTCCCAGGCGGGGACTCCGACGCGGTCGGCGACGTGCGCCTCGGCGTACGGGTAGCGGTCGAGTTCGCCCGGGCCGACGAGGCCGGAGTCTGCGGAGCGGGCGGCGGTCATCATGGTGTGCGCAAGGGTACTCACGGATCCTTTGTCGGCGCTGTCCTCAACTCCCTTGAGGTCTTTGGTGAAAAGCACACGAAAGGGTGATCGCTCACCCCGTCGCAATTGACGCCTTATCGGAAAGATATGGGCGTTCCGCGGGGAGTTGCGCACAGGGTGGGACGAAAGTGTGCGGACGGACGTCACCGGACCCTGCTGCGCAGGGTCGTGAGCACATACGCGCAGAGCAGCGCGGTCAGCGACAACGTCATCGCCCCACCCACGGGTTGGGCGATCACCCGCGCGACAGCGGACAGATAGCGCTCTCCCCCGAAGGGCCACTGCAGCAGAAGTGTCTCGCGCAACCGCAGCGGAAAACCGGCCGCGGTCCGCACGGACGATCCCGCCAAGGCCTTTTGTACGAGGGGCACGACGACGACCGGTACGGCGAGCACGGCCGCGAGTCCCGCGGTGGTGGACCGGAACACACCGGCCGCCAGCACTCCTGCCCACGCACACCCGACGACGAGCCCGGTCCAACTCGCTCCGAGTGCCGGCCAGTCGCCGGGAACTTCCGTGAGCTCCCGTCCGTAGACGACGTAGAGCACCTCGGCGTCGCAGCCGACCGTGAGGATGGCCAGGGTCAGCGCGGTGGCCGTGGCGACGAGGAGCTTCGCGACGAGCAGCCCCAGCCGGCGGGGCACGGTGCCCCGGTCCGCCGCCAGCGCGGGGTGCCGGAACTCGTCGCCGAAGGCCAGCGCGCCGAGCAGCCCCGCCCCGAGCGCGGCGGGCGGCAACGGCAGCTCCCACGGCCACGCGGCCAGCAGCCACGCCTGCGGTGTGTGCCCGATCCTCGCGGTGAGTACGGCGGTGAGGGCCGACGCGAGCAGTACGGCCCCGGCGACCAGGAACCCCGTGCCGATCCCGGCGGCACGGCGGATCTCGTAGCGCAGGGGGCGGAGGGGGCTGGGGGCTGGGCGGACGGAGATGGGGGGCGGGAGGGGGGAGAGGGGGTCGGCGGAGCGAGCTTCGGCGGGGCGAGAATTTTGCGCGGGCACAGGCGCGGCCGATTCCGGACGGGGGCGCACGGGGAGCGCAGTGGGGGCGTGCACGACGGCTTCGGAGAGCCGGTCGGAGCCTGCCCAGTGCATGACGTCCGGCGCCCAAGGATCCTGAACAGCGTCGGCATCACGATCCCTGGCCGCCGCACGCGAGCCGTCCCGCGTCTGGGGAGCTTGGCTGACGTCGGCATATCGGTCCCCACCTGCCAGAGTCGAGTCGTCCCGCGCCGCAGGAACTTGGCCGGCATCGGCCTGCCCGTTCCCGCCCGCCGCACTCGCGTCGTCGCGCCGCTGAAGAACCTGACCAACCTCCGCATGCCGGTCCTGGCCCGTCGCATGCGGCTCGTCGCGCGTCTGAACGATCTGACCGGCATCGGGCTGACCGACCTTCGCCTCGCCGAGCCGCGGTGCCTCAGCCGTCGACCCGGTGCGGGGAACGTCTCCGGCTCCCGGACCCATGTCACCCACCTCGTCGGCGAGTTGGTGGACGAGAATGCCGTGGCGGAAGGCGGCCTCGCCGATGTCGGCGCAGGTACTGCCGTACACGGACAGGCGGTTGCCGCCCTCGCGAACGACCTCGACCGAGCGCTGGGCTGCGCGGGCCTCCTTCGCAAGGAGAGCGGCCAGGCGCGCGGCGTAGGGGCTGCGGACGGCGACGCGGGGGCGCAACCGGGTCCGGGCGAACTCGGCGGCATCCTGGTCGGCGACGAGTCTGCCCTGCTCCAGGGTGACGACCCGGTCGGCGTTGCGGGCGGCCTCCTTGGGGTCGGCCACGGTGAGCAGGACCGTGCCGCCCTGCGTGGCGTGCGCGCGCAGCATGCTGTGCAGCCAACGGGTCTCACGCACGGAGAGGCCGTCGGCGGGGTCGTCGAGGACCAGCGTGTGGGGGTCGGGGAGCAGGGCACAGGCGAGGCCGAGCCGGCGGTCCATGCCACGCGAGAGGGTGCCGAGGCGTTCGTCGCGCAGGCTGACGAGGCCGACCACTTCGAGTACCTCGTCGGCCCGGCGGACGGGGACTCCGGCGGCGGCGCACAGCATGCGCAGATGACCGCGGACCGTGCGCGCCGGGTGTCCCGGCACGTCTCCGAGAAGCACGCCGACCTCGCGTGAGGGGTGGGCGATGCGGTGCAGGGGACGGCCCCTGAAGTAGGTGATGCCACGGCCCTGTTGGAGTTCGAGCATGAGTCTGAGTGCCGTGGTCTTGCCCGCTCCCGCTGCGCCGAGCAGCGCGGTGACGTGGCCCGCTCGCGCGTCGAAGGAGACGTCGTCGACGGCTGGCGGGAGGTCCTTGCGGGGGTTGCTGGTCAGTCCGAAGGCCTGGATCACTCGTAGCAAGATAGCGTGCTATGTCCGTTTTTTCGGGCAGCACAGGGCCAGTTCGCGGCCCGTCGCCCCACATTTCCGGAACCTTGCTCGCCGTCAGCTCCCGGACCCGGTTCCACGCGCTCCGAGAAGCGTGCCGTCACACTTCGGGGCGCAGCATCGGGGGGTTGAGCAGAGTGGCGCCACCGGCACGGAAGAGCTGTGCCGGGCGGCCGCCCTGGCGCGTGGTCGTGCCGCCGGTGGGCACGAGGAATCCCGGGGTGCCCGTCACCTTTCGATGGAAGTTGCGTGGATCGAGCGCCACACCCCACACCGCCTCGTAGACCCGGCGGAGCTCGCCGACCGTGAACTCGGTGGGGCAGAACGCCGTGGCGAGGGACGAGTACTCGATCTTGGAGCGGGCGCGCTCCACGCCGTCGGAGAGGATCTGGGCGTGGTCGAAGGCGAGCGGCGCCACCGGTTCGCCGTCCCGGCCGTAACCGCCCTGCTGCAGCAGCTCGTCGACCGATGCCCAGCGTGCGTTGCTGGCGTCGCCGCCCGCTCGGGGGGCCGGCAGGTCGGGGGCGAGGGCGAGGTGGGCGACGCTGACGACCCGCATCCGGGGGTCCCGCTTGGGGTCGCCGTAGGTCGCGAGCTGTTCGAGGTGCGCGCCGTTGTCCTGGGCGGGGACGGACGGGTCATGGGCGCGCAGTCCGGTCTCCTCCGCCAGCTCGCGCGCCGCCGCCTGCGCCAGGTCCTCGTCGGCCCGTACGAACCCACCGGGAAGCGCCCAACGGCCCTGGAAGGGCGGTTCGCCCCTGCGTACCGCCAGCGCGCACAGGGCATGGCGGCGCACGGTCAGCACGACCAGGTCCACGGTGACGGCGAAGGGCGGAAAGGCTGACGGGTCGTAGGGCATGCGGCGATCATAGTCGTCTGCCTGACGATAAACACTCCATTCGTCGGCCGCCTCGATGGTTGATCGACTTCGGTCACTTCGGTGCGGTATGAGCCGGACGGAAGCGGGGGGTGACGGACGCCAAGCACGCGCACCGTCTCCTCCCTGGTGTCGTTTTGTGGTGCGTCGTGCGAGGTCACACCCCCAGCGAGAGCCCTTCGGCCGCCTCCTCGACCATGGCCAGTCCGAGCCGGCTGACCCGTACGGAGAAGGGGGCGCCGGCCACCCGCAGGCCGGTCAGGACGATCTCGCCCAGGGGCGCGCTGCGCAGGGGGCGGAGCGTGACCGAGCGGGCGGGGGCATCGGGGCGGATCCCGGCGAGCGTGGTCAGCAGGAGCACGCCGGCGGCCGCGGCCGTGGCGGCCGGCCGACAGGCCGCCGGGTGCGGGAGCGGGGCGCTCGCCTCGGTGCGCTGCTCCCCCGCGTACATCTCGGGCAGCCGGTGGCCGAAGGCCTCGGCCGCCGCGAGAACGCCACGCAACAGCGAACACGCCTCCTTCTCGTAGCCCACGGCGGCGAGGCCCGCTACGGCCACGGCCGTTTCGTGCACCCGCACGGCCCCGCTCCGGTGCCCGAACGGGTTGTGTCCCGGCTCCTTCGTGCCCAGACTCCTCAGCCCCCAGCCGGAGTCCATGGCCGGGCCGCCGAGCAGCCTGGCGAGTTGTTCCGTCCGCACCTTGTCGAGCAGGCCCGGTGCCTGTTCGCCCCCGCCGAGCAGGCCGGTGTCGAGCAGATGGACGGCGGCCGCGCCCAGGTACGGCACCGGCCTGCCGTCCGGGAGTCGCGCGGCCGCTGGCCGGCCTCCGCCGCGATCGTCGATCCAGAACTCCTCCCGGAACGCCGTCCGCAGCGCCCGCGCCCTCTGCCGCAGCTCCTCCCCGCCAGGCCGACCGCAGACGTCGAGCAGATCGGCACCGAGCAGTGCCGCCCGGTGCGCGTGGGCCTGTGTCTCGCAGCGGGCCAGGCCGCCTGGTTCCGGGTCGTTCAGATAGGTACCGTCGCCGATGGTCGTCCGCAGCCAGGTCAGACAGCGTTCGGCCGGGGGCAGCAGTTCTTCCGTCTCCTGTTCTGGGAGCCCCCAGCGGCGGGCCTCCGCGAGGAGCACCGGGTAGAGCAGCGTGGCCTCCGTGGCCGTGCAGCCCGGTGGCAGATGGGGGCCCGCGTCCCGTCGTGGTCCCGGGATCAGGCCGGACTGCCGCCCTGGGTCGGTGAGTTGGGTGCGGGCCAGGGTACGCAGCGTGCCCGCGGTGAGCCGGGTGCCGAGCGCCAGCGTCATCCTTGCCGCGGCGAGCGCTTCGGCGGGGGCCGACCCACAGCGCCAGGGAGCGCCGGCCGCGAGGTGGGTGTCGGAAGGGCGGGCGGGGTCGCGCAGCAGCAGAGCCTGGAGGTCCTCGACGCTCGTCCGCAGGAGCGGCTGGAGCCTGGGATCGTCGCCCGACGCCCGCGCGACGGCGAAGGGGTCGGCCGCGGTACGGCCAACGGCCCGGACGCCCCCCACTCTGTCGGGCCGTACCTTCAGTTCCACGCTGGTGCTGCCGCCAGGAGGCAGATCCAACTCCCAGCGCAGCAGCCCAGCCGAGGCCAGCGCGTCCGCGGGCGGTGGATCCGCCGTGACGGACGAGTTGGCGCCGGCGCTGGACCAGCGCAGCCCCGAGTCGTGGACGGTGGCGGGGAGTTCGGGCCCCGCTCTGCCGGATGCGATCGCGCCCAGGTCCGCCAGGTCCGTCCCCAGGGACACCTCGACCGGGAGGCGCAGGGCGCGTGGGGCCGCGTTGTGCAGCGTGATCCGCTCCGTGCCGTCCGCGTGGCGGACGCGTTCCACCACGAGGTCCGGGTCCGGACCGGAGTGCGGGGAGACGTGCACGGCGCCCACGAAGCGGGCCCGGTCGGCCGCCGTCATCCGGGCCTGCAACGCCAGCGGTTCTCGCCCGGCCACGCGGACCTGGCAGCGGGAGAGCAGGCGTCTGCCCGCGCAGTAGAACCCGTCCAGCCCCTGACCGGTCATCTGTCCCTGTTCCGAGGAGATGGCAAGGCCGGGGAGGGCGACACAGATCATGACGGTATGGGTTGGCGGTAACTCGGCAGATCGGCGAGGCGTCGGGCCCGGGGTGCCGCGGGGCGGCGGGGCGGGTCCTCCTGGCGGGAAGGTGGGCGCGGGGCGGGGCTGGGCGACCGGCTCGGGCGTGGTCCGTCCCTCGCCGGGTGTCTGATGCCGGTCGGGTGTCCTGCCGGTCGCCCAGGGCTGGTGCAACGGTCGTGAGGTGTTCGTCGCCGGATCCGCAGGCCTGCCGCTGCTTCGACCGCGCGGGACCGTTCCTTCGGCGGACCCGCCCCGACCCAGCGACGGGGCCGCAACGGTTGGCGTAGGCGGACAAGGCCCTTGTCCGGGGGAACCAGCCCGGAGTATCTCTAGGCCGCTCGCCGCGGGCGAAAGCTCTTTCGTGACCGCAGTCGAAGGCCCTTCCCGGCTCGGGATGACGGGCACTCTCTCCTCCTGATCGACGGGCACGGACAGGGACACGTCGATCCCTGGGTGCGAAGAAGTACGCGGTGTGGCGCCGGCTGCCTCTTGTTCGACGCGGTCCGCGAGAACCGCGGGCGCCGGCGGATCGGCTCCCTGCCGGGAGGGCGGCTCCCATCGGCCACTGGCGGAACAGTCGGCGGAAGGCTTGGCGGGCTCGGAGGTCTCGGAGAGCGAGGTCGGCTGATGCATGCGGTGGCTTCTTCTGCGCTCGGTGCACCTCGGGCGTGTGCGGCGCCGGGTGGGGGGATCCGGACGGACGTGTGGGCGACGGTGGCTCGGCCCGTGCCGGCGCTCCGCCACTCAGGTGAACGCGGCGGGACTCCTCCGGGTCACGCCCACGATCGGCCACGCCGGCCGAATGACGGTGAGTGCTCGACCGCTCCCGGCCACCGGTCGTGGTCGGCGCTCCACAACTGCCGGGCGACCCACCGTCATCATCCCGACGGCAGTCCCCTAAGCCCTCCCCGCCGTTGCTCACACCTCCCCCTCGGTACCGTCGCCTCCCAATCGGGCGCTGCCGGGGCGGTCGTCACGGTGGCGCATGGACTGTTTCCCGGAGCGGCTCGGACGCGTGCCGCCCTTTCGCGCGGCGCCCGGACGCGTCCCCTCGGCCGTCGACGTCCGGGAGCGCGGGACGCCCACGGTGCTCTTCGCACCGTCCGCCGCCCGTCCCACACGGGTACGTCCGCCGACCGTGGCGCCTGGACGGGAGCGGCGTCGCGATCGCCCGATCTCCTCCGGCGCCGGGCCGGGCTCAGCGGCCTCCACCGCCGTGGACACAACGGCGGCCTGCTCACCTGCGCCCTGCCGCACCGCCCCCCGGACGCGATCCCGGCGTTCCGCGCGCAGGCAACGCCGGATCGACTCCGGGTCCAGGTTCTCGTTGCAGGCCTGGTGCAGCAGGCGGGCGAAGAGATAGTCCGGATCCGCGCCGAGTGCCATGGCGAGGGCCTCCCGGGCCTCGAGGTCGTCCCCGGACGACCAGGCGACCCAACCCGCCAGGGTCAGCGGTGCCGCGGCGTGCTCTCCGTAGGGTCCGACGCAGCGGCGGGCGAGAGCCCTCCAGAGGCGCAGTGCGGGAGCGGCGTCGTCGCCCTCCATCCACTCGGCCGCCCGGTCTCGGGTAGCGCGGTCCTGCAGGCCGAGGATCAGCGTCGCGGCCTCGTCGTACCCGAGGAGCTGGTCGTCGCGGACGTCCGCCGCGAGGGCGCCGGTCGCCGGCGCGGCCTCGGCCAGGCGACGCATGATCTGTTCTGCGAGCTCGAGGGTCTCCGCGGCCACGTCCGCACGGTTGGCGTCGTCGAGGATCCGCGGGACCACGGCCATGCTCGCGGTGTCCAGGGCGATCTCCTGCTCCAGAGCGGCCGCTGTCTCCCACGGCTGCAACCTGGCCCTCAGCTCGCGCAGGGTACCGCGCACCTGAAGGCCGGCGTAGGTGGCCGCGGCGGCCAGGACGGAGGTGCCGGGCAGCCCCATCGGCAGGCCGTCGGCGGGACAGCAGACCTCGTTGCTGCAGCAGTACGACCAGAAGCGGCCGTCCGAGACGCACAGCGCCTCGATCACCGGTACGTCCAGCTGACCGCACTCGATGCGGAGCTTCTGGGCAAGCGGGCGCAGTCGCTCCATGACCTGGCGGCCGGACTCGCCCTGCGCGGGTTCCTGACAGAGGTAGGCGACCATCTGTTCGGGCCGGGCTCCTCGGCGCTCGCTCCCGGTGACCAGGCCATGGGCCAGTTGCCGCGCGACGGACGGCCAGTCGTCCGGGTTCGCAGGAATGCCGAGCCGGGCCCGGCCGCCGAACCGGCCCTGGCCGTCCCTGTCGTGCAGGGCGACGAGGACGATGCTGTCCTCGGGGCGGTAGCCGAGCAGATACGGCATGGCGTCGGCCAGTTCGGCCGGGGTGCGGAGCGTGACCTGGTGCTCGGGGCCGTGGCTGTCGTATGCGGTCGGGCCGGCCTGCCCGGCGGTCCTTCCGTTTTCGGCGCTGCCGTCTTTCGCGCCGCCGTTTTCGGGGGATCCAGTGCTTTCGCTGTGATTCGTCATGCGCAGACGATCTCGCGGATCACGAAGTTCCGCTTTGCCCTGTGGATAACCCTGAACAGGGACACCTCAACGCCGATCATCGCCCCCGGCAACGTGCCACACCGCCCTGGTCCGGATTGTCAGTGGCGTCCTGTTGGATGGAACGCATGGAGCACACGAGCAACGCGGAACTGCGGGCGGCCGCCGACGCGGTCCTCGCCCGACTCGTCGGGGACACCACCGGCGCGGCCCGGCTGCGTGAGGACCAGTGGCGGGCGATCGAGGCGCTGGTCGCCGACAGACGCCGGGCGCTGGTCGTGCAGCGCACGGGGTGGGGCAAGTCCGCGGTGTACTTCGTGGCGACCTCGCTGCTGCGTGCGATGGGCAGCGGACCGACGGTGATCGTCTCCCCGCTGCTCGCGCTCATGCGCAACCAGGTCGAGGCCGCGGCTCGGGCCAGAATCCATGCACGGACCATCAACTCCTCGAACACAGAGGAGTGGGAGACGGTTCAGGACGAGATCGCGGCGGGCGAGGTCGACGTGCTGCTGGTCAGCCCGGAGCGGCTCAACAACCCGGACTTCCGGGACCAGGTGCTGCCCAAGCTCGCCGCCGCGACCGGGCTGCTCGTGGTCGACGAGGCGCACTGCATCTCCGACTGGGGCCATGACTTCCGCCCCGACTACCGACGGCTGCGCACCATGCTGGGCGACCTCCCCCCGGGGGTTCCCGTACTGGCGACCACAGCGACCGCCAACGCCCGGGTGACCGCCGATGTCGCGGAGCAGCTCGGCACCGGGGGCACGTCGGACGCCCTGGTACTGCGCGGTCCGCTGGACCGGGAGAGCCTGACCCTGGGGGTTCTGCGGCTGCCGGACGCCGCGCACCGGATGGCCTGGCTCGCCGATCATCTGGGCGAGCTGCCGGGTTCCGGGATCATCTACACGCTCACGGTGGCCGCCGCCGAGGAGGTCACCGCCTTTCTCCGGCATCGCGGGCACTCCGTCGCCTCGTACACCGGCAAGACGGAGAACGCCGACCGGCTGCAGGCCGAGGACGACCTCCTCGCCAACCGGGTGAAGGCCCTGGTCGCCACCTCCGCGCTCGGCATGGGCTTCGACAAGCCGGATCTCGGCTTCGTGGTGCACCTCGGCTCGCCCTCCTCCCCCATCGCGTACTACCAGCAGGTGGGCCGCGCCGGACGCGGCGTCGAGCACGCCGAGGTGCTGTTGCTCCCGGGCAAGGAGGACGAGGCGATCTGGGAGTACTTCGCGTCGCTGGCCTTCCCCTCGGAGGACCTGGTGCGGCGCACGCTGGACGTCCTCGCGCGCGCGGACAGGCCGCTCTCCCTGCCCGCCCTGGAACCCCTGGTGGAGCTGCGCCGCTCCCGCCTGGAGAGCATGCTCAAGGTGCTCGACGTCGACGGTGCGGTCAAGCGGGTCAAGGGCGGCTGGATCGCGACCGGCCGCCCCTGGACGTACGACGCCGACCGCTACGCGTGGGTCGCCCGTCAGCGTGCGGCCGAGCAGCAGGCGATGCGCGACTACGCGGCTACGGCGGACTGCCGGATGGAGTTCCTGCAACGCCAGTTGGACGACGAGGGCGCCAAGCCCTGCGGCCGCTGCGACAACTGCGCGGGAGCACGGTTCACGGCCGGCACCTCGACGGCCGCCCTGGACGCGGCGCGGGACGATCTGGGCCGGGCGGGCGTGGAGGTGGAGCCGCGTCGCATGTGGCCGACCGGGCTGCCGGCGATCGGCGTCGACCTCAAGGGGCGTATTCCGGCCGGTGAACAGGCCTTCGTCGGAAGGGCGTTGGGCCGTCTGTCGGACATCGGCTGGGGCAACCGGCTGCGCCCGATGTTCGCTCCCGAGGCTCCGGACGGCCCCGTGCCGGACGACGTGGCGAAGGCTGTCGTGGGCGTGCTCGCCGACTGGGCCAGGGGCCCCGGCGGCTGGGCCCCGGGAGTGGCGGACGCGCAGCCGCGTCCGGTCGGTGTGGTCACCGTCCCCTCTCGCAGCCGGCCCCAGCTGATCGGTTCGCTGGCCGCCCGCATCTCGGAGGTCGGCAGACTGCCGCTGCTGGGTTCGGTGGAGTACACGCAGGACGCGACCCGTCTTCCCCGCAGCAACAGCGCGCAGCGTCTGAAGGCACTCGACGGCGCGCTGACCGTGCCGCCGGCTCTGGCCTCCGCCCTCGTCGGGGCCGCCGGCCCGGTGCTGCTGGTCGACGACTTCACCGAGACCGGCTGGACCCTGGCGATCGCGGCCCGCCTGCTCCTCCGCGCCGGTGCGGAGGGGGTGCTGCCGCTGGTTCTGGCCGTCCAGGGCTGACCGCCGTCAGCTGCGACCGTGCACAACAAGCCTGGTCTGCTCCGCCCATCGGCACCCCCTATGGACGGCCTATGCCCCAACGGTGTACGAACGCGAGGTGAACGGTCACCTCATGCGTCGCAACACCGCCCACTGGGTAGGGATATAAACCGTAGACCGTCTGATACCGGTCAGTGGCCCCAATTGCTCGTTGCCGCATCCAAGTTCGACAGCAAGAATTGAACTCCGCTCCCCGCACGGCTCACCCGTGGTCCGGTAGGGCTCTGCTGCGGTGCGCGCTCCCCCGAATCCGACCTCGCCCGCAGTATGGGCACGTAGCCGAAGGGAGGACCGTGACCTTCGGATTCGCTCCGTCCTCTGCGGCATCCACGTCGACGTCTGCCGACCTGTCCGCCGCATCCGTCAACCCCCTTGTCCGCATGCTCGAACCGGCGGAGTGGGCCGCTGCGGGAATCCCGCTGCTGCGCAATCCCCGCGAGGTCGTCAGCGGTCTGCACTCCCGGCACCGCCCCAAACCCTCGACCGCGATCGTGGCCGTGCTCGATCCGGACGAACGGCTACGGGCGAGCGCCTCGTTCGTCCGCCGCCCGGCCCCCGCCGACGGCTGGATGTTCCGCAACACCCTGCTCGCCCAGTTGCGCCGGGTCATCCCGCACGACCTCCGTCTCCGCACCCCGGTGCGCACCGCGGTGCTGCTCTACTGCCGTGAGGGCGACTCCCGTTGGACGGAGGAGGACGGCGCGTGGATGTGGGGCCTGCGTGACGCGTGCACGCTGCACGGGCTGCGCTGCGGGGCGTACATCACGCTGACCCGGGACGGCTGGCAGGTGCTCGGAGAGGGGCGCGGCGGTCGCCGTCCGAGCGCGGACTCCACGCCGGAACCTTTCGGCATGTCCGAGGCGCCGCTTCCGCTGCCCCGCACCGGCGGTGCCGCCTCTGAGGTCCTGCGCCGCGCCGCCGCCCGCTGATCGCATCGCCGGGCCGCGCGGCCCGGACGGCACGCCTTCTGTCGTACGCCTGCTCGGCGTGCATGATCATGGCCGCGTAGATACGTCGGGCGCGCCCGGCCGCGCTCCGTACGATCGATCGGCGGCCCACCCGGCCGGCCCGCGACGACTCAACCAGCCGCGCCAGGGCGGAACTCGGCCGGTCCGTCCGTTACAGGCGCACTCGACCGAGCAACACGATCGGTTGGCTTTGCGCATGCCTGAGTGACCGCACCCCCATGTCCGTGCGCGACCGACTCGACCGCGCGGCGGCGGCCGCGAAGGCGGACGGAGACACCCGCTCGGCGTCCCTCGCTGAGGTCGTGCGCGCACGCGGAAGCGTCCGCCGTGCTGATGCCACCGCAACGGCGCCCCGGCCGCCTGGGTGTCCCCCCGGAGGTACCGGGGGGATCAGACGCCCGCGCCCAGTACCGAGTTGATCTGCTGCGGGTCGCCGCAGACGATCAGCAGGGCGCCGGCCCGGGCATGGGCCAGCGGAAGGGCGGTGGCGGCGACAGCGGCGGGACCACCGTTGACGGCGACCACGACCACGGGACGCGAGGTCGCGCGCGAGGCGACCGATGCGTCGGCGTAGAAGACGTCGTCGCCCGCGTCGTGCTGCGACCAGTAGGAGGCTTCACCGAAGGACAGTTCGTGGGCGGCCCACGGGTGCTGCTCGCCGGTGGTGATGACGAGTACGTCGCCAGGAGCGCGCCCCGACTCCAGCAGCAGGTCCACGGCCTCTTCGGCGGCGTCGAGCGCGCCGTCGACCGAGGCGGGGATCAGCTGGATCTGCGGGGCCGCCGAAGCGGCGACGGGGGACGCGGAAGCGGCCGGACCCGAAGGTCCGGGCTTGGCCGCGGCAGTGTCGTGCGACGCACGTTGCACCGGCGGAGTGGGCCGGTGCGGACCGGGACGACCGGGCCGCGGCGGGGCCGCGGGACGGGGACCGGGTACGGGACGAGGGGTCGGCGCGGTGCGGCCACTGGCCGGAGTGACGCGGGGACCCTGGGCACTCTCGTGAATCTGAGGCTCCTCGGGAATGAGAGGCATGGGCTGATATTTATCAAACGCTGGTACGGCAGGCGTCGGCGGGTGGCACCTGAGGGCGAGCGGAATCGTCAGAAATCGAAGCCGAGCTGCCCCTCGATCTCCGGAACGCTTCCGTCCGCCCAGCTGCGGGCCTTCTTGAGGTGACGCCACTGGGGCAGCGCATCAAGATACGCCCACGACAACCGGTGGTACGGGGTGGGACCCCGCACCTCCAGTGCGGCCTTGTGCACGGGCGACGGATACCCGGCATTGTCCGCAAAACCGAAGTCTGCATGGTCGATACCCAGTTCGGCCATCATTTTGTCGCGCTGAACCTTGGCGATCACCGAAGCCGCCGCGACCGCCACACACGAACGGTCGCCCTTGATGACCGTACGGACCCTCCACGGGGTCCCCAGGTAGTCGTGCTTCCCGTCCAGGATCACCGCGTCCGGCCGGACCGGAAGGGTCTCCAGGGCCCGTACGGCAGCCAGTCGCAGGGCGGCCGTCATGCCCAGGTCGTCGATCTCCTCTGGGGAGGCGTGCCCCAGTGAGTACGAAGTCACCCACTTCTCCAACTCCTGGGCGAGCGCGGTGCGCCGCCTGACGGTGAGCAGTTTGGAGTCGGTGAGGCCTTCGGGGGGCCGGCGCAGTCCGGTGACCGCCGCGCAGACGGTGACGGGGCCGGCCCACGCGCCGCGCCCCACCTCGTCGACACCGGCAATGATCTTCGCCCCGGTCGTGGCGCGGAGTGAGCGCTCGACGGTGTGAGTAGGTGGTTCGTACGGCATGGCGCCCTTAGCGTACGCCCCGCGGATCACCCGGCGACACCCCGCCTTGCCAAAGTCATGTCAGGAGCGACGGCCCCTGCCGTCAGGCGCCGTTGGGGCGCAGCAGCGGAACCATCAACCGGTCGATCATCTCCTCGATGTCACGGTCCGGCCATTCGCTTCCGCGCATCTTGTTGCGGTACATCATCATGGCCGGGATGGCATCGAAGACATAGCTGTTCGCCGCGTCGGGCCGCACCTCGTTCCGCTCTATTCCCCGCTCGATGACCTCATGGAGCAGTTTGACCGTGGGCTCCACGATCCCGTTGAAGATCACACTGTGGAAGCGCTCGGCCTGCATCGGATCGCACTCGTGAATGACAGAGCGGACGGCGGAACCGGGGCGCGAGAACATCGCGTCGCGCGCGTTGCGGCACAGGGCGAGCAGGTCCTCGCGCACACTGCCGAGGTCGGGCACCTCTTCGAACCGGGGCAGTCCGGCCTGCAGCGCGTCGGCGACGAGGTCCTCCTTGGAGGGCCAGCGCCGGTACACCGCGGCCTTTCCGGTCTGGGCGCCTGCGGCGACACCCTCCATGGTGAGGCCGTTCCAGCCGACCGTACTGAGCTGGTCCAGGGCGGAATCGAGGATGGCGCGTTCGAGTACGGCGCCGCGCCGACGGAGGGAGGCCGCCTGAGCGGGGGCGGCCGTCCAGCGCGAGGTAACCATCTGAGTGTCTCCAGCGAGCATGGGGAGCAGGGGTTTCGGGGGTGGAGTGGAACCGCGCGGCAACGACGGGGGACTCGCCGCGCGACGCCAATTTAAGTGAACGCTTGCGTTCACTATCGGGGACTCACTACGGTTGACGCGGCAGTGAACGCGAGCGTTCACTAACGTATTCGTGGGGGATCCATAGTGACAACCTCTCAATTGATCAAGGACCAGAAGCCAGGTGCGGCGCGCCGGGACGGGCATCCCGGTATCGCGCTCGCGGTCATCGCGGCCTGCCAACTCATGGTGGTACTCGACGCGACGATTGTGAACATCGCGCTCCCGCACATTCAAGACGCGCTGCAGTTCAGCACCACGGACCTCACCTGGGTGGTCAGCGCCTACACACTCACCTTCGGCGGCCTGCTGCTCCTGGGCGGCCGGGCCGGCGACATCCTCGGCCGTCGCCGGGTCTTCATGACCGGCATCCTGCTCTTCACCTTCGCCTCGCTGCTCGGCGGACTCGCCCAGGAGCCCTGGCAACTGCTGGCCGCCCGTGTCCTGCAGGGCATGGGTGGCGCGATCGCGTCGCCCACCTCGCTGGCACTGATCACCACGACGTTCCCGGAGGGGCCCGAGCGCAACCGGGCCTTCGGGGTCTTCGCCGCGGTCTCCGCGGGCGGTGGTGCGATCGGCCTGCTCGCGGGCGGCATGCTCACCGAGTGGCTCGACTGGCGTTGGGTGCTCTTCGTGAACGTGCCCATCGGCGTGGTGATCGCCCTGCTCGCGCCGCTCTACATCAACGAGTCCGAGCGCCACACCGGACGCTTCGACATCGCCGGTGCCCTGACCTCGACGGCCGGCATGGCGTCCCTCGTCTATGGCTTCATCCGCGCGGCGGACGACGGCTGGCGGGACAGCCTGACCATCGGCTCCTTCGCGGCCGCCGTGATCCTCCTGGTGTCCTTCGCCCTCGTCGAGTCCCGGGCCAAGGAACCGATCACCCCGCTGCGGATGTTCGCCGACCGCAACCGCTCCGGCACATACGTGATCATGCTCAGCCTGGCCGCGGCAATGTTCGGCATGTTCTTCTACATCGTTCTCTTCGTGCAGAACGTGCTGGGGTACAGCCCCATCCAGGCCGGCCTCGCCTTCCTGCCGGTGACGGTCGTGATCGCGATCGGCGCGGGGCTGTCGCAGCGCTTCCTTCCGGTGCTCGGCCCGAAGCCGTTCATGCTCACGGGTTCGGCCCTCGCGGTGACCGGGCTTGCCTGGCAGACGCTGATCAGCTCCGACAGCTCGTACGCGGGCGGAGTGCTCGGTCCCATGCTGGTGTTCGGTTTCGGCATGGGCCTCAACTTCGTGACGCTCACGGTGACCGCGGTCTCCGGCGTCGCCCAGCACGAGGCGGGCGCGGCCTCCGGACTGCTGAACGCCATGCAGCAGGTGGGCGGTTCGCTCGGCCTGTCCATCCTGACCACGGTGTTCGGCTCGGCGAGCAGGGACGAGGCGCGCAAGCAACTGCCGAAGTTCCTCGCCGACGGTTCGGCGGAGCAGAAGGCTGAGTTCGCCAAGACGCATCAGCTGCCCGGCACTTGGGGCCACGAGGTGCTCGCCCACGGCATCTCGATGGGCTTCGTGGCGGCTGCGGCCATGGCCGTACTCGCTCTCGGCACCGCCTGGTTGGTGATCCGGGTCCGCAAGAGCGACCTGGAGGCGCTCGCCGGGACGGCGACCTCGGGAGCGGCCTGAGCGGCCACCCGCACAGAGCCGCGGATGGCCGGGGCGGGTCCAGGGGACCGACGGCGAGGACGCCGTCCCGGCCATCCGCACACCGCGCGCAGCGCACCAGAACGCCAACCGCATGACCACCCCCCACTCCCCTGCCCAGCTGCGTCCCGCCCGAGGTGGGACCGTCATCTGGGACAACGGACGAGCGGTTACGCAGAGTTCCCTACGAACACGAAGAGTTTCTACCGGACCTTGCGGATCCGTGGCTGCCCCCTCAGGCGGGCGTCACGTCACGTGGGGCACCCAGTCCGGCAGGGCCTCCGTCCGATCCGCCCACGCGGCCGGCGGCACACCCGCCTTCCCGGCGGCGATCACACCGCCCACGATGGCGCAGGTGGTGTCAACGTCCCCGCCGACCTGGGCCGTGGCCCAGAACGCCCGCTCGAAGTCACCGAGCGCCCGCGCCGCCGACCACACGGCGAAGGGCACGGTGTCATGGGCCGACGTACGCCGTCCGCAGCCCAGCACGGCCGCCACGGTGCCCGGATCGTCGTAGTCGAGCATGTCCCGCGCCCGCCGCAGGCCCGCACCAACCGCGCTTTTGGGGACGAGCTCGATGACACGGTCGAGAAGGATCTCCGGGCTCGGAGGGCCACCGGGTGAGGCGGCCAGCGCGGCCGCCGCGGCCACGGCCATGGCACCCACGACGGCCTCACGGTGCTGATGGGTGGGGTACGCGGAGATCTCCGCCTGATGGGTCGCCTGCTCCGGGTCGTCCGCGTACCAGGCGCCCAGCGGGGCGATCCGCATCGCCGCCCCGTTGCCCCAGGACCCCTGCCCGTTGAAGAGCTCGGCCGCCAGCTCTCGCCAGTCGCCGCCCTCGCGGACCAGTCGGAGCAGGCGGTTGACGGCCGGACCGTATCCGCGGTCGAAGTCATGGTGCTCGGCGAAGGAGAGCGCCAGGGCGTCCTGGTGGATGCGGCCATGGGCGGCGAGGACGGCGACCACGGAACAGGCCATCTCCGTGTCGTCGGTCCACTGCCAGGATCCCGGCGGCAGCTCACGCCGCTGCAGCAGCGGATAGTTCGCCGGTACGAAGAACTGGGAGCCCAGCGCGTCCCCCACCGCCAGTCCGCGCAGGCTGGCCAGAGCGCGCTCCAGGCGCTCGTGAGAGGAGTCAGGGGTCATCGTTCCGCCACTCTATCCGGTGATCCCGTACGGCTCCGGATCTCGCCAGCGTTCGAAAGGACGGTCAAGCGTGTACTTGCCGTCGTCCCCGAGAACGAGCATCCGCATCTCCGCGTTCCCCGGATTGGCCAGCGACTCGAACTCCGCGACCGTCCAGTGGAACCAGCGCATGCAGAACAGCCGCATGGCCAGGCCATGGGTCACCAGAAGGACGTTCGGCGGGTGGTCGGGGGCCTCGAAGCTGCGGAACAGGCTCTCCAGGAAGCCGCCGACCCGGTCGTAGACGTCGGCGCCGGACTCGCCCTGGGCGAAGCGGTAGAAGAAGTGGCCGTACGCGTCCCTATAGGCCTTCTGCAGCCGGACATCGTCGCGGTCCTGCCAGTTCCCCCAGTCCTGCTCGCGCAGCCGGGGTTCCTCCCGGACCCGTATGAGGTCGGGGTCGAGATGGAAGGCACGCAGGGTCTCGTGCGTACGGCGGTACGGGGAGACATACACGCTCACGCGCTCGCGCGCGAACACCTCACGCAGCCGTTTCCCCGTCTCCTCCGCCTGCTGCCAGCCGCGGTCGGTCAGGGCGAGGGCGTGGTCGGGTTCACGCTCGTACACGGTGTCATCAACATTGCCCGTTGACTCTCCGTGCCGGACAAGGACGATGCGCCGTGGTCGTGCCATGCCAAGACCCTAGATCGAGTGACGGCCGATCGAGCACTCGTACCCACCCCATACGGCGTAGGTCACACAGTTTTCGCGTCACAGACCCCCCGAGCGCACGATTTGTGCGTCCATTTTTCAAACCCACACCTCAGACGATCCAGGTCGGCTCGAGTGCCACGATGTCTCCGGTGAGCGACGCGACGTCCGCCTCCGTCTGGGCCCGCAGCGCGAGCCGCTCCACCCGCTCGGTGCGGTACTTGCCGTGTTCGGCCGCCGAGCGCCACATCGACAGCACCAGGAACTCATGCCCAGGCGCCTCGCCGAACAGCCCCCGGATCATGCCCGGGGAGCCGGCCATGGCGGGGTTCCAGACCTTCTCCTGCATGAGGGTGAAGTGCTCCGCCCGTTCCTCGTGCACCCGGCACAGGGCGACACGCAGCAGATCGGCGTCCGTGAAACGCGGTTCGAAGCCGGTCTTCACGTCGAAGCGGTAGTCGAAGAGCCTCACCTGGGCGTCCTTGAACGTGCCGGACTGGGCCGCCGCCAGCCGGTCGTGCGAACGGGCCATGAAGGAGTCGTAGAAGGAACGGCTCTCCCAGAACGAGAAGATGTGCGCCACGCCCGGCCGCCCCCGGCTCCAGCCACCACCCTGTCCCCGAAACCCCGGCTCCCCCAGAAGCCCCGCCCACTTCCGCTGCCCCCGCTCGAACCCGCGGCGGTCCACCACGGTGCAGCGAATCCACTTGACCAGCACCGCGCCATGGTAAGGCCACGGAGCGTGGCGCCGGTCACGCTCCGGCGGACAGCTCCCGCGCACGCGTGCGCGCACACATGGCAGGATGGACAACTGGCCTTGTCCGCCCGGGAATTCGGGCCGCAAGGAGGACACGGGGAGACGGGGAAGGGGAGCTGTGGTGAACGGCGTCAACAAGGGGATCCGCAAGGTCGAGATCGCCCTCAAGTGGGATCCGAGTCCGGCGGGTCAGCCGCCCACCGATCTGGACATCGTCGCCGCCACCTACCCGGTGGGCGACGCGGACGGCGATCCGGCCTATGTGGTGCACTTCGACAGCCGCTCCCCCGACGGCACCATCTACCTCAACCGGGACAGCAAGGACGGCAAGGGTTTCGGCTGGGACGAGGTCATGACGCTGGAGCTGGACCGGCTCAGCGACCGGTACGCGCGCGTGGTCGTCGGCGTCGTCATCCAGCAGCGCGCGGCACACCGGACCTTCGTCAGCGTGATCAACCCGGGGTGGCGCATACGGGAGGGCTACACCGTGCTCGCCGAGGACGACTTCGGAGACGTCCTCGGGGCTACGGCGGCCACCGTCGGGGAGTTCGTGCGGGACGAGTCGGGCTCCTGGAACTTCCGTCCGGGCGTCCACGGTCACGAGGACGACCCCGCGACGTTCACCCGGACCATGGGCCGGATCGACCAGTCCTGACCTCCGGTCAGCCGGCGGTCCACCCCGGGACCGTCGGCAGCACCTTCTCGGCGACGCGGAACAGCGCCGCGTCGTCGGGTGTCGCGAAGTCCTGGCGCCAGATGGACACCTCGAAGGAACCGCCGCCGTCCTTGGCGTCCTTGGCGACGATCAGAGTGCGGGCGATGCCTCCGGGGCCCGTGTGGACCTTGCCGCCGCCCAGGTTGAAGTGCAGGGCGGTGGTGTGGTCCGAGTAGAGGACCGCGGGGTGGCCGAGCAAACTCCTCTTCTGGACGGTGTCGCCGAGGAAGTCGGCCAGCTCCGACACCGGGAAGTCGTCGTCGGACGCGGAGAGCTCCAGGGAGTAGGTCTTCAGGTCGACGTCCGCCTCCGGGAAATCCGTCTTGGTTCCGTTGGCGGAGGTGGACGTGCTCACGTTGCCGCTGGCACTGATCGCCAGCTCGTCCGGCGTGCCGAGGAGCGTCGGCAGGTCGGAACGGTTGAGCGCCGTGCACAGCTGTGCCGCGGTGTGCTTGGACGATTTGGCGTCATGCGTGGTCTCGCAGACGGCGGGCTTGGTGTCACCCGCCGCGTCCCTGCCTCCCCCGAGGACCCACAGGGCGCCGGCGAGGCCCACGACCACCACGATCGCCGCGATGACCTGAGCCCCCGTGTCCACGCTCTTCTCGGGCTTGCTGCCGCCTATTACGGGCTCGCTGCCCATGTCCTGCTTGGTGTCGGCGAATTCGTCGACCATGTCCCCCACGTCCCCACCCCGATGTTCGCGCCGGTCGTGCGCCGGGGGAGCCTAACCTGTGATCCTTCTGTGGGGAAAGTGGAATTCTCAAGCACACGAAGGCGGCGTCCTGACAGGGGCGGCCCCGCCCCGAAGAGCGCGAAGGGCGGTGGCACCGGAGTCCCGGTGCCACCGCCCTGACGGCTGGGTCACATCAGCTGCAGCCGCTGGTCGACCCGCAGCCCTCGCAGATGTAGCAGGAACCGGCCCGCTGCATCTTCGTACCGCAGGAGAAGCACAGCGGGGCGTCGGCCTGGATGCCCAGCTGCATCTCGACCAGTTCGGCGCTGGTGTGGGCCTGCTTCGGAGCGGGCTTGGCCGCCTGGACCTCGGCACGCGGCGTGGCGACGGCCTTCAGCTCCTGGGCACGGGGCGCCGACTGGGCGAGACCCTCGACGTCGACCTCGTCCTCGGACGGCTCGTAGGACCCGGTCTCCAGGTGACGCTGGCGCTCCTCGGCGGAGTGGATGCCGAGCGCGGAGCGCGTCTCGAAGGGCAGGAAGTCCAGCGCCAGGCGGCGGAAGATGTAGTCGACGATCGACTGCGCCATCCGCACGTCCGGGTCGTCCGTCATACCGGCCGGCTCGAAGCGCATGTTGGTGAACTTCGAGACGTACGTCTCCAGGGGCACGCCGTACTGGAGGCCGACGGAGACCGCGATGGAGAAGGCGTCCATCATGCCCGCGAGAGTCGAACCCTGCTTGGACATCTTCAGGAAGACCTCGCCGAGACCGTCGTCCGGGTAGGAGTTGGCGGTCATGTAGCCCTCGGCGCCGCCGACCGTGAAGGACGTCGTGATGCCGGGGCGGCCCTTCGGGAGGCGCTTGCGGACCGGGCGGTACTCGATGACCTTCTCGACCGTCTCGCGGATGGTCGCCTCGGCCTTCTCCGTGACCTCGGCCTTCTCCTTCTCCTTGGTCTTCGCGGAGAGGGGCTGGCCGACCTTGCAGTTGTCGCGGTAGATGGCGAGCGCCTTGACGCCCAGCTTCCACGCCTCGAAGTAGATCTCCTCGACCTCCTCGACGGTCGCCGACTCCGGCATGTTGACCGTCTTGGAGATGGCGCCGGAGATCCACGGCTGGATCGCGGCCATCATGCGCACGTGGCCCATCGGGGAGATGGCCCGCTCGCCCATGGCGCAGTCGAACACCTCGTAGTGCTCGTGCTTGAGCCCGGGGGCGTCGATCACATTGCCGTGCTCGGCGATGTGGGCGACGATCGCCTCGATCTGCTCCTCCTGGTAGCCCAGGCGGCGCAGGGCCTGCGGGACCGTGCCGTTGACGATCTGCATGGAGCCGCCGCCGACGAGCTTCTTGAACTTGACCAGGGCCAGGTCGGGCTCGACGCCGGTGGTGTCGCAGGACATCGCCAGACCGATGGTGCCGGTCGGGGCGAGGACGGACGCCTGGGAGTTACGGAAACCGTTCTTCTCGCCGAGGCGCACCACGTCCTGCCAGGCCTCGGTGGCGGCGGCCCACACCGGGGTGTCCAGGTCGTCCATGCGGACGGCCACGGCGTTGGCGTCGGCGTGCTGCTTCATGACGCGGTTGTGGGCACTGGCGTTGCGCGCGTAGCCGTCGTACGGACCCACCACGGCGGCGAGTTCGGCGGAGCGCTTGTACGACGTGCCGGTCATCAGGGAGGTGATGGCGCCGGCCAGGGCGCGGCCGCCGTCGGAGTCGTAGGCGTGGCCGGTGGCCATCAGCAGGGCGCCGAGGTTGGCGTATCCGATGCCGAGCTGGCGGAACGCGCGCGTGTTGTCGCCGATCTTCTGGGTGGGGAAGTCGGCGAAGCAGATGGAGATGTCCATCGCGGTGATGACGAGCTCGACGACCTTGGAGAAGCGCTCGACCTCGAAGGACTGGTGGCCCTTGCCGTCGTCCTTGAGGAACTTCATCAGGTTCAGCGAGGCGAGGTTGCAGGACGTGTTGTCCAGGTGCATGTACTCGCTGCACGGGTTCGAGCCGTTGATACGGCCGGACTCCGGGCACGTGTGCCAGTGGTTGATGACGTTGTCGTACTGGATGCCCGGGTCGGCGCAGGCCCAGGCGGCCTCGGCCATCTTGCGGAACAGGGTCTTGGCGTCGACCTCTTCGATGACCTCGCCGGTCATCCGCGCGCGGAGGCCGAACTTGCCGCCCTGCTCGACCGCCTTCATGAACTCGTCGTTGACACGGACCGAGTTGTTGGCGTTCTGGTACTGGACGGAGGTGATGTCCTCGCCGCCGAGGTCCATGTCGAAGCCCGCGTCACGCAGGGCGCGGATCTTCTCCTCCTCCTTCACCTTGGTCTCGATGAAGTCCTCGACGTCCGGGTGGTCGACGTCGAGGATGACCATCTTCGCGGCCCGGCGGGTGGCGCCACCGGACTTGATGGTGCCGGCGGAGGCGTCGGCGCCGCGCATGAAGGAGACCGGGCCGGAGGCGTTGCCACCGGAGGACAGCAGCTCCTTGGAGGAGCGGATACGGGAGAGGTTCAGGCCGGCGCCGGAGCCGCCCTTGAAGATCATGCCCTCTTCCTTGTACCAGTCGAGGATCGACTCCATGGAGTCGTCGACGGACAGGATGAAGCAGGCGGACACCTGCTGGGGCTGCGGGGTGCCGACGTTGAACCAGACGGGGCTGTTGAAGCTGAAGACCTGGTGCAGGAGGGCGTACGCCAGCTCGTGCTCGAAGATCTCCGCGTCGGCGGGCGAGGCGAAGTACTTGTAGTCCTCGCCGGCCTTCCGGTACGTCTTCACGATGCGGTCGATCAGCTGCTTGAGGCTGGTCTCGCGCTGCGGGGTGCCCACGGCACCGCGGAAGTACTTGCTGGTGACGATGTTGACCGCGTTCACCGACCAGAAGTCGGGGAACTCGACGCCGCGCTGCTCGAAGTTGACCGAGCCGTCGCGCCAGTTGGTCATGACGACGTCACGGCGCTCCCAGGCCACCTCGTCGTACGGGTGCACGCCGGGGGTGGTGTGGATGCGCTCGATACGCAGTCCCTTGGTCGCCTTGGTGCCCTTGGCGCGGGAACTCCGTGCCGGACCGCTCGCCGTCTCTGTCATGCCGCCTCCCTGTACGGGCTAAAACGCCCTGAAGTGCCCCGTTGTTCCCGTGGCACGGTGTTCTGTCTGGTGTTGCGGGCACCCACTCGCTACGCCCGCAACAGGTCTCGATCGCCGCCGTCCGGCCGGACAAAGGGGCTTGCGCCCCGCGTTCCGGCCCGCCGATCAGTCGGCGGCGTGCGCGGGCTCGGGGACCTGGGCGGTCCCTCCGGGCCCGATGTCGTCTTCCCGGCTCCCCGCGCCGGCATCCTCGCGGACGTCGTCGTCCGCGCCGGCGGGTCGCGTCTCCTCCCTGAGTTCCGCGATCGCGGCCTCGAAGTCGTCGAGCGAGTCGAACGCCCGGTAGACGGAGGCGAATCGCAGATACGCGACAAGGTCGAGTTCCTGCAACGGGCCGAGTATGGCCAGCCCCACGTCGTGGGTGGTCAGCTCGGCGCTTCCGGTGGCCCGCACCGCCTCCTCGACCCGCTGGCCGAGCTGGGCGAGGGCGTCCTCGGTAACAGGCCGTCCCTGGCATGCCTTGCGCACACCGTTGATGACCTTGGTACGGCTGAAGGGCTCGGTGACTCCGGACCGCTTGATCACCATCAGTGAGCACGTCTCCACCGTCGTGAAACGACGGGAGCAGTCAGGACACTGACGGCGCCTGCGGATCGACGTGCCGTCGTCGGTCGTACGACTGTCGACGACGCGGCTGTCGGGGTGCCTGCAGAAGGGGCAGTGCATGATCTTCCAACCCTCCTCACAGCAGACTCAATAGCCTCGCTGAGCCCCATGGGCCCCTCGAAGCAGCCCCAAGCATAGGCGATGACCATGGGTCCGGAGACCCGGGGGACCACAACTTCTGGGCTGCTGTTGCAATCCAACCACTAGATGTGGGGATTGGCTCATACATACACGCCGTTCGCGCGTGTCGCGCATGTATTGGCATGTGCCATACGACTGCTCCGCCGCACGGAATGCACACGCGCACAGGCGTACCGTTACGGCACGTGGGGAGATACCGTGGGCGCCACAAGGAGAGGGCGTGCGACTCCCGCAGAAATGGGGGCCGGTTCCCGGTTGCGGGCACGCCGGATGGCAGACTGGGCGCAGACCCACGAGGCCATCACCCCGGCGGTGAAGAGTACAACAATGAGCCCTTTTGCCCGCCAGGTGCCGCGTTAGCCATACACCCAGACACATGATCAAGTAAGGCGATCCGCGTTTTTTCACTCGAACGTGTGTTTGGCGCAACCTTTCGAAAGCAACTACCGTTGTCCAGCAGGGAGACCATCGAGAGGGGCCGACGTGACCACCACCGCAGACAGTGCCACCATCACTGCCCAGGACCGCTCCCAGGGCCGACTCGAGCCGGTGCATGCGATGAACGAAACCGTGAATCCCGAGGGGCACAAGCGCTCCCTGCCGGGCCGACCTCCAGGCATCAGGGCGGACAGCTCCGGACTCACCGACCG
Source organism: Streptomyces sp. NPDC002144 (assembly GCF_053593695.1). NCBI lineage: Bacteria > Bacillati > Actinomycetota > Actinomycetes > Kitasatosporales > Streptomycetaceae > Streptomyces > Streptomyces sp. NPDC002144. The sequence goes on from NZ_JBSFDB010000044.1 coordinate 61,514, forward strand.
CCAGCGCCGGGTGATCGAGGTCATCAGGGATTCCGTCCAGCGGCGCGGCTACCCGCCGTCGATGCGGGAGATCGGCCAGGCGGTCGGCCTCTCCAGCACCTCGTCCGTCGCACACCAGCTGATGGCTCTGGAGCGCAAGGGCTTCCTGCGCCGCGACCCGCACCGCCCGCGCGCGTACGAGGTGCGCGGCTCCGACCAGGCCGCCACCGTGCAGCCCACCGACACCGCCGGCAAGCCCGCCGCGTCGTACGTCCCGCTGGTCGGCCGGATCGCCGCCGGTGGTCCGATCCTCGCCGAGGAGTCGGTCGAGGACGTCTTCCCTCTCCCCCGCCAGCTGGTCGGTGACGGCGAGCTGTTCGTCCTGAAGGTCGTCGGTGACTCGATGATCGAGGCCGCGATCTGCGACGGCGACTGGGTCACGGTCCGCCGTCAGCCCGTCGCGGAGAACGGCGACATCGTCGCCGCGATGCTCGACGGCGAGGCCACCGTGAAGCGCTTCAAGCGCGAGGACGGTCATGTCTGGCTCCTCCCGCACAACTCCGCGTACGAGCCGATCCCCGGCGACGACGCGACCATCCTCGGCAAGGTGGTGGCGGTGCTGCGGCGCGTATGACGGCCGCGGCAGGCGGCTCTGTGGCGGCCGCCCCCTGACCGGGCCCCGGGACCCCTGCGCCGGTTCCGGGGCCCTGTGTTGTGCCCGGCCCCCCGGGGCGCCGGAGATCGAGGACGGGTGGGTGGTGGGGGGGGGGCGGGGGGGCGCCCCCCCCCCCGCTCCTCCGC